>NZ_CP027570.1:1660000-1960000 GCF_003010495.1 Megasphaera elsdenii DSM 20460 | reverse complement strand
GATTCCCCGCTGGTATAAGTTATCCCCGGCCTTGACTTCCGGCTTGGCTTCGATGGACAGGACCCGGTCCTTGCAGACGTCATCGATGGTCAGAATATAGCCTTCGCGGTCGAAGTCATACTTCTGCTGCTGGTAGATGAGGGTGACATCGGCATTGTGATGGCGGTGGAAATGGAGGACTTCGTCGTAGTCGATGTTCTGGACCATGTCACAGCCCGACAAGAGAACGTAGCGCTTGTTAGCCCGTTTGACGAAGACCAGGTTCTTATAATACGCGGCGATGTCCCCTTCTACGGGATGTTCGATGTCTGCCCGTTCTTCCGGCAGGTAGAACAAACCGTCGCCCTTGTGGGCCAGGCCCCATTCCTTGCCGGACCGGATGTGGTCCAGTACCGACCGGGACTGGCTGGAGAGCAGGAGTCCGACATTTTCGATGCCGGCGTTTACCATATTGGAAAGCGTAAAGTCGATGAGGCGGTATTTGCCGCCAATGGGCAGCGTCGACAACGGGCGCGTGTCGTTGATTTCCTGCAAGGGATGGTCTTCGCGCATATTGATGAGGCCGATCATATTGCTATTCATAACTAGTGTTCCCCTTTCGCTGTGACTTTTTCTGGTTTCAATTCCCCTTTGCGGCCCAGTACGGCGACAGAGCCATCTTCATTGTGGAGGACAGCGCCCGGATAGATATGGCACCGTTCGCCCAGGATAGCCTTGTCGACGACGGCATTTTCTTCGACGACCGTCCCCGGCATGATGACGGAGTTCGTAACTTTCGCCCCTTCTTTGATGGTGACGCCGTAGAAGATGACCGAATTGCTGACGGTCCCGAAGATTTCCGAACCTTCGGCGATGAGGGAACTCTTGGCCGAGCCCTTGGGACCGATGAGGTGCGGCGGGAAACTCTGGTTGCCCGAGTAGATGCGCCAATGGCTGTCGCGCAGGTCGATAGGCGGTTCGTCGGCGATGAGGTCCATGTTGGCCTGCCACAGGCTGTCGATGGTGCCGACGTCCTTCCAGTAGCCTTCAAAGGGATAGGCATAGAGGGGAATCTTGTCGCCCAGCATGGCCGGGATGACGTTCTTGCCGAAGTCGTGTTCCGATTTTTCATCTTTGGCGTCGGCTTTGAGGTACGATTCCAGGACGTCCCGGTCGAAGATGTAAATGCCCATGGAAGCCAGGTTGCTTTCCGGTTTGGCCGGTTTTTCCTGGAACTTGGTGATGCGCATGTTTTCGTCGGCTACCATGATGCCGAAGCGGCTGGCTTCATCCCAGGGGACGCGGATCGTGCCGATAGTGGCCTTGGCGTGATGTTTCTTGTGGAAATTAAGCATCTTGTCGTAGTCCATGGAATAGATGTGGTCGCCGGACAGGATGAGGACGTAATCGTCGCCGACCATTTCCACGAAGTTCAGGTTCTGATAGATGGCATCGGCCGTGCCGCGATACCAGTTGGAGCCGCCGTCGCTCTGATATGGCGGCAGGACATAGGTCCCGCCCTTGGTCGAGTCGAGGTTCCACGAACTGCCGTTGCCGATATACCAGTTCAGTTCCAGCGGCTGGTACTGGGTCAGGATACCGACCGTATCGATGCCGGAATTGCGGCAGTTACTCAAGGGGAAGTCGATGATGCGGTATTTTCCGCCGAACAAGAGGCCCGGTTTAGCCTGATCTTTGGTCAGGACGCCCAGACGGCTCCCTTTCCCGCCGGCCAGAATCATGGCCAGGCAATTAGATTTTTTCATAGAAGCTCCTCCTTACTTGACTGGGACCCGGCCGCTTCGCTTATGGTTTCAGTATGTATGATAATGGACATCGTATCGTCAGACGGCGGGTCTTGGATTCAATAGCGTACCGTATACGCATATAATATACGCTATAAAGTATTTTATGATTATATCATTAATTATACACCAATTCTGTCAAGAATTTAAAGGGCTAACCGCCAAAAAATGGATAGTAAAAACAACTATTTTACATGTTACAACAAGGACTGCTATTTTTTAAAATACAATGTTTTGAAGAGCAAAAAAAGCGCTGCCGTCAAGGGCAGCGCTTTTCACTAAATCGTATAACTATAAATTCTGTAAATTTTATACACTACTGTTGTCCAGCTGCGGCGAGCGCTTCCTGGCGGCTCAGGATCCGGACCGGGATGGGCAGGGATTGGAGTACCTCTTTTGTCTCCCCTGCCGTGTCTTTTGTCGTCCTGACAAAGCCCAGTCCCTTCCTGCCATCCAGGGCCGTGACGACGCCCAGGTAGTCACAGCCTTCGATGATGCGGTTGATGAAGGTCATTTCTGCCGGAGGGGCCTGGAAGTAGACCCAGTCTTCATCAAACATGGCTCTTCACCTGGCGGCGCATCATGGAATACGGTTCCAGCCGCTGCGGTACGGCCAGGCCGACGAGCTGCTGGGCGTGGCGGGCGGCGTCGAGGTCCTGCCCGTCTTCGTCGACGATGCGGTCGATAGTATAGCGGACCAGCTGGCCTTTGGGCTGGAGAAATTCGACAGTCTGGCCCAGCTTGAAGTGGTTCCGCTGTTCCACCCAGGCCAATCCCTTTTCTTCATCGTAGGACTTGACCAGGCCGATAAATTCATGGGTCTGGGTATTGCTCGACTGGCTGTAGACCTGGTCGGCCGCCGTCGGCCGGGAAACGGAGAAGCCCCGGGTATAGGGCCGGTGGGAAATCTTTTCCAGTTCGTCGAGCCATTCCTGGCGGACCGTGAAGTGTTCCGGATCGGCTTCGTAGGCATCGAAAGCCTGGCGATAGACCTTGGTCACCGTGGCGACGTAATGGATGCTCTTCATGCGCCCTTCGATTTTCAGGCTGGAAAGGCCTGCGTCGTAGAGGTCCGGCAGATACGGCAGGAGGCAGAGGTCCTTGGAGTTGAAGATATACGTTCCCCGTTCATCTTCGACGACAGGAAAATACTGGCCTGGCCGCTTTTCTTCGACGACGTTGTACTTGAAGCGGCAGCACTGGACACATTCACCGCGGTTCGAGTCGCGGTCGCCGTGGGTGAAATAATTGCTCAGCAGGCAGCGGCCGGAATAGGAAATGCACATGGCGCCGTGGATGAAGCCTTCCAGTTCGACATCGGGCACTTTGGCGTGGATTTCCTTGACGTCGCGGAGGCTCACTTCGCGGGCCATGACGACGCGCGATGCGCCGTTGTCATGCCAGAATTTCGTCGACGCCCAGTTGGTCGTATTGGCCTGGGTCGACACGTGGACAGGCAGGTCGGGCACGAGCTGCCGGGCCATGGCGAAGATGCCCGGGTCAGCGATGAGGATGGCGTCGACGCCAATGTCGCGCAGGTACACGAGGTAATCCGGCAGGGCCTTGAGGTCGTCGTTGTGCGGGAAGATATTGACCGTCACGTGGATGTGCTTGCCCCGGGCATGGGCGTAGTCGACGGCTTCCTTCAGTTCTTCATTGGAAAAGTTGTCGCTGAAAGCCCGCAGGCCGAAGGACTTCCCTCCCAGGTAGACGGCATCGGCACCGTATAAAAAGGCCATCTTCATTTTATCCATACTGCCGGCCGGAGCCAGCAATTCCATTTTTCCCATTCTCTTATCCTTTCCATTGCGAAACGGTCATGCCGTCGCCATTTTCAAAAAATACAGTCTCGAAACGGGACCGGTCGCCGACGAGGTCCATGAACTCCCGCAGGCGGGTTACAGCCGTGCGGTGCTTATGCGGCAAAGGCCCTTCGAGGTAAAACATGTCATGGTAATCGATGTTGTCGGCTGCGACGATGGCACCGGGCAGGAGCTTGGGCAGGAGCTGCCGCAGCTGGCGCACGTACTGCCCTTTCGGCCCGTCGAGAAAGACGAAGTCCCACGGACCGGGCAAAGCCCCGGCCAGTTCCGTCCCGTCGCCGTGGAGAGCCGTGATGACCGAAGCATACGGCGAACGCCGGAAGAACCGGCAGGCCAGGTCGTAGCGCTCACGGTCAAGTTCAATCGTCGTAATCGTCCCGCCCGGTGCCAGGAACGGCGCCATCTGCAAGGCCGAATAGCCGATGCAGGTGCCGATTTCCAGGACCCGCGACGGCCGGCACGACGCCACGATGCCCGTGAACAAGGGAAGTTCGCTGTCGCGCAGGATGGGCAGGTCCTGTTCCCTGGCACAGGCTTTCATTTCTTCAAACAAGGCGTCCATCATGGCATGTGCTCCTGGACGTTCTTCATGTGTTCTTCATAAGTAGCGGCAAAATAGTTGTGGCCGTCCTTATCGGCGACGAAATAGAGGTACTTCGTCGGCGGCGCTTCCAGGATGGCTTCCATACAATCCATGCCGGGATTGCCGATGGGTCCCGGCGGCAGGCCTTCATAACGGTACGTATTGTACGGCGAATCGTACTGGGTCTCATTGATGCTGTATGCCGCCTTGTGGGTCCCCATGGCATAGGAAATGCTGGCATCGGACTGGAGCTTCATGTGGATCTTCAGGCGGTTCTCGAAGACCGACGCGATGAGGGGCCGGTCCTTTTCGTATTTCGCTTCCTTTTCGATGAGCGAAGCCAAGGTGACGAACTGGTAAATCGACAAGTTCTGCTTGGCAATGCCCGCTCTCATGGCGTCCGTCAAGTGGTCGTCGAAGTTCTTGATCATCATGGCTATGACGTCGTCTGCCGTGGCATCATAAGGGATGAAATATGTATCGGGGAACAAGAAACCTTCCGTCGGGAAGGTCACTTTGCGGTTTCCCTTCATATACGGCAGGAGCTGGTCCGACGAGGAAGCGGCCTTGAGGAAATCGGCTTCGCTGATGCGGCCGTTGGCGGCGACGGCTTTGGCAATTTCCCGGACCGTATAGCCTTCGGGGACGACCAGCCGGTCCGCTTCGGACTTGCCGCTGGTCAGCTTGTCCAGCAAGGCATGGAGGCTCATGCGCGAATCGAGGGTATACTCGCCGGCATGGATATCCCCGGCCTGGCCGGTAACGGTCGCTACGGCGCGGAACCACAAGGGGCTGGCGATATAGCCCTTATCGGTCAGGATATCGCCGACTTCGGAAGCCGTCATGTCGCTGCGGACATGGACGTAGCCGCTCTTATAGGGCAGGAGGAAATTCGGGCCGAAATAGCCATAAGCCACGGCAGCGGCGCCGAGGCAGATGAGGCCGGCCAAGACGGCAACTATACGGCGGCCTTTCTTTTTGCGGGGAACGCGTCGTCCCTGATGAAGTTGTGTCGTTGTCTGTTTCTGTTGTTCCATAGGCTCTCTTATTTCTGTGCAGCCCAGGTACGGCTCTGCTGGGCTTTTTCTTCACTGTGATTGATGGCCTGGGCCTGTTTTTCCTGTTCATACCGGGCCTGGGCGGCAGCTTTGGCTGCCTGGAGCTGGGCCTGGACGGCCGGGTCGGCCTGGCTGACCGTCCCGTCGGCATTGACCGTCCGGGACGCATCGAGCTTAGCCTGCGCTTCCGAAACCTCATTGGCCAGGGACTGGAGTTCGCGGCTGTTCATGTCATGGCGCACGTCGGCTTCCAGGGGGACTGTCGGCGCCGGCTTGACATCGACGTAGACTTCGAACAGGCGCTGCCACGGCAGGGTGACATCGACGGTCTTGGGGTCGATGCCGAGATACGTCGACGCATAGCGCTGGAGCTGTTCCTTCGTGCGGCTCTGGAGCTCTTCGTTGAGCGTCGGGTAGTACTGGGTGACGACGCCGGCTTCCAGTTTCTGCTGCATGCGGTAGATGTAGTCGCGGACATTGGCCTGATAAGCCCAGTTGTCCAGGTACTGCGTCGTCAGCATGTCGCGGTGGGCATCGGCCGTCATGTACTTGGACAGGACGCCCTGAGCGATACCGTAGCCAACGGAGTTGCTGGCCGTATTCCAGCCGTTATAGGCGGCCAGGCGGTACATCATCTGATCCTGATAGAGGCCGTAGACCAGGGTGTTGTCGGAACCGTTGGAAAAGGCCATGTCGACGATGCTGACGGGGATGCCGAGGTTGACGGCCTTTTCGATCTGCGTCAGGAAATCCCGCGTCGACTGGAGCATGATCGGGAAGTTCTCGAAGTTGGCCGATTCCGTCGTCGACGTCGTCAGCGGCGTATTGACAGCCAGCAACAGGTCCGGCCGTTCGTTGTCGACCATAGTGCCGCCGATGGCTTCGACGTGGGACGCAATGGTCTTGCCAATGGCCTGGCCGTCGTAGCGGGGCACAGTCTTTTCACCGCCGCCCAAGGGATAGATGACGGTGATTTTGGGATGATAATTATTGAAATCGTTGCTGGCCCGGGTGATGAGCAGCAGGCCCAGCTGGTCGGCACCGGGGAAGGAGCCGAAAGCCGTCTTGGGGATGCCGTCACCGGCCATTTCCAGGTACTTCGATTCCAGCGACGACTGGGTGCTAACGGAATTGTCATCGTGGCCCAGGCTGTAATAGGTAAAGACACCTTTGCGGGCATCGTCGATGAGGCGGTAATTGATGCTCATGTTCTTGCGGCGCCGGTTATACCAGTCCTGCAGGTATTCCATCGGTACGCGGCGCATGATGGCGAACCAGTCGTTCCGTTCCTGCGGATTCAGGCCTTCTTCGTCCATCTTGGCCTGGAGCGACGCCAGCTGATAGATGTCGGACCCCATGGTCAGGTAATAGTCCGGTTCTACGCCTTTGCCGCCAGCCCAGGGACTGCGCATGACCGTACTGAAGACATAAATGGGTACCTTCTTGTGCGATTTATGCAGGGCTTCGACCTTTTCCAGGCGCGCCGTCAGCGTTTCCATGGGCAGATTATGCTTGCGCGAATCGACAAGGCCGCCATAGACCAGGGAATCGATGGACAGGACCATGGCGTCGGCCTTGCCGGCATTGGCATCGACCCAGGCCATGAGCTTATCCGGCGAACCGTGGAAATTCATGCCCGACAAATACTGGGCCGGCGGCGTCAGGACATCATAGCCGGCCGCTTCGGCCGTACTGACCGTATATTCATAATCGACAGGCCGGTCATCCTGGGGTACATATAAAATCGTCTTTGCCAGTGCAGCCGGCGAGGCACATAAAAAGAAAGACGCTACGGCCAGGCTGACTGCTTTCTGTAACAGATTCACGTTATCACTCCTAGTATGAAGAAAAAAAATTGTACCCTTTATTATATCACGGGCCTGGGGAAATTTGTAGAGGCCGTGGCCTGTGGTTCGTAGCTAGTTGCTAGTGGCTAGTGGCTAGTGGCGGTTCGCCTTACCCAGGCTGCCCTACGCCCTCCGATGGCGGACGCGGCGGATCCTGGGGATATTGAGGTGCAGGCGGATGGCGACCAGGCGGATGGCGACGGTGACGGAAAAGCTGACGATAGCCCCGACTTCCAGGGGTACTTCAAAGGGGATGACCGCCCCGTAGAGAAAAATACTTCCCAGGAGGGACGCCGTCGCGTAGACCTCCTTGCGCAGGACGCCGGGGATGCGGCCGGCCAGGACGTCGCGGATGACGCCGCCGCCGACGGCCGTCAGGACGCCGAGGGTGATATCCAGGATCCAGTAGTCGGGATAGTAGAAACAGCCCAGGAGGGTCCCGGTGACCGTAAAGGAACCGAGACCGATGGCGTCGCAGACGAGATACCAGATGGAGAGCTTGCCGACGACGCGGCGCCACATGCGGATATTGAAATAGCGGACGATAATCGTGATGACGGCCATGGAGCCGAGGATGATCCATAGATAAATACTGTTCTTAAAGGCTGCCGGCGGGATATTGCCGATGAGGATATCGCGGATGATACCGCCGCCGACGGCTGTCGCCGCACTGAGGACGAAGATGCCGAACAGGTCCATGCGCCGGGAAATGGCCGCAAAGACGCCGGATACGGCAAAGGCCGTCGTCCCCAACAAGTCGAAAATCTGCCACCAAATGGCATCCATAATAGTTTCCCCTTCCCTGTTTTCGTGTTATGATAGACGTAAATTTTTTTACCAAGGAGATTCAACATGACCAAAGATGAATTTTATATGGGCAAAGCCCTGGCTGAAGCCAAGACGGCCTATGCCGTCGGGGAAATCCCCATCGGCGCCGTCATTGTCTATGAAAAGAAAGTCGTCGCCCGGGCCTATAACCTGCGCGAAAGCCTGCCTTGTGCTACGGCCCACGCCGAACTCTTAGCCATTGAAAAAGCCTGCCGCGCCCTGAACCGCTGGCGCCTGACAGGCTGTACTCTTTATGTGACCGTCGAACCGTGCCCCATGTGTGCCGGTGCCATCGTCAACAGCCGCCTGGACCGGGTCGTCTACGGCTGCGACGACCCCAAAGCAGGTGCCGTGCGGTCCCTGTTCCACCTCGTCGACAACGACTGCCTCAACCACCGGACCGAGGTCACAGCCGGCGTCCGCGCCGAGGAATGTGCGGCCCTGATGAAAGATTTCTTCCGCCAAAGACGGAAGAAGTAGTGGCTCGTGGCTAGTGGCTAGTGGTTCGTGGTTCGTAGGGGCCGTCCTGTGAAGGCGGCCCACTCATGGCTCCCCTGATAGGGGAGCTGTCAGCGCAGCTGACTGAGAGGTTTTTCAAGGCAACCTCTCCGGCCTTACGGCCACCTCCCCTATTAGGGGAGGCATAATCCGCATGGGTTATCCCAAGCCATTCTGGCCCGTCAGGTGCCGACCAACAGAAGGCGCAGGACGGCTGCCAGAACGGACAGCCGTGGCTCATGGTCCGTGGCTCCCCTGATAGGGGAGCTGTCAGCGCAGCTGACTGAGAGGTTTTCAAGGCAACCCCTCCGGCCTTACGGCCACCTCCCTATCAGGGAAGGCTGGTACGCAGGTATTCCCGGAAGGCGTCTCCCAGGTCTTCCCGGCGCAGGGCGTATTCGACAGTAGCTTTGAGGAAGCCCAGTTTATTGCCCGTGTCGTAGCTGCGGCCGCTGAAGGTATAGGCGTAGACCGCTTCCCGGTCAGCCATGAGGCGCAGGGCATCAGTAAGCTGGATTTCGCCGCCCTTCCCCGGCTGGACACGGCGCAGGATTTCAAAGATATCCGGCGTCAAGATATAACGGCCTAGCGCAGCCAGGCGGCTCGGTGCTTCGTCGACAGCCGGTTTTTCAATCATATCGATGAGCTTGACGACGCGGTCGTCGTCTGTCGGCTGGCCCTGGACGATGCCGTAGCGCGACACCAGTTCCTGCGGCACTTCCTGGCAGCCGAGCATGGTCGCCCCTAAGCGGCTGAAAGCTTCCATCATCTGCTTCAGCGCCGGTTTCTCCGGATTATAGATGACGTCGTCGCCCAGGAGGACGGCAAAAGGTTCATTATCGATGAACGATTCGGCACAGCGGATGGCGTCGCCCAGTCCGCGCATGTGTTTTTGGCGGATGTAGTGGACGTTGATCGACGAAATATCCTGAACCAGGTGCAGCAGCTGGTCTTTCCCCTGCTGACGCAATTGCAGTTCCAAATCGATATTGGTGTCGAAATGGTCTTCAATGGCCCGCTTGCCATGGCCGGTGATGATGAGTATTTCTTCGATGCCGCTCTGCAGGGCTTCTTCGACGATATACTGGATGACCGGTTTATCGACAATGGGGATCATTTCCTTGGGGATGGCCTTGGTGACCGGCAAAAAGCGTGTCCCATAGCCTGCCGCCGGGATGACGGCCTTACGAATTTGTTTCTGCATGATATCCTTCCCTTTCTACCGCAGCCAGGGCACTGGCAATGACGTCGTCCATGTCGTAATATTTGTATTCTGCCAGGCGGCCGCCGAAGATGACGTTGTATTCATGGCGGGCCAAGGCTGCATATTTACGGTACAGTTCCTGGTTGGCTTCATCGTTGACCGGATAATACGCTTCCTGGCCGGCCTGCCATTCGGCCGGATATTCCTTAGTGACATACGTCACAGGCTGTCTGCCAAATTCAAAATGCTTGTGCTCGATAGTCCGCGTATATGGCGTTTCCCGGTCGGTGTAATTCATGACTGCCACACCTTGATGGTTGACTTCGTTATAACGTTCTGTTTCAAAATGTAAGCCCCGATAAGCCAGATGGCCCAAGCGGTAGCCAAAATACTCGTCAATCGGGCCAGTATAGACGACTTTGCGGGCTACATCCAGGTATGACGCCCGTTCCCGGTTATAATCGACACCGGTCCGCACTTCGACACCATCCAGGAGGGCGTCGATGAGGACGTTATAACCGCCTTTGGGAATCCCCTGATACTCGTCGTCGAAATAATTGTTGTCAAAGGTATAGCGTACGGGCAGGCGCTTGATGATGAAGGCCGGCAATTCCTTACAGCTCCGGCCCCACTGCTTTTCCGTATAGCCTTTGATCAGTTTCGCATACACATCCGTGCCGATGAGGGAAATGGCCTGTTCTTCCAGGTTCTCCGGCTCCGTGATGCCCGCTGCCCGGCGCTGGCCTTCGATTTTGGCCGCTGCCTGTTCCGGCGTGATGATGCCCCACATCTTGGCAAACGTATTCATATTGAAAGGCAGGTTGTACAGTTCGCCCTTATAATTGGCAACAGGCGTATTAATAAAATGATTGAATTTAGCGAACTGATTGACATACTCCCAGACCCGCAGGTCCGACGTATGGAAGATATGGGCGCCATAGCGATGGATATGGATGCCGTCCTTTTCTTCACAATAGACATTGCCGCCGACCTGGTCCCGCCGTTCCAGGACCAGGCACTGCCGGCCGGCCTTATGCATCTCGTGGGCAAAGACACAGCCAAAGAGGCCGCTGCCGACGATGACGTAATCGTACATAAAAACACTCCTCTTTCACCAGAATATAGGCAGCACATTTTCTGAAAGCGCTCCCCTGTTAGTTTGAAGTTTGAAGTTTGAAGTTTGATGTGATGGTCATAATTATTTTTTTACATCAAACATCAAACATCATTACATCAAACATCCTGGCACGCCTCGATGCCATACAGGCTTTCAGCCTGGCAGACGGCGCGGCGGATGGCTTTTTCTACAACGTAGGCCGCGATGGTGCCGGTCAGGCTCAATTCAGCCGAAATGCTGCCGACACTGGCTGCATAGAGGGAATCGCCGTCAGCCGTCGTATTGACGGGACGGATGGCGCGGACGATGCCGTTGCTGCCCAGGGCGGCGATTTTCTTGAGCTGGGCCTTGTCGAACCGCCCATTGGTGACGACAGCGCCGATAGTCGTATTGGTCGTCGTCCCGACGGCGCGCTGGGAAAAGAGGGTCGGCGTCTGCCCCGCTTCTTCCAGCATGACCCGCCGCGTGTCGGCAAAGCCCTGGCCGTCGCGGCTGCGCATGCCGGCCAGGATCTGTCCCTGTTCATCGAGGACATCGCCGACGGCGTTGACGGAGACGACGGCACCGACCTGGAGGTCGCCGACCTGGACGGCATAAGCACCGAGACCGGATTTCATCATATAGTCCGGACCACAGAGCTTACCGACTGTCGCCCCCGTACCGGCGCCGTAGCAGCCTTCACGGAAGTCCCCCGTTTCCGCTGCCTGGCAGGCCGCATAGCCCATGGCCGCATCGGGACGGACGTTGTCGCCGCAGCCCAGGTCATAAATGCACGACTCGACGACGAGGGGCACCTTGCAGATACGCGTATCGAAGCCGATGTGCTGTTCTTCCAGGTACTGCATGACCCCTGTCGAGGCATTGAGGCCAAAGGCACTGCCGCCGCTGAGCAGGATGGCGTGGATGCCCGACGCAGCCGCCATGGGACTGAGGAGTTCCGATTCCCGGCTGGCCGGGCCGCCGCCGCGGACATCGACGGCGCAGGGCGCGCTATCGGGAAATACCAAGACCGTGCAGCCCGTGCCGCCTTGGCGGTCCTGGGCATTACCCAGGCGGAACCCGTTCGTCCGGGCCATGGCTAACATATCTATTTCTTTCATGATGACACTTCCCTTTATTTCATTTTTTCAAAGTCTTTCCAGAGCATACTCGGCTGGATGCCCGTATTGTTCTGGTATTTACCGTGTTTATAGGTATCGTATTCCCCGTCGATATCGTGGTAGTAAATCTGGCAGATTTCGACATTGGGATAAATGCGGATAGGCTGGACGCAGAAGATTTCCAGCGTCCAGTAGCCGGCAAAGCCGACGTCGCCGAACCCGGCCGTGACGTGGATGAAGACGCCCAGGCGGCCGACAGACGACCGGCCTTCGAGCATGGGGATATAGCCATCGGTACGGGTATATTCGTTGGTCCGCCCCAGGTAGAGCTTGTTGGGCTGCAAGACGTAGCCCGACTTGGGAATATAGATGGTCGAAGCCGGATTGGGCTTGGCCATGTCTAATTCATTATGGTCATAGACCATGAGCTCGTTGTGCAGGGACAGATTATAACTATTGGGATTGACCCGTTCCGGATGGAAGGGTTCAATGATGATTTCCTTACCTAAATGCTTGACAATTTCCTTGCCTGATAAAATCATGAGTGCCACTCACTTTCTCTAGTAAATTCAACTCTTATGATATAGCAAAACCGGCTCGATGTCCACGGCGCGATGGGCCGGTTTTTCTTTCCCTGTCTCAAAGAAGTCTTCTACGTAGAAAGTGACTCTCTCCCCTTCTTGCGGGCGGACGCGGTACAGCGACGACGTGCGGAAATAGTACTGACTACCCTCACGGTCCTTGAGGAAGCCGGCCTTGCCACCGGGAAGGATCCGCTCGATACGCCCTTTATGGCAGGTCTGTCCGGCATGTTTCCCGGCCATCCAGAATTGATGCAGGCCGTCCATCAAGTCCCGCCGGTTCGGTTCAGGAAAGGCATAGCTGTCGACTTTAGCAATGAGTTCGGCTTTGACCTTCCAGTGCTGGTCCTGCCGCACGTCCCGGGCCAGGAGATAATGATAATAGGCCATTTTCTCATAGCCGCCCATATTCTCCAGGGCCTGGGCGAACTGGACCAGGAAATTGACTTTGCCCTTAAATTCACCGCCGGCCAGAAAAGCCGACGCCCCGTAGCGGCGCATAGCCGCACTATCGCCTTCCGCCTGGGACGCAAAGAACAGGCCACGATAGAGAATCCAGTGCTGCTTATATTTCAGCAGATTTTCCAGGCGCTGCCGCCCTTCTGCGACCTGGCCCTGGCGCAGCTGGCAGAGGGCGATGCGGTAAGAGAACCAGATGTCATTGTCATGATGGAGCTGAGGGAAATAGTTCAGTGCCTGCTGGCACAACGTAATGCAGTCGTCATACTTTTCTTCCTTGACCAGGATGCGGCTCATGAGGGAGTACCACCGTTCCCGGTCCGACGCGATGACCCGTTCCCGCCCTTTCAAAGTCACGGTCTTTTCCTGGTCCGGCAGCTGGTCCGGGTCGAGGCGGCGCAGATAGGCACCCATGAGATTGGCCTGGCCGGGCTTGTTCTTGAGGACATCGACCATGCGCCATACGGCCAGGGCATACGGACTGTACGCTTCCTGCCGGCTGTACTTCAGGATGGCATCGACAGCGCGGCGAAAATCAGCCGGCGAATGGGTCCGTTCATCGAACTTCTGGATATACAGATAATAGAGGCACCAGCAGTAAATCCCATGCAGGTTGGTAAAATCCGGAAAGGCAATCATGCCGGCCCGGGCGATTTCCCGGCCTTTCCGGTACTGCTTCGTCTTGCGCAGGGCATAGGCATAATAGTAATAATCCCAGCAAGTCCAAGACCCATCGGGAGCGGCCTTGCCGTACATAGCCAGGACCTCGTCATAACGACCGTCGCGGCAGGCCCGGCGGGCAGCAAAAGAATCCATGGAACCACCTCCGTATTTTTTCACAGCATTTCGTATAGATATGGGTATTATAACATGCAAAAAAGGAGCTGTCTAAAAAGACAGCTCCTTTTTTGGGGTTTGATGTTTGATGTGCGTTACTAAATTTAACTGCATTGCTTCAAACATCAAACTTCAAACTATTTCCTAACCACGGATCTTTTTGATCTGTTTTTCCAGTTCCGGCATGACTTCGAAGAGGTCGCCTACGATACCGTAGTGGGCGAACTTGAAGATCGGTGCATCCGGGTCTTTGTTGACGGCGATGATGAGGCCCGCATCCTGGATGCCCAGTTTGTGCTGGATGGCACCGGAAATGCCCAGGGCGATGTAAATCTTCGGAGCGATTTTCTTGCCCGTAATGCCGATCTGCCATTCATAAGGTGCCCATTCTTTATCGACGAGGGGTTTGGAAACACCGAAAGCAGCACCGATGCGCTGAGCAAAGGCCTGGACCGCTTTCATACCGTCTTCGGTCTGGACACCGCGGCCGGCACCGACGACGATATCAGCCGTCGTGATAGTCAGTTCTTCCGCTTCTTTTTCGACCGGTTCAAAACCCGTTACCGTGACGGACGGAGCGACACCGGTGAAATCGACGCTTTCCTTGACGATTTCGCCAGTCCGGGACGGATCTGCCGGCGTGCCGTGGAAAATCTTGTCGCTGATCGTAGCCAGCTGTGGCCGCGTCGTCGTCTGGATCTTGACGAAGAGCTTGCCCGTATAAGCCGGACGGATCCAAGTCAGGGTGTCATCGTCGCCTTCAAAGCGGACGTCCGTGCAGTCAGCGACCAGGCCGACACCGAGCTGAGCCGACAGGCGGCCACCGAGGTCGCGGCCATCGGGAGACCCGCCGATGAGGATGACACTGGGTTCATATTTTTCAGCCAAAGCGGCGATGGCTTTGGTATACAAGACGGAATCATAAGCAGCCAGCGCGCCGTCTTCGACAGCGGCAACGGCATCGGCCCCGTAGGAAATAGCTTCCTGGCTGGCTTTCGCCGTATCAGCACCGGCGACAAAAGCGACGACTTTCTTGCCCTTGGCATCAGCCAGCTGACGGGCTTTGCCCAACAATTCAATGCTCAACGGGCTCAAGGCACCGCCGGCGATTTCGATATATACGCAGATATTCTGTTTCAATTCCATAATTCAGCCCTCCTTACAGCAAGTTCTTGGCAGTCAGATCTTTGACGAGATTAGCCGCAGCGTCTGCCGGCGTAGCCCCTTCAATCATGACGCCGACCGGATTCGGTTCCGGTGCAAACAGTTCCGTGACTTTCGTCGCCGAACCGGATGTCCCGACACTTGCTGCATCGAGGCCCAGGTCTTCCACTTTCCAGACATCAAAGACGGCTTTCTTGGCAGCCATTTTCCCGCGGATCTTCGGAGAACGCGGCGTATTGCTTTTTTCCGTAACCGATACGACAGCCGGTACCTGTGCCTGGACGGTTTCGATGCCGTCGTGGTTCAGGCGCGTCGCCGTGATCGTCGTGCCTTCGACGCTGACCGAGTTGGCATAGGAAATGAGGGCCATGCCCAGGCGCTGAGCGATAGCCGGCGGAATCTGCCCGGTGTCGCCGTCGGTCGAGCGCTTGCCCGTAAAGACCAGATCGGCACCACCCAATTTTTCAATGGCCTTGGCCAAGACCAGGCCCGTTGCCAGCGTATCGGAACCAGCCATGCGTTCGTCCGAGACGAGGACGCCCTTATCGGCACCGACAGCAATGCCGTCACGCATCATTTCCCCGGCCAGGGCGTTGCCCATGGTCAGGAGCGTGACCGTACCGCCAACGGCTTCCTTGACAGCCACAGCCGCTTCAATGGCGTGTTTATCAACGGGGTTGAGCATCGACGGTGCGCCGACACGGACCAAGTTGTTATCTTTTGCGATTTCAATGTCAGAAATCGCAGGAACTTGCTTTACCAAAACTACAATATTCATAAGTAGGCCTCCTTTTTTTACGTCTTCTTATGTCACCTATTATACTCCATATTCAATAATTTATCAACGGATAATTGTTTTTATTTACGAATTCTATATCCAATTATTTTTTCTTTATATTTTCCTACACCGTAGCCTGCAAGGTCAAGAAAGTCAGCTATTAACAGCTTTCAAACAAATCGTCCAGCGTATAGAGGATGACATCCGGTCTGGGAGTCACCTCATAGCCGGCACGAGAAAAGAAGCCATAACGATAACAATCCATCCCAATCTGACGGACCTGGCGGATTTCGGTTTCAATCATGGCATCCGTAATGGGCGTCTGCCGGAATTTGGCTTCGTAAAAGATGTAGCCTTTATCATCATGCGTAACGACATCGAATTCCCCATTCTTATGCTCTTTTGGCAAATCGTAAGAATAGGTCCCGATGGCATCGAAGATTTCCGGCAGACGTCCCTGCCGGTTCTGGCGGATCAGAAATTGCCGGCACAGCGATTCAAACCGCTTCGGTACGAAAACCCGTGCGAAATCGTCTGCAATATACCGGTCAAAAAAAACGTCCGGCGCCATGATTTGCCGTTGCGAACTATAAGGAAAGATATACCGATAATAAAAACTGGCCAGATTATCACAAATATGGTAACTGGCTCGTTTTTTATTATGAACATCATTGATAGGCACTTCTTTTTCAACGAGCTCCATGAGAATCAGTCGTTTCAAGATTTCGGACAAAGCCGGACTGCTGGAAATATGAGATTGCGACAAAATATCCTTGTAGCGGTGAACCCCCCTGGCCAAGGCCTCAAAAGCCTCATTAGCATTGATAAATTTCGATAATTCTCCTAACAGATACATCTGCACCTCGTTTTCCAGACGAGCTCCCGGTTCCACCAGCAGAGCCAGGACATTTTCCCGGACACTCCGTGCCGGATCAATCAGACTGTTATAATAAGGTACCCCGCCAAAAACGCTGTACAGACGCACTTTGTCTTCCAAGGAAAAGTCTGGGTAGAATTGCGCAGACTCAAAATAATCCATAGGATGGACATGGAGCCCCAAGGTGATACGGCCATATAAAGGATTTTCCTCCAACATGAGCGATTTCATGGTATCTACAAAGGACCCGCAAAGAATCAGCTTCAGCTGCGAACGCTCCCGATATGTGTCAATCAAAGATTGCAGTATACTATCCAACCCGGCGACAGTCTGCCGTAAATAAGGATATTCATCCAAAACAAGGACTTGTTTTTCCTGGCAGGCTCGTTGAAAAAGAAACTCCAGCAGCTTTTCTATTCCCGAAAAAGCAAGGGGCGGATACTGATACACATCGGAAATCAAAGCGGACAGGCTCTGCACATTATTCATTTCCGTCGTCTGCTTACATTGATAATACAGCCCAGTCACTTCAGGCGCCTGTAAAAATTGCTTAATCAGCTCACTCTTACCAATGCGCCGGCGCCCGTAAATCAGTATCACTTCCTGCCTTGGCGAATCATACATTTGCTGCAGCCGCGTCAGTTCCATTTTTCTTCCAATAAACATAGGCCCACTCCTTTACTCAGTTTCATTTTACTCAGAATATTTTGACTAAAAAGTTTCTGAGTAAAATCTTTCTGAGTAAAATTATACCATGTCCCTCATTGCCAGTCCAGTCAGGCTGTGATATGATGACTAAAAAAGGAGGTCTGTCCTATGAAATGTTACATTGTCGACGCTTTTACTAAGGAAATATTCAAAGGAAACCCGGCTGCCGTCTGCGTCCTGGACCATTGGCTGCCTGACGAACTGATGCAGCACATTGCCATGGAAAACAGCTTATCCGAAACGGCCTTTACCGTCAAAGAAGGCAATCACTGGCACCTGCGCTGGTTCACGCCGGGCGGTGAAATCGACCTCTGCGGCCATGCGACCCTGGGCACGGCTTATGTCCTCTCCCATTTCTTCGAACCCGACGCCAGCCGCTACGTCTTCCAGACCCTCAGCGGCGAACTAATCGTCACCCGTGACGGCGACCGCTTCTCCATGGATTTCCCGGCTTATGACATGAAACCTGTCCCGGTCACAGACGCCATGGAAGAAGCACTGGGCGTCCGCCCTGTCGAAGCCTATCTCGCCCGCGACCTGGTCTGCGTCCTGGCCGACGAAGGAGAAGTCATCCATTGCCAGCCTGACATGGCCAAAATCAAGCAACTCGACGGCCTGCTCTGCAACATCACGGCCAAAGGCAGCAAATACGACACGGTCAGCCGGTCCTTTGCGCCGAAACTCGCCGTCCCGGAAGACCCGGTCTGCGGCAGCGGCCATTGCCACATCATCCCCGTCATGGCAGCCAAACTCGACAAAACCGACCTCGTCGCCTACCAGGCCTCGAAACGGGGCGGCGAACTCTATTGCCACATAGAAAAAGGCCGCATCGCCCTGGCTGGCTATGCGGCACTCTATGCAGAATCGGATTTGAAGATTTGAAATACTGCCTTTGAACCTCTCCCGCTTATAGAAGCGAGAGATTCTTGAGAAGGTTGCTGTTTAAGTTTCCTCCTGAAATCAGGATAGCCTTATTCTCAAAGGGCTGTCCAAAAGCCCCTTACACAGTCCCTCGAAATCGAGGTTCTGCTTACTTTTGCGGAGTATGTTGGCGGCGCCGTTGATGTCGGCATTAGCCATCCTGCCGTCGGCGAAACGGTACAGGCCGCGCCGGACTCGTTTCCCGCTGAACGTTCCTGAGGAGCGATGCATTTTATTTCAATCCACGCACCCGTGAAGGGTGCGACAGAAGGCCGGCCAGCAGCTCTTAGACAGCTTCATTATTTCAATCCACGCACCCGTGAAGGGTGCGACTTTGACTTATGAGCTGACAATCCAAAATGGGGGCGATATTTCAATCCACGCACCCGTGAAGGGTGCGACGCATAATTAGTCCACCTTCTTTTCATCTTGATACAAATTTCAATCCACGCACCCGTGAAGGGTGCGACCTGACGGCGATACAATCAGCCGGATAACCTGCTGCGATTTCAATCCACGCACCCGTGAAGGGTGCGACGCTCCACAATCTCAGACGAACGGTTCCGCATCCTACTTATTTCAATCCACGCACCCGTGAAGGGTGCGACGCATAAGAGTAAAGAGATAAAAGAGATAATAATAGAAATTTCAATCCACGCACCCGTGAAGGGTGCGACGCCTCTATTCTAGTTGACTATAATTTTAAGCTACAAAATTTCAATCCACGCACCCGTGAAGGGTGCGACGCTTCTTCATCAATGTATTTATCATATCCATGTAAGTATTTCAATCCACGCACCCGTGAAGGGTGCGACGCTTAGTGTCGATATTAGTTGCTTTTTGAATCCACATTTCAATCCACGCACCCGTGAAGGGTGCGACGCGCCGGGAAAATCAGCGGATTGACTAGCCACCTCACATTTCAATCCACGCACCCGTGAAGGGTGCGACTGACGAGGAGGGATAGCGACGTATATTGCAAAAACATTTCAATCCACGCACCCGTGAAGGGTGCGACGTATTTCTTCAAGCAATTAATTTCGAAGTTTGCGTTATTTCAATCCACGCACCCGTGAAGGGTGCGACGACAGCGGAAGATATCCAGTTCTTCGTTGATACAGCATTTCAATCCACGCACCCGTGAAGGGTGCGACGTTAATGTAATCGGCCAGGGTTTTGCACTTCGTTCTATTTCAATCCACGCACCCGTGAAGGGTGCGACAAGCACGTGCTGGACGATTGGCATTATGCTAAGCTGATTTCAATCCACGCACCCGTGAAGGGTGCGACAGTAAGTTTCGGGTCATTCAGCCTGCGGAGACGTTCATTTCAATCCACGCACCCGTGAAGGGTGCGACGCAGTAATCACCAGGACGAATATTGGCTCCGTATGTCCATTTCAATCCACGCACCCGTGAAGGGTGCGACGTTTTTCGTCCTCGTCCATGTAGTCAAGCCACGCAAATTTCAATCCACGCACCCGTGAAGGGTGCGACCACGACTGCTGGGGGAAACCGTAATAGCTATTCCACATTTCAATCCACGCACCCGTGAAGGGTGCGACTTGCTTACGAGCGTCTTTCAGCGCTTCTTTGTAAATTTCAATCCACGCACCCGTGAAGGGTGCGACTCAAGCGCGTACTTGACCAGCGCTGCGACATTACCATTTCAATCCACGCACCCGTGAAGGGTGCGACTTCCCGTGCCACTGCCGGCGTCTTGTGGTGTCGCATATTTCAATCCACGCACCCGTGAAGGGTGCGACGCCCAGGCCGGTGCACAGCAGGCTCAGAGCGATGGCCAATTTCAATCCACGCACCCGTGAAGGGTGCGACGAGATGTACCTGGCCGGCGTATCCGTGCGCCGTGTCATTTCAATCCACGCACCCGTGAAGGGTGCGACACAGCTTTTCCAACGTTTTGATCAATTCATCGACAGATTTCAATCCACGCACCCGTGAAGGGTGCGACTGGACTGACCTCCCTTCGGCGGCTGCCTTCTGGATTTCAATCCACGCACCCGTGAAGGGTGCGACTGATATAGCTTTGGTTATACGTTTTACGCGTATATAATTTCAATCCACGCACCCGTGAAGGGTGCGACCCCGCCCCTTTTCCGAGACGAAGCAGATGGCATCGGATTTCAATCCACGCACCCGTGAAGGGTGCGACCCGTAAACAAAATTTGACCGGATTTCTTTTTTACTATTTCAATCCACGCACCCGTGAAGGGTGCGACGCAGGAAACAGCCGAAGCCGTCCACAAGGAAAATATTTCAATCCACGCACCCGTGAAGGGTGCGACGTATCGATAGCGGCCTTGAAGATGACGCCTGTCTTGATTTCAATCCACGCACCCGTGAAGGGTGCGACCACTGACAGCCGTATACGTTTCCAGCGTATCATGCATTTCAATCCACGCACCCGTGAAGGGTGCGACTTTCGACGATGCTCATCCCCGTATGATTGAAATCGAATTTCAATCCACGCACCCGTGAAGGGTGCGACAAGCCGCCCCGACGACGACGCCACCGGGACACATGCAATTTCAATCCACGCACCCGTGAAGGGTGCGACCGGCGCAGATGGCCCCGTCCTTCAGTCTGCAGGCGAATTTCAATCCACGCACCCGTGAAGGGTGCGACGAGGACGACGAGGACGCCGATTGTCGCCATGATGATATTTCAATCCACGCACCCGTGAAGGGTGCGACGGACGGTCTTGCCGGCACAGTAGACGACTTCCGGATTTCAATCCACGCACCCGTGAAGGGTGCGACGTCCGGCCGGTCCTGCAAGACGCCCAGCTGCTGCTGATTTCAATCCACGCACCCGTGAAGGGTGCGACGCTGCCCATGCGGCCATCGGCACCGTTAACTAATACACATTTCAATCCACGCACCCGTGAAGGGTGCGACGATGACCAAAGTATCTCTTTCAGGATGTTCTATATATTTCAATCCACGCACCCGTGAAGGGTGCGACGTCCACCAGGCCTGCAAATCGCGGCGGCCTTGATCAATTTCAATCCACGCACCCGTGAAGGGTGCGACGCTCATGCGGTCAGCACCGCGGGCACAGGCATAAGCCATTTCAATCCACGCACCCGTGAAGGGTGCGACCCCATTTGTCCCGACGCATAATCTTTCTGGCTCAAAATTTCAATCCACGCACCCGTGAAGGGTGCGACGACGGTTCAACGAGGGCCTTGTCGCAAGCCATGAGATTTCAATCCACGCACCCGTGAAGGGTGCGACGTGGTCACCTTACTCCTCTGCGTTGTAATTATAAATTTCAATCCACGCACCCGTGAAGGGTGCGACGGAAGTAGACCCCTTCGATGCCCGTGATCCAGCCGATATTTCAATCCACGCACCCGTGAAGGGTGCGACGCCAGGGCGTCGATTTCTTCCTTGCTGAGGAAGGTATTTCAATCCACGCACCCGTGAAGGGTGCGACTCCATATCGTCGTTGGTCAGGAGATGTTCTGCCGGATTTCAATCCACGCACCCGTGAAGGGTGCGACTTGGTCTTCTTGTTGACCGTTTCATCGGTTTCATTATTTCAATCCACGCACCCGTGAAGGGTGCGACGCTTGGCCGGTCCGTCCGCCGTCAGCGTGTCCATGCCATTTCAATCCACGCACCCGTGAAGGGTGCGACTTGGTCTTCTTGTTGACCGTTTCATCGGTTTCATTATTTCAATCCACGCACCCGTGAAGGGTGCGACGTACACTGGACGCATTTTTCCAGGTCCCATTCAGATTTCAATCCACGCACCCGTGAAGGGTGCGACGCTCGTTTCATTTAATTTAGAGCCTCCTGATGTATAATTTCAATCCACGCACCCGTGAAGGGTGCGACCCTATCCATGATAAACTAAGAATCAAGACAACTTTAATTTCAATCCACGCACCCGTGAAGGGTGCGACGAGCCTGCAAATTGGCTCAGTCACTATCTGCTCTCTCATCAATCATATTGCGAACTGATTGAATAGCAGTTCAATTTTTGAGTCAATTCTCCGGGTATTGCTTATTTTTATAGAAATCAAGCCGGGTGCGAAGCTCTGATATATTTTATGTGTGATACGGCTTCGCACCCCCTCTTTCCTACGTTTAAATCATCCGGGTACACGTAACGTGTTCCGGGATTTTGCTTTCATCTACGGTTACGTCATAGTCCGTATAGTTTCTGGGCGCGACGACGCCTTCTTTTTTCTGGACGTGAACAGTATCAAAAAGTTTATATGCTGGAGCATTTCCCAATTCACTATCGTGTTTGAATACGATGAGTTCGCGCACAGCCATATTCCCTCTGGCAGCGGAATGGTCGTATTCGAACATATTAATGATGGCTTTCCATAAATACTGTAAATCGTCTTCACTGAAACCGGTCACTTTCCGTGCCAGGTTGGCTGATACATAGCCGTCTACGCGGTATAACGCATAGGGAATGATATATTTTCTGCCGATTTCGGTGTTCTTGTTTTCCGCATCTTTTTCCGTCGTGATGGCGACACGGGTAATGGTGACTTCCTGTGGTACGATAGGATCAATGCTGCGGGCAAAGCCTAACTGAACGGGACCGCGGACTTGGCCGCAATTGAGTGCACTCTTGACAAAGGTCGTCATGACGGCGCCAAAGGTACGGATGTCAAAGAAATTCTGGCACATAAAGTCACAGATTTTACGGTCCAGTTCCGGATCATCTTTTTTCATCTTTTTTATATCCGTCTTTTCATCAATGCCCACGTAGGTTAACGCTTCTTTGTCACTGCGCTGCAAAGGAACGCCTTCTTTGACGTAAATGCGATAGCCAGGCTGGTCTTCGCAAATCGTTTCAATGCAATTGCGTATCTTACGCTTCAAGCAGACATCGGTAACCAGGCCGTATCCGGTTTCCGGGTCTACGCGCGGCATATTGCCGGCATCGGGATCTCCATTGGGATTGCCATTTTCTACGTCAAACAGGATGGTAAATTCATAGCGATTTTTAATGGGTTCGGACATCTTATTTTTCCTCCTTTTTCATATACCGTTTCTGGGTCTGATGGTAATAGCCTAAAATAAATAAGCCTTGATCGTTCAAATTCATCCGCGCCGGAATAGGCTGGCCATTCATCTCGATTTTCCCTTCCAATTCTGTGACCATTTTTTCCAGTTCAATTTTCAATCCCTTTCTGTCATTCAATTTGCGTAAATGGTGGTTGGCCATTTTCAACAAAATTGGAAATACCCATCCCGGGGTCGCAGCCGCACTATTAAAAAATCGATCCTTAATCGTGCTATTTATTCCTTTCCGATTCTTTTCTGAGTCGGGAACCTTACCGCGTCCATTATCTTTTTCATGGGCTTTTTCCTGAATTTGTTCCAATACAGAGAACAGTCGGCCTAATACATAGGCCGTATTCGTACTTTCTTCATTCAATGCCACAGTTACTTCCTCTCCTTTCGGAAAATTCTTCAATAAACAAGCCTTGATGATGGCGGCTTTTTCGGCACTAATTTTATAGATATAATTATCTTTATCATCCTGGTCTGCTTTGACTCTCAACATGACGCTATTGTATAAAGCCTGCGGGTAAGGCGTATCAGAAAGGATGCTACGCATCACAGCACCTGCCAGAAGTGGGGATGCTTTCTCATACTTTTTATCAGGTTTTCCTTTCGTGTCCTTACGTTTAGGATTCACTGTTACCCCCAACAATCTCCCTAATGGCAAGTAAGCCCGATACTGCTGAGGCATAACGATTTCCAGTCTTTCATAATGTTTGCGCACGTGGTCGATAAAATGACCGAACGTATCCTGTAAGAAAAAACGGACTGAGAGTCTGGCTGCATTTGGCGATAATCCTAAGATATAAAAAGGCGTATCGGGATGGATGGGAACTCCTTGAAAATCAAAGGGCATTCCTTTTTGGATGTGAGAAAACAAGGCATCAAGTGTCTCATCATCAATAGTGTCATCATCTTCAAAAACGGCGCTATGAAGCAAATCCTGATAGGCTTCTTCCCCATCGGCTGCCCAATAGACAACGGTCGTATTGCCAATGACCTTACAGTGCTTTTCATCGGCAATAAGCTGATTCAATGCCGTCGTATAGGCAAAAGCGGCATGTTCGCTGACAGGGGCATTATAGCACTGCCCCCCTGAATGACCGTATGATTCAAAAGCATCTGCGTTGAAAGATACTAAGGAAGCTCCTGAGGACTGAGCGCCGCGGACGCCTTTGATATTGGGATGGATGCGGGCAATGGGAGCTATTTTCCCCGTGACCAAACACTGCCCTTCGACAGCATCAGCAGATGGCTGATTATAATGGGCATCCCAGGCAGCCCTGATGGTTTCATCATCTTTGACAAAGACACCTTCGACGGCATACATTACATTGGCTGTCAACAGGTTGGTGGCCAGATAGGGTTTCAACACGGGATGATTTTCTGCTGTTTCCGGCTTCCACGTCGTAAAGAACCGCTTCAATGCCTCTGCTGACGGCGTGTGGACAGCTTCTAAGATATCCAAATGATATTTTTTCATCGCTTCAAAACAAGCTATACTCCGTTTTTTCTCTTTTTCCCATTTAGCTGCCGCATCTTCTGCCATATCCGCTGTCTTCATGTCTTTAGGCAGCCCCAGGCAATAAGCGGCATTGGCCCACAGGAACTGCGGCCGGATACCCGACGATTTTTTCACGCCTTCCGGCAGCATATGGACCGTAGGTACGGATACCGTCTTTTTCCCCCGCATCACTTCTTTTTCTAAGGATAGGATTCCGATGACTTCGCCCTGCTGATTCAGATTGACAGCATAGGAAATCTTATAGTCCCCCCACCCCGGCTTGGCAATAGCTCCCTGCCGGGCTAAGGTTTCATAATACGCTACCAACGATTGTAAAATCATGAGTGCACCTCACAATCCCGCAAATCCAGGACCCCATTATGTAAGGTCGCTTTGAAGAACATAGGCCGTATGTGCTGTAAATCGGAATAATCCATGTCATACAGCATATAGCCTAATTCCTTATCTTCCCCGGCATAGGCTGTCGGCACACTGTCAAATTCGTATTCCCGGAAATTGACAGGAAATTCCCGGCAGCCAAAATAAGGCGTATGATAACATTGTCCCCGCTTCAAGCGGCGGCGGATGATATCCTGGAACTTTCCAGCATTGTCAGAAGCATTGGCCTTATCGGTCAGTTCAAAATGCGCTTCGATGACATAATGCACCTTGCACAGTACCATAGAAGCCCGCTGCTGGATTTCTTCTTTCGTACTCAAATACAAGTCCACATTTTTCTTAGTCATCGCCTGCTTGGCCGCTCTGGCGCTGGCCTTTGCCTTGACTTCATTGCGGCGGATATTGGTGAACCGGATAGGACTGAGGACATAGATTTTATCAATAATCCATTTGAGTCCGGGATGCCAATAAATCGCCTCAATGATGCCTCGTGCCGCAGACGGCGTCATGACATCATAACTGACGCGTTCTGTTTTCATTTCCGGCCGGGAGAATAAGGCATAATCTCCCCAAACTTCTACTCGTATTGCCATATCATCATCTCCCTAATTTATAAAAAGATGCCTATTCCATCTTCCATATTGACGACGAGCCCCGTATCCGGATCATATGCTGCCGGATCCGTTAGTACATACAATCCAAACTCCAACGCTTCCAGCTTATTCGTTTCCTCTAGTTTCCTGAACTGATTCTCATAGACGCCGACCATATATTGATTCGCCTTACGGAGTATGGACCGGTTGCAAACACCGCTTCTCAATTGTGCCAGGATTTTCTGGTTGTCCAGGTCATCATCTATAGGAATAAAAACGGTCCGGCTGTCTTCTTCTATCAGTTTGAAATCTTTTGCAATCTCTGTAAAGGCCGGTTTATTCACTTCTAATCGTTTTAACACATCTTTACTGTCCAGCTGGTCTTCGCCAAGCGTATAATGGAGCTGGTCGAAATACGCTTTAATACTCTCTGCACTGGCTATGTCGGCATGGTCCTTCGCCACCATCTGGGTTATTTCGATAGGGCGCCGCACGAAAGCCGGAATCCGGTTCATAGGTTTAGGCAAATCATAAATAGATACGATGCTGTCTTCTGTCCGCTGTTTCCCCTCCCGATTGCAGCGGCCGCCGGTCTGTATGATACTATCCAGGCCCGCAATTTCACGATAAACGACAGGGAAATCGACATCGACACCAGCCTGGATCAAGCTGGTCGAAATGACCCGGCAGGGCAAGCCCTCCTGAAGGCGCTGACGGATGATGGCTAAGACACGGCGCCGATGAGCCGGATACATGAAGGTCGACAAATGATAACATCCATCGCCCGCCATCATCTGATACAAGTCCCGAGCGTCCTTCTTGGAATTAGTGACACACAGGACCTGCTCATGCTCTTTCAGCTGCGCCGCCAAGGATTCCAGGGAATCTACATCCATGAATCGATAAGTGACGCGCCTGAAAAATCCATACAAGTCTTGGGTATCCGGACAGATTTCCCGCACTTTCAGGTCTTCTCCGATCCGGGAAAAATACGTTTCCAAACTCGGCTGCGTTGCCGTACACAATACTGCCGTACAACGATAATTAGCCACCAATTCGCCCATGCTGCGGATGCAAGGCCGCAAATAAGGCTCAGGGAGCATCTGTGCTTCATCAAAGATGAGGACGCTATTGGCAATATTATGTACCTTGCGGCACCGGCTGGTCTTAGCCGCAAAGAGGGATTCAAAAAACTGCACATTTGTCGTCACAATGACGGGCGCATCCCAATTTTCAGTCGCCAGCTTTTTGCGGTTCAAGCCATCATCTTCCTTTTTGTCATCGTCGTAATTTTTATCGTAATCTTTATCGTAATCGACATTCATATGGTGTTCGATGACGTTACCATCCCCTAGAATATTACGGAAAATATCGGCAGTCTGTTCAATAATCGAAGTATAGGGGATGATATAAATAATCCGCTGTTTCTTGTATTTTATAGCATGTTTCAAGGCAAAAGCCAAGGAAGACAAGGTCTTACCGCCACCGGTCGGAACGGTCAGACTAAACATACCTGGCTCTTTTTCAGCCGCATCCAGACATTGCTGATAAATTTCCTGCCGTTTTTGATTGATAGGCGTAGTGGGTTTTCCAAAAGTTGCATAATACGCGAAAAATAAATCGTGAAGTTCCTCCATCGTCGCGAATCCGCCGCGCTGCACTTTGCCATCGTTTACGAATCGCTCCGTATCCAAAAAATCGGCATCGACTAAACAGGAAAAAAGCATGCGGATGAAGAAGGAATAATAGAACTGGTCTTTTCCGTATAAAAAGGCCGGCGCCTTGCGAATCGGTACGGGTTCAGGCAGTTCCTGGC
Source organism: Megasphaera elsdenii DSM 20460 (assembly GCF_003010495.1). Lineage (NCBI taxonomy): Bacteria > Bacillati > Bacillota > Negativicutes > Veillonellales > Veillonellaceae > Megasphaera > Megasphaera elsdenii. Next base: position 1,932,468 of record NZ_CP027570.1, on the reverse strand, counting down.
GATAAGCCGAATAGTCCAGTTTGCCCTTCAATTCTTTTTTCAGCCGCCCCATCAGGGTACCGTCATCGACTTTTGATAATTTCGTTCCCGTATTGAGGAGGCCACTGTGATGACTGGCAATACAGAAAGCCAAAGGAACATTCTTTACTTTCTTCATCAGCAAGGCACCGGCTGTAGAATGATCGACCAGCGGCCCATCTTCCAGGATCCGTCGCTGGAAAGCCGCACTATATTTCCCGATGTCATGATATAATCCAGCCATCCTTCCCCATTCGGGCGCATCAAACACACTGGCAAATCGTTCGGCCAAAAGGCTGGTCCCTTTCAAATGGTCTATCAGCAGTTGCTGTCGTCCGTCTTCGCTAGTATGCCCAATATAGTTTCCCATTTTCATGCCCCTTTCCCTGCAATTTTGTGAATTTTACAATTCGTTTTTGATATCTTCAGTATACTCCTTTTAGCCTGGATAGTCAATATTATATTTCTGTAATGTTGACTAGTAAAATATCACTCCTATTTCTTTCCCTTCTGCCGCCAATAGGCCGCTTCGACCGTGTCTTTTTCTACGCCTTCGCCTTTTTCCAGGGCATGGGCATAATTCTTCATGCCTTCCTTGTACCCGGAAGCCGCCGACTGGGCGAACCAATAGACGGCCTGGCAAAGGTCGTGGCGGACGCCGTGACCGTCGCGGTAGAGTACGCCCAGATTATTCTGGGCCGGCCCGTCTCCGGCCATGGCGGCTTCATAGTACCAGCGGGCTGCCAGTTCCCAGTCCTGCGGGACACCGCGGCCCGTTTCGTAAAGGTATCCCAGGTTGTTCTGGGCAATGGCATTGCCCTTTTTGGCCGCCTGGGCATACCAGTAGGCGGCCTTGTCATAATCCCGCGGGCCGGCATAGCCGAACTGGTACATGATGGCCGTATTGCACTGGCCGTCGGCGTCATCATGGCGGGCAGCCCGGCCGTACCAGTGCAAAGCCAGTCCATAATCCTGGGGCAGGCCGTTCCCCGTTTCGTAGAGATGGCCCAGGTTGTTTTCGGCCGTGCCATACCCCTGATTGGCCGCCCGGCGGTACCAGTACACGGCCTGTTCCATGTCGGTATCCGTCCCCAGTCCGTGTTCATACTGATAGGCCAGGTTATACTGACTGGCCGCGTGTCCTTTCTGGGCAGCCCGGTGGTACCAGTACAGGGCCTTCTTATATAAAACATCTTTATATTCTATATCGGCATCGAAAGCTTCAAAGAAATAATCGTCGCCCATAGCGCATTGGGCAAAGGCGTCGCCTTCAAACGCTTTCCGTTCTTTTTCATCCATAAGTGCGTCTCCTTCCTGACAGATTAAGTGTAGCGAAAGGCCCCTTCCTTTGTCAAATATATTTTTTGACTTTTCTTCTTTTGACCTATTGACTTTTTGACTTTTAACGGTATAATGATACTAGAGCTTGAGGAAAGCTCCTAAGAATGATTACTTCCACCATAAGTAAGGAGGTCTTAATTATGGGAAACGAAAAATATACGCAAAAGGTCATCGAAGCCTTCCAGTCTGCCCAGCAGATCGCCGCGCTCCATTATAACCAGGAACTCTCATCGGTCCATATGCTCATGGGCTTGACAAAAGAACCGGAAGGCCTGCTCAACACGATTTTCTCGGAATGTCATACCGACGTCCCCATGCTCCAGGCCCGCTTGGAACAGTTACTGAAGAAGATTCCGTCCGTCAAGGGCTCCAGCCAGTTGTCCATGTCGACGGAAATGGTCCGTGTCATCGGCAAAGCCCAGCAGTTGGCAGACTCTATGCACGATGAATACATCAGCACGGAACACATCCTCATGGGTATCGTCAGCGAAAGCGACGACGAAGTCCAGCAGTTGTGCCGTGAATTCGGATTGACGCAGGACAAAATCATGAGTACCATCAAGGCTAACCGCAAGGCTAACGTCAACAGTGATAACCCGGAAGAAAACTACAAGGCCCTGGAAAAATACGGCCGCGATCTGACCGCCGCTGCCCGCCAGAACAAACTGGATCCGGTCATCGGCCGTGATGATGAAATCCGCCGTACCATCGAAATCCTGTCCCGCCGTCGTAAGAACAACCCGGTCCTCATCGGTGAACCTGGTGTCGGCAAGACGGCTATCGTCGAAGGGTTGGCCCGCCGTATCGTCAGCGGTGACGTTCCGGAATCGCTGAAAAACAAGACCCTCTACTCCCTCGATATGGGCTCCCTCATCGCCGGTGCCAAATACCGTGGCGAATTTGAAGAACGACTCAAATCGGTCCTCAATGAAATCGCCAAATCCGACGGCCAGATCCTTCTCTTCATCGATGAAATCCACACCGTCGTCGGCGCTGGCGCTTCGGAAGGCTCCATGGATGCCGGCAACATCCTGAAACCGATGCTGGCCCGTGGTGACCTGCGCTGCATCGGCGCTACGACCCTCAATGAATACCAGAAATACATCGAAAAAGATGCCGCTTTGGAACGTCGTTTCCAGCCGGTCATGGTTGACCAGCCGTCGGTCGAAGACACAATCACCATTCTCCGTGGCCTGAAAGAACGTTACGAAGTCCATCATGGCGTCCGCATCCGTGATAAGGCCCTGGTCGCTGCCGCTGTCCTGTCGGACCGCTACATTTCCGACCGCTTCCTGCCGGATAAGGCCATCGACCTCGTCGACGAAGCCGCAGCCAAACTGCGTACGGAAATCGAATCCATGCCGACGCCGATTGACGAACTGCGCCATAAGATCATGCAGCTGGAAATCGAAGAACAGTCCCTGAACAAAGAAACGGACGACGCTTCCAAAGAACGGCTGGCTAAGATCACGGAAACGAAGAATGAATTGAAAGAAAAGGAAAGCAAGCTCAAAGCCCAGTGGGATAAAGAAAAACAGTCCATCCTGCGCACCCAGGGCTTGAAGAAAGAAATCGACGCCGTCAAGAGTGACATGGCCCAGGCCGAACGCAACTACGATCTGGCCAAAGCTTCGGAACTGAAGTACGGCAAACTGCCGGAATTGCAGAAACAGTTGAAAGAACAGGAAGCCTACCTGGCGGAACACCAGGATTCGCAGCTCCTCAAAGAAGAAGTCGGCGAAGAAGATATCGCTCAGGTCGTCAGCCGCTGGACCGGCATCCCGGTCACTAAGATGATGACCGGCGAACGGGAAAAACTCCTGCACCTCGACGAAACGTTGCATAAACGGGTCGTCGGCCAGGACGATGCCGTCCGCGTCGTCAGCGATGCCATTATCCGTGCCCGTGCCGGTATCAAAGACCCGAACCGTCCGATCGGTTCCTTCATCTTCCTCGGCCCGACCGGTGTCGGCAAGACCGAACTGGCCAAGACTTTGGCAGAAGCCCTCTTCGATGATGAACGTAACATCATCCGCATCGATATGTCGGAATACATGGAAAAGCATACCGTATCCCGTCTGATCGGGGCTCCTCCGGGATATGTCGGCTATGATGAAGGGGGCCAGCTCACGGAAGCCGTCCGCCGTCGTCCGTACAGCGTCATTCTCCTCGATGAAATCGAAAAGGCCCATCCGGATATCTTCAACGTCCTGTTGCAGATTCTCGACGATGGCCGCCTGACCGATGGCAAAGGCCGTGTGGTCAACTTCAAGAACACCATCATCATCATGACCAGTAACCTCGGCTCTCACGAAATCCTCGAATCGAAGGACTACGACGAAGCCAATGCGAAAGTCCGCGAACTGCTCAAACAGTACTTCCGTCCGGAATTTCTCAACCGTGTTGACGACATCGTCGTCTTCAAAGCGCTCCAGAAAGACCAGGTACGCAACATCGCCGCTATCCTCTTGGAACGCCTCGGCAAGCGTCTGGAAAAACAGGTCAAGATCCACCTCACCTGGACCGACGAAGCCTTACAGGAATTGGCAGACAAAGGGTTCGACCCGCAGTTCGGTGCCCGTCCGCTGCGCCGCCTGATCACGCATACCGTCGAAACGGCCCTGAGCCGCGACATCATCGCCGGTACCATCCGCGAAGGCGATACGGTCACCATCGGCTACGATGGCAACAACTTCACCTTCACGCCCATGCGTGTCCATGCCGCATGAGCTAGTGGCTAGTGACTGGCGCACAAAGGACTCGTTCCTGATGTAAAAAAAACATCGGGAACGGGTCTTTTTTTCTGTTTACATCGGCCCGAAAACAGTATATAATAAGCTGTAACTAAGTAACGGGTGGAGATTATGAACAACACATTAGGAAAACATGTACTCATCGATTTTTATAACTGCAAAGCGACCTTTACGGAAGCCGAAGACTTGCAGCCCTTGGTAGAGCGTGCTTTCGACCTCGTCGACACGCCTGTCGAAGGGATTACATTCTTCCATATCGACGACGAACTGACATGCATTGCCGTTTCCGGCAACGCCCATATTTGTATTCACGCCTATCCGACCCTGTCCTACGTGGCAGTGGACATCTACAGTTTTAATATCGATCTCAAGACGAGCCAGATCATGAGTGCCTTGAAAGTAAACCTGCGCTCAGACCGCATCAAGGCGACGAGTATCCGCCGCGGCGATTTCGGCTCCATCCGCGACATGCGCCCGAAACGCAAGTCCAAGATCACTACAGCACGGCGCATGAAGAATACCGGCGCCCGTATCAAGAAGACGAGTGTGAAGATGTTCAACATCCTCCGTCATCCCCAGAAGGTACGCCGGTCGCATCGGACGACGAACAAGTAACACGTTTGCAGACGAAAGGGTTTGTTGGTCATGTATATGGTATCCCTGAAACAAGCTGCGGGCATTGCCCGGGAAGAAATGACGTCCCTCGACGCCATTACAGCGGAATTGCTCAATTTCATACAGTTGAAGAGCCAGCGCTTGTATATGCATTCCTTACAGGTCGCCAACTATAGCGTCAGCGTCGCTGCCAAATTGACGCTGCCCAAGAGTGAAATCGAACAGGTCAAATATGCAGCCCTCCTGCATGACGTCGGCCTGCTTTTCGTGTCCAATACCCTGCTGGCCAAGATGCCCTACCTCAACCGCTCGGAAAAGGCTCAGTACAAGCGCCACGCCGCAGGCGGCGGCAACATGCTGGAAAACATCCCCTGCTGCCAGGACATCGTGCCTTATATCCGCTATCACCACGAACACTGGGACGGATCGGGCTTCCCCAAACACCTGCGCGGCGCCAACATCCCCTTGGGAGCCCGCATCATCGCCGTCGCCGATTACTACGACATGATCATCAATCCGTCGGCTGAATTCTGGGCCAAGACAAAAAAACAGGCCGTCCGCGAACTCTTCAGCGCGTCGGGCCTGCTCTTTGATCCGGAAGTCGTCAAGGCTTTTATCGAAACATTAGGTTAATAACATTCGTAATCAAAAAGCGCTGTCGCACGAAGACAGCGCTTTTTTATGTAGTGCCCCCAATAAGTTAGACCAAAGTGTAGTAGCGATATTGCTGCTACACTTTTATCCAGACAGTTGTCTTTTCGTGACATGCTTTGAAATAGAGGAAGGTGACGGCTCCTCCCCCGATAATCATACCTGTAATCAAGGAAAATATATTTCTCATGTCATACTTCATGCCCAAGAGAAGCAGGATGACACCAATAATCCATACGACAAACAAAATCTTGCTTTTATTCATTGCAAATACCTCCCTACAATTAATACATTTTTGCTTCTTTCTTTGAATATTAGACTGATCAGCTCCCCTATATGTTAACTCCGAAATGATCTGCCACAATCTGGTTTAACTGCCTCGAAATCTCTGAAAAATCCTGATTCAAATCCAGTGTCTTCACCGATATCTGGTTACCGCTCATCTGGTACACATTGTCCGGCACGAGATTTTCATCGGTTTTCGCATAGAGAAGCATTCCAGAAACACGATGCTCGGTTCCTTTGAGTTCTGCCTCTTTGTTTTTCACATAGGTAAAAATTTGATACAAATTTCCCGAATGAATCGTCCGTACATTGAAGTTTGTCTGCAACGTCCGCTGGTAGTACTTAGCATCAATGATGAGCGTCTGTATTCCATACGTAAGGGTAATGTCTGTCTGCATAATTGGCAACAGGGCATCGTTGCCGTCATCCAGCTGCCAGGGAATCTGCCGGGCTTTTGACGAAAATCCCTTGATCCGCTGTCCGAATTCCTGTGCGTAATACTCCAGGATAAATTTTTCATACAACCGGCTCATTCGCTGCTCGTCGATGAAACTGGCTAAGTGATAATCACCGTTTTCCGTTGTCATGAGTGAACTTTCAACCAGGAGCTGACAAATGGCGAGCAACAACTGGTATGTTCGGTTATTTCTCTGCAAACGAATCTCCGACCAGCGTATCTGGGACAGTTCTATTTCATCGACTTCAGAAAAATAGAGCATTTCTTTTTTCAGTTCTGCCTTGTATTTTTCGTCTACATCCTTTTGCCTAAGGATCAGCAAAACCGTTGATTTCAGAATCTGGTTCAAAAGGTTATTCTCGGACAGCTCATCATAATCACAGGTTACGGCCAGCCGGGCCTGGAGCCTGTTCCGGATAGTACCAGGCATGTCGATTTTCCCGCGGACGACGGTCAAATCCTCGACACAGTTGATGTATTCCCGATACAACCCCTGTTTCAGATGAAGACCGATTCCTTTTGCCAGAATTGCCGCAAACAAATTATAAATGTTATCGAAAGGTTCCTTCTCGATATTCTCATAGACAGATTGCTTCAAGGTGGTAAAGGCATAAGATAGCATATAGTAGATGTTCTTTATGAAGATGCGCTTATACTTACTCATTGAAATACTTCCTTAAAGGAATTCTTCCAGCGCTGCACGTTGCTGTCATCATCAAACCAGTATTCAGAAAGCATCGGCAGAATGTCATAATCTACGACAGACTTCATCCATTCATCGGTGCAGTTCTCCTTGGTTCTTCCACAAAAGTAGCTGTGCCCGATACAGAAGCCTTTCCCCAATGATTTATCATGACTGATTTCTGCATTCAGCTTAACGACCTGATTCACAAGTCCATTGAACGTATCGTTTCCCAGTGCCTGTTGATAATCTTTGAATCCTTTTGATTCAAATCCAGGTTCCATCTCGAAGAAACTGAACCGGCGGCGCAAGGCATAATCTATCATGGCCAGGCTACGGTCAGCCGTATTCATCATGCCAATAATATAAAGATTTTGGGGAACCGTAAACGGCATACCATTATAGGCCAGCGTCAGCTTTGTCCCACGGTAGTCTTTTTCAATCAACATCAGGAGCTCACCGAAGATTTTGCTCAGGTTTCCCCGATTGATTTCATCAATGATGAAGAAGAATTTTTTATCCGGCTCATTGGCCGCTTTCTGGCAGAAACGGTAGAACACACCATGCCTCAATTCAAAACCATTTCCAGACGGTTTGTATCCCATCATGAAGTCTTCATAAGAATAATTCTGATGAAACTGCACGAATTCAATCCGGTTGTCGTCTTTCTCTCCCATCATAGAATAAGCCAGCCTCTTGGCAGCAAAGGTCTTGCCTACACCCGGTGCGCCTTGCAGAATGATATTCATCTTGTTGCTGAGCACGCCCACCAGTCGGTCGTACATTTCGTCAGTCATATAGACTTCCGACAAGAAGTCTTGCTTCGTATACGATGGAATCTTCTCCTCATGAGAGTTCCGCGGATTTTCATCGCGAATGATGTCCATGATGAACTCATATTCTTTCTTGGTCAATTTGAAAAAACTGCCGTTCGGATTTTTGAAGAACTCCATTTTCGCCAACTCCGGACATTCCTTTAATGTCTGATAATCAATCGGGTTTTCCAGGGACTCCGTTTTTTCAAAACATATTTTCTGACCGTCATTCGCCGCGCTGACTTTTACAAGCGCTACAACCTGCTTGACCGGATTGGATTCATAGCCAATGACAAGATCGCCCGTTCTGGCATCTATGAAGTTCTGGAAAATGCGCCGCTTATGGCCGTTGGCATTATAAAGTGTATAGTCTTGTACTTCACCGACTTGCAGGTCAGAAAAGCTCCATATCTTTGGTTTGGCGTTCAGCCACCAATACTTGGGTTCTCCCTCACCTTTTGATTTGGCATAAAGAGCTACGCCGCTCAAATCCACCCGGTTCAATGCAGCGGCTAATTCACGGCGCAACTTCCATACGTAACTTCCCTTCTCATCTTTGGCTGTATATCTGCCGATATAGAGAATGGGCCACCATCGAGAATTGTCAACATTCTTCGGCATGACAGGGCATCCCGTCTTTTCAACGACTCGTTTTGCCAGCCCCACAGAACCAGCATTATAAAAGTTCTTACTTTCTCCATACTTTGCAGCAAGCTGCGTACACGTAGCAGCTCCGCCATAGTCCTGTATTCTTTTCATGATTTCAAGGCTGCTCTGTGTAAAAACACTTTTGTCTTCAAGCAGATCAATCCACTCGGCTGTTGTGATTCCCGGAGCATATTCTTCTGGCGAGGGATACCACTCAGCATCAGAAGATTCTGCTTCACTACGCTTTGAATAATCACGGGAAATATAAAAACCCACATCAAAAGTCAGTGTTTTCAGATATGGATCCGGATAACAGGCATCCGTCAGCTGGCTCTTGAATAAGTTCACGAGTTCGTCGTCCTGCTTCAGATGCTCACAGATTTCATTATACAAAGAGTAAAAATTTCTGAGATTATCTGCATACGCGCCTTTCTTGAATGTATAGTCGCTGCCCAATTCATCTGATACAGCCTTTACTTCGCTGTATTTGTATATGTAATATTTATCCGGATAACGCAGACACAGATAGGTCGTGATGGCATTCTCAGACTGATAATGCTGTCCTGCTCCCTTTCCATATTTTTTGAGAAGAAAATCCGATTGCAGTTTAAAGGTATTGATTCGCTCATATATATCCTTGCTCTCATCAAACAAATCGCTATACATCGAGCGTACGTCCTCTGGAGCGGTCTCAGCAAAACTAGTAATCATCTTGGCCGGGAAATTATTCATCGATGCCAGCAGATTATAGGTTTGGGAAAACGAACGGTTGAGCATATCCGCAAAATCCGTTGCCTTAATATTCCAGTTGTCTTGAAACCATTTGAGTGCTTCCCATTTATACTTTTCATCCTGCCAATGTTTCGGTACAAAATCTTTTTTATACTGCACTAAAACATCTTTCAAGCGCTCTCCATCAATCATAGCCGTACCCTTCCCTTTCATATTTTTAGACCAGGCTTCCCTCCATTACAGCAGGATATAGGCTTCCTGTCCAATAACCTGTTTACACAAACTATTTTACACTTTCCTTCTTATTTTATCATAAAAAGCACTTGTATTCATCCTATTGAATAGGGTAAAATATAGATGGAGGTACTAAATTGGAAATTAAAAGAACATTTATTCAGACACGCCCTTTTACACGTTCTTGGACAGCGTTAGGTTTCAATGATGAAGATTTACGGCGAAATGAGTTAGAAAATTTAACGAAAGAAGAACGAAATCATTTGAAAAAGCAAATTGATATCTTGGAATCGAATTTATAAGCGAGGTGTTCTCCATGAGCAAAGCATTTGATTTGTTATCTGAATCGCTGAATGACGCTATTTTAGATACCCAGACCAAGCATCTTCCTAGACATAAAAGAAAAATTGACATTGAGCCAATAACTACATATTCAAGTGACGAAATAAGAGACATACGAAATCAGTTAGGGTTGACACAAAAATTATTTGCACAATACTTTGGTGTTTCAAAAAAGACAATAGAAGCTTGGGAATCCGGAAAAAATAAACCTTCTGGTCCCTCTCGCAGACTGCTAGGACTAATTGCAAATAAAAAAATTTCTATATAAAAATCACCTGTTTCAAAGGGTAGCATCAAACCCTTGAAGCAGGTGTTTTTTCTTATATTCAGACTTGTTCGGCGTATTCAGGGATGGCGATGCACGTGTCTCTATAACTTAGTCGCTATCTTGGTCGTTATCTTAGTCGGTCAGCGACCAAGTGATTTTTTCTGTATCTTGTATAGCAGCGGTTTACCACTTTTTGAACAAATAAATATCGCGTAACTCTCCGCTTACAAACTATACCGTAATTTCTATCTGATTGCCTTCAAGAGCCACAACACAGCTTTCATAATATCCATCACCCGTGGTCCGCGGCCCGCTGACGACCTCATAACCATCAGCCTTCATCCGGGCAGTCAATGTATCTACGTTTTCCTTACTCCCTGTCCGGAAAGCAATGTGAACCAATCCCGTCCGATTCTGGGGCTTCTCCAGGTCTTCCATCGCGGGCTTATTCATAATTTCAAGTCTCGGTCCTTTTTCAAAAGTCAGGAAATAAGACCTGAAATCCGTTTTCGGATTATGGTATCCATTATTTGAAGAAGCCCCAAAATATTTAATGAAAAATTCTCTTGCTGCTTCTAAATCATTAACATACATTGCAATGTGCTCTATTTCCATATTTCAATCATCCTTTCACATTTTCATTACGGAGCACCCACGAAAAAATGGTTTATATCGCTAACTTGGTCTCTATCTTGGTCGCTTTCTTAGTCGCTTTTCTTAGTCGGTCAGCAACTAAGTTATTTTATTATAACATCTTTTCCGGCTTCCTGCCATTTCGCCCTATTGTCTCCAGACAAAGGATTGACATCCCGTACCAGAGCATGCAAAAATGAAGTTATAATATATCTCAGACAGGAGGGTTAAACCATGAAACTATTACGACGTCAAATTGCACTGGCCGTGACAGGTCTTTTTCTGACAGGGTATACGGTCATGGCTGCCGACACACCAGCTGCAGTTGCACCTGCGGCGATACAGCACAAAAACGAAATCGTGCAGACAGAAACCGTTCCTTCTCTAACGAAACGGGAAAAAACAACGCCGGCTAAAAACTCCCGCCCCATCCAGATTCCTGTTTCGGAAGCGTCGGCCGGTACAGCCGTTCCTGTTACCGGATTTATCAGCAAAGATTCGGGACACCCCGTAACAGTAACAACAGGAAACAGACCTGCAGCGCTTTTCATCGCATCTTCTATACCCGGTTCTGCCAATACGGCTTATGCGGATTTCACAAAAAAAGCCTATGTTTCATATCACGAACAGATGAACTTCTTTGTCATACAGACTGGCAGGACGAGCAAAATAGAAAACTGGCTGAAAGAAGAAGCCTTCCCCTTTCCCGTTCTTACAGGAGACTACCACCTATATACCCATTCCCTGCCCCGGTTGCTATTAATCGACAAGAATGGCGTCCTGCGGTACCGACTGAATAAAGATCTGCCTGATAAAGACGTGCGTGATGCCTTTCAGGATACGATAACAGCCCCCGTTCCCCCCGATGCAGCTCAAAGGCAAAAGCGGCTGGATACTATTGTCAAAGAACATCATGCCCGCGACCAGGAGCTCCGTTCAAATGACGCCTTTGCTCCCCTGTCGTCATAGTTACTGTTCCTGTCCATTCTCTATCAAAAAGAATATAATCAATCCTTCCCTGAGTCAGCCTGGCAGGATTTATCGCTTGCCGGCCTGTCCTGGTACTACGGCGATGACGCTGGAACAGAAAGCCATCTGGATCAAATGACCGTTCATGCGCCGAACAGTCCGCTTCCTTATGGGATCCGCAGTCTCTATGATATGATGGATGGAAACCCTGGGGCCGGCTATGCAACCACCGTACAGGGACTCCGCAAAAATCCCAATGATACTCTCTTGAATAGTCTTGCCATCGTCTATGAATATATGATGGGACAGAAAGAGTAACTATCTCAAGCAGGATAAAAACCCCGCCCGCGGCCATCTGGACTATGCCCGCCTTCTGACTCGAGCCGGTAAATACGAAGAAGCCCTGAAGGAGTGCCGGATTTCCCGTAATAAGCTGTCTGAAGAGGAAAAAAATACGTACTACCCGTTCGTGGGCAGTACGTATCAACAAGAAGCATGGATTCAATGGAAATTAGGGAACGCGGTCCAGGCGTTGTCTTGTGCCACCAAGGGCATCGATCTCCTGAACATGCACAAATATCCTGTTCCCCCAAGCTGGTATATTCTTCGGGCCGCTATTGAGCAGTCACTGGGCCGGACTACGGCGGCTGCAGTTGACTGGGAAGCATCGAAACGCCTGCCAAGTCTCCCTCATCTCATTTTCCATTAATGACCCATTCCCACCAGGCCCGAAAAGGCACGTGAGCACCCTTGCATAAGCTAGTTCCATAATTTCGTTCATCCCCCAAGGCCCTATCTTTTTAGGGTCGCAGGAAAAAGACGCCGGCCAGGCACAGGATGATGCCGATGATCTGCCGGGGCATCAGGACGTCTTTATACAGCAGGACGCCGATGCCTGCTAAAAGGAGCGCTACGCTGACATTAGCCAGGAGGGAGGCCATACTGATTTTCCAGCCAGCCCGGTATAATAGGATGTAGCCAAATTCGACGGCGACCAGCGTCAGTCCCCAGGCAGCACTCGCCCAGTTTAAGGCCGACAGATCCTGCCGCAGAGAAGGTCCGGTCACCACGTAAGCAGCAGCACACAGGAGAAAACTGACTAGATAAGTCACGCTGAGGGCCAGAAAAGGCGGGGCTGCTGTCGGCGTCGCCTTGGCTACCATATGATAGCCTATGTTACCAAGGACAACGATGAAAAAGGGAATCCAGTAGGTCAGACTCATTTTCCCAGCTCCTTTTCCATATGGATGTGAGGACAATACTCATCCAGATATTCGTCACCCGATGCGGTAAATCCTAATTTTTCATAAAAGGGACGTACCCGGACCTGAGCTGACAAGGCCAGCCGTTTCACCTGGCGGCCGCGCAGCCAGGCTTCCGCTTCCCGTACCAGTTGCTCCCCGTACTGCCTGCCCCGGAAGGACTTCCGCACGGCCAGTCGTCCCAGGATATACACTCCCGGCTGGTCAGATGAAAAGAAACGGCAGCAGCCAGCGGCCTGCTCATTTTCATATAATACCAGATGCCAGGCCCTTGAGTCGATTTCATCAAACTCATGGTGAAATCCTTGTTCTTCTACAAATACCTCCTGCCGGATAATCCGGGCATCCTGTGAAAGCCCCTGCTGCATATGCATTTGAATCATGATAATCCCTCCTAAAAAAACAGAGGTGTCCAGGAATTGTCTTATAGCATGTAATCATGCCGTACCTACGACAACTCCCAGACACCTCATTTCTCCTGTCCGGTGACAGAAGCGGTGTTCCTATAAAATTAGCATCATTCTAACATGTTCTTCCCTTTCCGTCAATACGATTCGCCAGCACCCGTCATACCCCCAGCTGATGACAGAGCCAGGCAATCAGGACCAGTACCAGCAGGTAGGCCAGGTTGAGCTGGGTGAATAGTTTCAGATACCCTGCCTGCTGTCGGGGACAGGCCCGGACGTACATGCCATAGGAAATGAGACTGGCCATGGAGGCGACCAGCGTCCCCAGGCCTCCGATATCGGTTCCCAGCAGCAAAGCCGCCGCATCATCAGTAAACCCCGACAGGAGGACGGCGGCCGGCACATTGCTGATGACCTGGCTTGCCAAAAGGGCCATGAGGAACTCATGACCGTCCAGATATCCCGTCAACAGGTCCCTGAAGCCAGACAGCTGGCTCAGATTGCCTACGAGGATAAAAAAGGCCACAAAGGTACCCAAAAGCCGGTAATCAGCATAACGGAAATACTGGGGCCGCGTCAGGGCCGTGATGACCACGACAAAGGCCAGGGCCAGACGATAGTCGAGCACATGCGCCACAGCGAGCAGGGAAAGGAAAAACATCCCGCCCAAAATCCAGAGCTGCCGCGACGGAGCCAATACAGGCAGATTCCGTGTCCGCCGGGCTGCCAGCCGCACGGAAATGGGAATCGGCGTTCCCGGCAAGCGGAACAGGGACAGCGCCAGCAACAGGAAGGATACCAGGGTATAGGGCAGGAGCAACAGCAGAAACGAGGACAGATCCATGGCGTAGTAAAAATAAAGATACAAGTTCTGCGGATTGCCTACGGGCGTACACATACTACCCAGATTGGCCGCCAGCGTCTGGAGGACGATGACAAGCGCCATTTGCTTCTCACTGGCCACTTTCGGCAGGGCCATCAGGGAAAAAGGCACAAAGGTCAAGAGCGCCACATCGTTGGTCACCCACATACTGACAAAAAAACAGGCAAAGACCAGGACCGCCGCCAGTTGGCGCATCGTCCCCAGTCGGAGCAAGAGACGCGCCAGCACGGCCGCAAAGACACCGCTTTCCCGCAAACCGCCGATGACGACCATGAGGCAGAACAAAATAGCCAGTACAGGCACATTGATATACCCGGCATAGGACGCCGAAGGCGGTACGGCCAGCATCGACACCGATGCCGCCACTACCGCCAGGACAAGTACCAGATTCTCTTTGAATACGGAAACGACAGATTTCATTTCAGTTCCTCAATCGAGCTGCTTCCCATTTTCACTGCGTACCTGGGCTGACACGAGGAGCGTAAAGACACCAGTGCCGCCGATGATATTGCCCAGGCCTGTCGGCAGGAGGAAGCGGAAGAAATAATCGTACAAATCAGAGCCACCCATGAGGACGTCATAGGCGGCTTCACAAGAGCCGACGACGACATGGGCAAAGTTGCCGATGGAGATGAAATAGGTAAAGGTCAAAATCGTAAAGAAAGCGAAGCTCCGCGACATAGGCATGATCCAGACAATAGCGGCGATGAGCATACCTGCCGGGATGCCGCGCATGATGTTGTCCATCGCGTCCGGCGCCATGATGTGATGCGACACGGTCAGGAGACACTGCGTAATTTCCGGCGTCGTAAAGACCGGGCTGGACATGAAAAGCGCCGCAATGGCTGTACCGACGATATTGGCGCCGAAGACGATGCCCCACAAGCGCAGAAGTTTCCGAAAATTTTCCCAGCAAGGTACGCGGAAGACAGGAATGACCGTCGTAATCGTATTTTCCGTAAAAAGCTGCAATCGCCCGAGAATGACGATCAAGAACCCCGTCGTATAGCCGAAGCCCGTAATCGCCCCCGTCCAGGGAGCCTGGCCGACATAGACATGGATGATAGAGCGGAAATAAAACGAAAACGAAATCATCAAGCCTGCCGCCAAGGCTGACAAAATCAAAGGCCAGGCCGGCCGTTCCAATTCCAGCTCGCCATCGTGGCGGATGATTTCAAAAATAAGATTCGGTGACAATTTCTCATGCTCTTCAACAATGACACGCATCTTCTGATCTTCTGACTGCTGACAAGAAAAATCACAGTCATGATTACAACGTTTAATCATAGATTCCACTTCTTTCTGACATTTTTCTTTCATTATACCATGTTTCTTGCCGTGATAGCAGTCAGTAGATTTTCTGCAAAATACATGACCAGCGTAACAAAGTGCCGCATGACCTAATCGTCGAGCTACACTGGCAATGGAAACCCCGGCAAAGAGTAAAATAGAAGCATGGGTATGCCGCAAACCATGAATTGAAATATCCGGCGCGGCCTGTACCGTTTCGCTGACGGCAGGACGGCCAATGCCGACATCAACGGCGCCGCCAACATACTCCGTAAAAGTAAGCAGAACTTCGATTTCGAGGGACTGTGTAAGAGGCTTTTGGACAGCCCTTTGAGAATAAGGCTATCCTGATTTTAGGAGGAAACTTAAACCGCAATCTTCTCAAGAATCTCCCGCTTCTATAAGCGGGAGAGGTTCAATATACCTCATCTTCCAAACAAGGTGCAGCAGTCAGCCTTTCTTGGTCCCCGATTCCGGCGGATATGGGTACAGCAGGACCTGCCCGTCCAGATATTCTGCCAGGAAAATGTCTCGCGGTTCATAGCCTTGACGGTGTAATTCCTGGTTCAGCCAGGCCTCGTCTTTATCGATGAGTTTCAATACATCGGGGTTCACTTGTCCATCGGCAATCAACGGGAAGCGGATATTCTTTTCCCCCATCTGAACAACGGTCAGCTGGCCGTTCTGTTCGAGGACAGCGCGCTTTACATCCTGAATCCGCTGGACACCGGCAGCGCGCAGCTTCATTTGCAGTTCAAAAGCCTGGATGCCATAGCGCAGGCACGTTTCAGTCTGTAATTCGCCCTGTTCGATCAGGATAACCGGTTTGCCATCGACGAGGATCTTCACCAGCCGGCTGTTCGCTTTCAAGAATTTCAGGACCATGACCAGGATTGTCCAGACGACGAGAATCATGAGAAACTGGATGATGCTGACCGTATCATTATAGATGACACCGCCGATGATGCCGCCAAGGACATAATTCTGGATCTGGTCCAGTGCCGATGACGGTGCCAGGTTCCTTTTGCCTAACAAATTAATTTGTAAAATAAGGGCCAATAAGCCCAATCCTAATTTAGCAAAAACCATGGAATATGGAAACATAGGCCCTCCTATTTCGAAACGTCGACAAGCTTAATTTTTTTATGGATCAAATAGACACGGTTGATGCGATAGGCTGTATAATCATTCGTAAAATCGATGCGATAATAATCATCGCGCACTTTGACCAGCATCCCGTTTTGCAGGCGCAGGGAATTGACGGCTAAGTCCGACTTCGACAACGTCATGTTATCGCTGAAGGTATCCAAAAAAGCCGTCATTTTAGACGTGTTTTCCGTAGTTTCCCGCTGGCGGCTGAAACTATCCCAGTTCGTACCGCACAGGAAAATACCGATGAGCAGCAGGATGATACTCAAGTCGCGATACTTCGTCCGCAAGCGGTTACGCATATATTTGATGCTGATGATGACTAGTGCCGCTAAAATAAAAAAAATCAGTCCATACTGGAACCAGTAGCTCACATGGGCCTGACTTTCGACATACGCATAAGTATAAAATGGCAAGCATAGCCCCCCTTTCAGTTATCCCATTATACCATCTTTGACAAAGGCCTGTCATTCCACTGCTTGAGCTCAGTCTTTCTAAAATATAAAAATCACCTGTCTCAAAGATCCGAATCAGACCGTTGGAACAGGTGATTTTTTCTTATCGTTAGACTTGTTCGGCGTATTCAGGGAAGGCGATGGAGTTTTCCTTGAAGATATGGATGAAGATGTCGTCAAAGAGCTGTTCCATGACAACATACGTGTGGCGGAAGGTCGGGCAAGCATCTGCTGGCGGCGTGAAGTTATCCGTCAGTTCCTGGATTTCTTTGATGACGTCGCCGGCACCGGTGTGCTCCGTTTCCAGGTCCTGGATAAGTGACAGCGTCTGGCTGTCCGGATGCGGATGCTGGCGCATCAACGGGAACACGAGCTGTTCTTCCTTGGCAAAATGTTCTTCCAGTTCTGCTTTCAGGCCGGCATAGAGATGATGGAGGCGCGTGAGCATTTTACCATGATGCGGATAATGGACGATGAGAATCTTGTTGAGGAGTTCTTCTGTTTCAGCCATGAGTCTGCGGTCTGTCACGTGATGCGTCGCTTCCAAATCGTCAAGCATCTCCGTGACTTTAAGCGTCTTGAACGCTTCGATATCATCATGGACGTCCCGCTGCGTCGCCTTTTTGGCAGCTGCCTGATTGAGTTCGGCCAGGAATTTATCCACGTCCAGACCCTTTTCACGGACAGCCATGGCAATAGGATCATGTCCGCCGCAGCAGTAATCAAGATGCAATCCATTCAGGAATCCAATCGTATTCGGATGAGCTTTTACAACGTCAGCTAAAGTCATGTCTTTCGTAATCATAGTATCGCTTCCTTTTCTCGCATAATCTATTTTCATGCGTTGGTTTCTTGGAACATCTTGAGTATAACAGATAGCGGCAAGGTCATCCGTCGTATTTGCAACATAGAAATATTCTTATATGGCCGTTTTTTTGCAATCTGCGTTCTTTTCCATCACCAGTATGCGATTTCATAGGGGACGCCCAAAGCCTTTCTGCCCCGTGTGAATCCTATGCACAGCCGGAATTTATGACGAACGGCGTGCGGAACGCCGCATTTGAGTCCGAAAAAAGCGCTGTCGCATGAAGACAGCGCTTTTTGAGTTTGAAGTTATAATAACGCCGTTACTTCCAATTCCGGATGTGCTAAATACCGCCTTTTTATCCTGGTCACAGGCTTCTCATGCTGTCTCTTCGCATCCGCAATCGCTCTTCCCCCTGTTCGTCTGCACCCTGTTTGAGCATCGCCAGTATCTTCTCTTTGTCCTCTGGAAGATGTCCATATACCGGCATCATGTTGGAGACATTCGTCGCATCCAGCAGCGTGTGGATATCAAGCGTCTTCACAAAGGTATACAGTTCCTGTATCTTTTCTGTCTCTGTAGCCTCTACGAACTCACCCCTTCTCACTTCTTCCATAAGCGGCGTATCAGGGAAGATGGAGAGTCCGGAAGCCAGCACCCTGACGGGCGACAGATGGTTCAACACTTCTGCCGTTTTAATGGCATGCCCCATACCATAATCATGGCCTCCCAGTCCGTATAAGAAGATGACGGAATAATGCATTCCTGCTTCATCCAGCTTGGAGAGCTGTTCCACTATATCACTGGCATGATAGCCCTTGTTCATCTTATCGAGGACAGCATCATCGCCCGACTCGATTCCGAATACGATCATGTCGTATCCCATCTCTTTCAACGACTTCAGCTCACCTACAGACTTGTTCCTTACACTATCCACCCTGCCATATCCGCCGACGGAAACACCCCAGGGCAGGTATTCTTTTATCAGGTCCATGATTCTTTTAAGCCTGTCGTAGCTCAGCAGGAACGGATCTGCCCCCTGCAGAAAAATCCGCTTTACCTCCCATCCGGAATCCCGGATCTCCTGAAGATCTTCCCGTATCTCACTCTCCGGAGATACGGAAAAAGGTGCTTCCTTGTAAAAGGTGCAAAAGCGGCACTTATTATGCGAACAACCCGACGTTACTTGTAAAAAACAGGAACCAGCCTCATAAGGCGGTCTGACGATTCCACATGAAAAATGCATACGAATTCCTCCTCGTTTCTATATATCTTTATGTCTCGCTTTGTCGATATGTGATGGTTTAAATTAAACGGGATCTTCATCCCGTCTAATCTATGCACAACTTAAATTTCGTGACCGAAGTAGTCTGCCAGCGCAGCGAGAGTCTCTTCATTCCGTCTGTAATATGTCCACTTTCCGTGCCTTTCGGAAAGAAGCAAGCCTGCTTTTTGCAGCATATCTAGGTAATGAGATACGGTTGACTGTGATATCCCGGCTTTGTCGCGGATGCTTCCAACACACACACCGCCTTTCAGATCCACCATATCATCAAAATGACCTCCCTGCGGCGGAAAGTTTTTCTCCGGTTCCTTCAACCACTCAATAATATTGAGCCGGGTTTCATTTGATAGTGCTTTAAAAATTTCAATCTTATCCATACATTTATTATATCCATATTTCACGATATGTCAATACTTATAAGCAAAAAAACGGCTGATAGAGAAATATATTTACTCTATCAACCGCCACATCAGAGCCATACAATGCCATCGCTGATGAGATTTTCCGGCTCCGCGACCAATTGGGCGATCAACTCCGCACACCTATCGATAACAGCTCCTAGACAACCAAATTAAAATGACACATAGACTTCTTTGCTATAATGGTGTTTGAAGAGAACTACCTATAACAAAAAGGGAGCCTATGTGCCACTGGGCATGACTGCCATCTCGTCAGCGTTCCGACAATCTACCGCGCTATCCACGCAGGCCTCGCAATCCAGAAGCTCAACCCGACACTTATCAAAAAACGTCAACCTCATCCTGACCGGCTGGAAGATCAGAGTGAAATAACTAAATATCCAATCTGCTATGCCTGCGAGTGTTCTTCGGAATACCCGCAGGCTTTTTTAGTTTATGTGAAAAATCCTCCGCTCAAAACGCCCGCCAATCTCCAGTGGAAACTGGAGGTGGATATGTTATGCCAAACGAAAACACAAATGCTCAATCTGGATATTTCACGCAAGAGCGGATTCAGGGTGATCTGGACTATCGCCGGGCACAGGACATCGCAAAAGGCATGCTTGATGACGGCCTGATTTCTGTGGCTGAATTCAACAAATTAACCGCCATCAATCGGGAAACTTTCTCCCCTCTGTTCGCGGAAATAATGCCAAAAATACCTTGATATGTAGCCGTTTTAGAGTGATGTATAGACGTACGGAAAGGAGGAGTTCCCTTGAGAAAAGTAACGAAAATAGAGCAAGCGACGAGCGCAAAAGTGAAGCTCAAGAAGATCAAGGTAGCCGCTTACTGCCGCGTCTCTACGGATTCCGATGCACAGCTTGAAAGCCTTGAGGCTCAGAAAACTCACTACGAAAATTACATCACTTCCCGTGATGACTGGGAGTTTGCAGGCCTCTACTACGACGAAGGCATCACCGGCACCAAGAAGGATAAGCGTCCGGAGCTTTTGAGGCTCATCGACGACTGCAAGGCCGGTAAGGTGGATTTCATCATCACAAAGTCCATCAGCCGCTTCAGTAGGAATACAACAGACTGCTTAGAGCTGGTTAGAAAGCTGCTCGCCCTGCGCATTCCCATTTTCTTTGAAAAAGAAAACATCAACACCGGCTCGATGGAGAGCGAGCTTTTTCTGGCGATCCTCTCCAGCATGGCCGAAGGCGAGTCAGTTTCCATTTCGGAAAACAGCAAATGGTCAATCCAAAAGCGCTTCGAGAATGGAACCTTCAAATGCAGTTACCCGCCCTACGGTTACGACTGGAATGGTGAGCAGATGGTCGTCAATCCGGAACAGGCGGCTGTGGTTAAGGAAATCTTCACAGCCCTGCTCTCCGGCAAAGGCACACACGCCATTGCGGATGACCTGAACCAGCGCGGTGTTCCTTCCAAGCGAGGCGGACGATGGACGGCCACGACCATTCGCGGGATGCTTTCAAACGAAAAGTACGTCGGCGACTGCCTTTTCCAGAAAACCTACTCGGATTCACAATTTGTCCGGCATAGCAACCACGGTGAGCAGGCGCAGTACATGGTCAGGGATCACCACGAGCCGATCATCAGTCGGGAGGATTTTGAAGCGGCACAGGCTTTTGTGAAACAGCGGGCGTCAGAGAAAGGTGTCGTCAAAGGCACCGAAAAATACCAGAACCGCTACGTTTTCTCCGGAAAAATCATCTGCGGAGAATGCGACGACACCTTCAAGCGCCGGATTCACAGCTGCACCGGATACAAATACGCTGCATGGTGCTGCAACACCCACATCGTGGATAAGAACAGATGCCACATGCTTTTTGTGAAGGATGAGGCTCTGAAGCTGGCATTCATCACAATGATGAACAAGCTGATCTTCTCACATCGGCTGATCCTGAAGCCCTACTTGGAAGCAATTAAGAATGTGTCGACAGATGATTCTCTCCGGCGCATTCAACAGATACAGACCCTGCTGACGCAGAACACCGAGAAGAGAGAAACGCTCACCAAGCTCATGACGCAAGGCATCATCGACCCGGTGCTCTACAGTCAGGAGACGAACGAGCTGCTCTCGCAGGCGGACACCTTCCGGGATGAGATCGACGCACTAAAGAATACGGTCTCCGGGGATGTGACAAAGGTCACCGAAGCCACGGCGCTGATGCACTTTGCGGAAAAGAGTGCCATGCTGCACGAGTTCGACGTCGATCTTTTTGAAAGGTTTGTAAAGCGGATCATCGTACATTCCAGAAATGACATCCGCTTCGAGCTCAAATGCGGTCTGACGCTCAGGGAAAGGAAGTGAGAACATGGGGCACACACCATACGGCTACAGAATCGAAAACGGCTGCGCTGTGATTCACGAAGAAGAAGCCGCTAAGATCAGGAAACTTTATGAGAATTACTTTGCTGGGATGGCACAGTCAAAAGCGGCCATCGAGGCAGGGATCGAGACCTACCACAGCTCGGCAAAGCGCCTGATGCAAAACAGGCATTACCTCGGCGACGATTTCTACCCGGCCATCATCGATCAGGAGACCTTCGATAAGGCAGAAGAACACTATGACGATCCGAGGCTGCAGGCAGAATATCTCTATAGTCTCATTGAAAGCGAGGCAATATAATGAAAAAAGTTATGATCATCCCCGCCAGAAAACGCATGGGAAATATCGAAAAAGAACCGGAACAAAAGAAGCTGCGTGTAGCTGCCTACTGCCGGGTCAGTACCGATTCGGATGAACAAGAAACAAGTTATGAAACGCAAGTTTCGCATTACAAAGAATTCATCAGCAGCCATCCGGATTGGGTTCTCGCCGGCATCTTTGCTGATGACGGCATTTCGGGTACAAACACGAAAAAGCGCAATGAATTCAACCGTATGATCCAGGAATGTATGGCTGGCAACATCGACATGATCATCACCAAGTCCATCAGCCGCTTCGCCCGCAATACCCTCGATTGCCTGAAATACATCCGTCAGCTTAAAGAAAAAAATATTCCAGTCCTTTTTGAAAAAGAATCCATCAACACGATGGACGCCAAAGGTGAAGTGCTGATCACCATCATGGCCAGTTTAGCCCAGCAAGAATCAGAATCTCTTTCCCAAAATGTAAAGCTAGGCCTCCAGTACCGTTACCAGCAAGGTAAAGTACAGGTCAATCATAAACATTTTCTCGGTTATACCAAAGACGAAAACGGCCATCTTATCATCGATCCGGAACAAGCAGAAGTCGTCAAGCGCATTTATCGCGAATACCTCGAAGGCTATAGTATGAAAAAAATAGGAAAGCATTTAGAAGCAGATGGCATCCTCACTGGCGCCGGACGAAAAAAATGGCATGACAGTACGATTAATAAAATCTTGCGGAACGAAAAGTATATGGGTGATGCGCTTTTGCAAAAAACATATACCGTCGATTTTCTCACCAAAAAACGTGTCAAGAATAACGGTTTCGTCCCGCAATACTATGTTGAAAATGATCATGAGGCCATTATTCCTAAAGACATATTTCTCCAGGTACAAGCTGAGTTAGTTCGCCGTCGCATTGTCCATATCAGCCCTTCCGGCCAAAGGCATAGTTTTTCCAGTAATAACTGTTTTGCCCAAATTACCTACTGCGGCGTTTGCGGCGAATTGTACCGTCGCGTCCATTGGAACAATCGAGGTCACAAATCTATCGTCTGGCGCTGCATCAGCCGCCTAGATCCAAGAGGCGCCGAGATAAACTGTACCAATCGAACAGTGAACGAAAATCTACTGAAGGAAATCACAATGAAGGCCATGAACCACATACTTTCTGATAGCCACACCTTCTTGCTGCAGATGCAGAAAAACATCACCAAGACCATTATAAAAAACGATACACTTTCACCAGAATGTATCCAAAAACGCCTGGACGAATTACAGCAAGAGCTCATTCAGCATGCTACGAATCGCCAGAACTATAATGCCATTGCCAATGAAATCTTTCGCCTTCGGGAACAACAGGAAGAAGCTGAACAAAATAATCTGAGCCAGCAGGCAAATATCAAACGCCTCGAAGACTTGAAAAAATTCATTAGAGAACATCCTACGCAGATCACAGAATTTAACGAAATTACCATTCGGAAAATCATCGAGAAAATCACCATATTTCCCGACCATTTTCTAGTCAAATTTAAATCCGGCATCGAAGTTACGGTATAAGTGTATTTTTATAATGTAAAAGAGCGATGAACTTATGAGCAAATCTTTTCATAGGTTCATCGCTTTTCTATAAATCGTCTAATTTTTTATTGCATCAAACCAACTTAGTACGCCCACGCCTAGTTAATATTTTTAGTCAGGAACATTATATCGATGCCCATTCGAACATTGGTATACATCCCACCAATTGCCGTAATTATTTCCTCTTTCCCCTGTAAAATAAGCTGGAGCTCCACAATACGGACAATTATTTCTTGGGCCAGAAGTACTGCCAGAAAGAGTATTAGGGACATCATATCGATGACCATTCGAACATTGATATACATCCCACGAATTACTATAATTGTTTCCTCTTTCCCCTGTGAAATAACCTGGAGCTCCACAATACGGACATGCAGAAGCGCCAGCAGAAAAAGTAAATAAGGCGAGAATCAATCCTAGAATTAATGCAATTCTTTTCATAAAATTTCTCCTTTATAATTCATGAATTTTTTACGCAATTTATTTTTTATTGTTCTCTATTAAAATTTTAAAATAGTCAATATTGTTCAAAGTTTCCAAATAATTTAATGCTCTGTATGAAAATAAACCAACAAGAGATCTCGATTCAAAAGGCTCAAAACTGTACCACCCTTTAAAGGTACATACTTGATAACCATTATTGTTGTATCCATAGGAATTATCCACTCTAAACCCTACTTGATCTTTCCAGGCTTTAAAATGATAAGTCTTAATTTCGTAATCCGCTAATTCGATACCTTTGATTTTAACGCCTTTTAACGCATAATTACTAATAAGATCACTTTTTCCTTCACGACTATATATTTCTTTTACTTGTACTGTCCATTCAAATTGTTTAGGTGTAAATTTTATAACTTGTGAACTTTCTGGCAATATATACTCTTGATTCCCAGAAGAGTCATTGCCCATATATTCCCAAGAAGCGTATGCATTCGCGCTTACAAGAATGAACAACATACTTATTAAAACGAGTATTTTCTTCATATTAATTATCCTCCTATTACAAATAGTTTATTTATAAAGAAAATCTTGTGCTCCTGGCATTATTAATATTAAAGTGCCATCAAAATCACTTTGTTCCCGTTTTAAGAAAATCAATATACGTTCACCACGCCAGCCTACTGTATTAGAACTATCTCCATATGGTGGGTGACCAAATTTTTCGGTCAATTTGTAGAGTTCGTCATCATAACCCTTAAAAGGGATAATTATAGCAAACAATTTTCCATTCGCAAACTCAGCAGAAGCTACAAGCGGCCCATAAAAACACATGTTTCCATTGGCTTCTGGAATTCTAATTAAATAGGTTTCTACAGAAGTCGACGCTATACTTGATGTTCTTTTATTTACGAATTTAACATCATATTCGCCTTCAATATCATAAAGAGGTCTCCCCCATGTTAAATCTCCTAAGCCCATATATTTTTGATCTAGTTTTTCAGCAGCAAATGCCTGTAATGTAAAAGAAAAAAACACTACACACACAAGAAAAAAAATACTTAATTTATTTAGTCGCACTGACATATAAATCACATCCTTTAATCAACCAAGGCACCTGTTTTTGTTAATACGGGAATCGAAGAATCATAATAGAAAGCCATCCCATACAGCTTGTTATAAACCGTATTCACAGCAGCAGCCGTAGGACCTTGCGGATTTACATCTGAAAATTGACCATTTCCCTCTGCAGGCCCCTGTAACAATTTTCCTTTATAATCGAATGTGCTCATTGAGGCTAAAGAAACTCTAGCAACTTGGCTACTTACATCGTATGAAATATGATTTTTTATCTTATAAATTTGTTCTTTCGTATAATCAACATAAATAAAATCAGCCGATGCCAATTTGAATGTATCTGTCTTCTTTATAGATTTAGCAGATGATAAGTCTATGTAGAAAGCAGAGGAACCGTTGCTCCCTGCGTATACATACTGCTTATGCACATTAATATGAGGTCGACGATTCCGACTAAACAACGCTCCTAAAAGAGATCCGGCAGCTTGACCCGCTTCATAGGAACCATCTGATTCTGAACTTGGAATGTAAGTAATTGCATGACTCGTACAAAAAGGTAAGCAAATCATACATGCCGTTGCTACAATTAATGGAATTTTTTTAATACTTTTCATAAACTGCCCTCCCAACAATAAATATCACGATAATATTTATTTAATTTTATCATTTATGTTTTTTATTTGCAAATTAGAGTAATTTTAATCACAATTTAGTGTCATATATAATAATTTGCTATATAAGAAGGACATGAAATGATTTTACGTTCTGGCAAACGAATAAGAGCAGGCGCTCCACCAAGTGATGGGGCGCCTGCTCTTATTCTGTCTTATATTGAATTTTTTCACATCCATCTTAAAGCCCCAACCTGGAATTTCCCCATTTTAACATCCATATTGAAGCCCCGAGGTAGAAAATCTTCATCCATGGTGTGCTAAAAACACAGTTTTACAGGCCATTTTACAAATATGGACCTAAATAATCAATATCCGAAAAAGCCCGTAAATACGGGATTTTCGCCTATTTTTCTTCTCTTGACATCAATGCTACTGACTCAACATGGTGGGTCCGCGGGAACATGTCTACAGGCTGTACTTTAGCGGTATGGTAGCCGTGCTGGTCCAGGTAGGCCAGGTCGCGGGCCAGGGTGGCCGGATTGCAGGAGACGTAGACGACGCGTTTGGGTTTGCTCTGGGCGATGGCTTTGAGGACGGGTTCACCGCAGCCGGCCCGGGGCGGGTCGAGGACGATGACGTCGGGACGGATGCCGTTTTTGATGAGTTCCGGCAATTTATAGATAGCATCGCCTAAGATGAACTGGGCGTTGCCGACGTGGTTGTCTTTGGCATTGCGAACGGCGTCACGAATAGCCGGGGCGACGATTTCGATGCCGTAGACTTGTTTGGCTTTCTGGGCCAGGAACAGGGTGATGGTCCCGGTGCCGCAGTAGACATCGGCCACGGTTTCCCCGCCTTTGAGGTCGGCGAAATCGAGGGCCGTTTCATAGAGGCGCTGGGCCTGTTCGCTGTTGACCTGGAAGAAGGACTGCGCTGAAATGTGGAAGGTCAAAGGGCCGATGGAGTCGTGGATGGTCCCTTTGCCGTAGACGGTCTTCGTTTTGGGCCCTAAGATGACGTTAGTATGGCGCTTGTTGACGTTCTGGACGACGCTGGTCAGACCAGGGATATCCCGGCGCAGGCGCTGGACCAAATCTTTCATGTGTGGCACCATATCGCAGGCCGTGATCAGGCAGACCATGATTTCGCCGGTATGGACGCCGACGCGGCCCATGATGTGGCGGACGATGCCCGTCCGGGCGTCTTCGTCATAGGCGGGAATCTTGAAGTCCTTCATCCACTGGCGGACGACGGCGACGATGGCGTTGTTGCCTTCTTTCTGGATGGCGCAGTCCGTCACGTCGATGACTTCGTGCGTAGCCGCAGCAAAACAGCCGATGGCGACTTTCCCCTTTCCGGCAGCGGCGACGGGAAACTGCATCTTGTTGCGGTAATGCCAAGGCGTGTTAGCGCCTAAAGTCGGCAAGACATCGATATGTTGCAAGTGACCGATGCGTTCCAGGGCATCCCGGACTTGCTGGCGCTTTTCCTTCAATTCTCCTTCATAACTGAGGTGCTGGAGTTGACAGCCGCCGCAACGGTCGTAGACGGGACACTGGGGCTGAATCCGGTCCGGCGAAGGCTTCAAGACCTCGACTAAAGCCGCTGTGGCATAATTTTTCTTCACCAGGGTAATGCGGGCCCGGACCTGTTCGCCTGGCAAGGCGAAGGGCACGAAGATCGTAAAGCCTTCGTAACGGCCGACGCCTTCGCCACTGGTACCCAGGCGGGCAATGGATATGTCATAGGTTTTCCCCTTCTGGACGGGGATATGGCGTAATTCTTTCATGGACATCCTTTCAGGCGGGCGCCCCGCATGGGCGCCCCTACACTGTAAACTACAAACTACAAACTTTATACTATCACTTCACTGACGACGGGTTCGATGGTGTCTGCCTGGTCGGGCGTGACGATGATGTGGTCGGCGACCTGCTGGGCCAGGGCCATCATATCGGCGCCTTCCTTGCCGTACAGGGTGAACAAGGCTTCGCCAGGACGGACCGGGTCGTAGAGTTCCTTGAACAGGCGGATGCCGACCATCGGGTCGATTTTGTCTTCTTTGCGGGCCCGGCCGGCGCCCATGGCCATGGCAATTTCACCGAGGGCCCGGCCGTCGATGCGCGTGATGTAGCCTTCATCGGTGCAGACCGCCGTAAAGACTTGGGGTGCCTTGGTGAGGGGCCGCTTGCCAATCCACGATGTGCTGCCGCCCTGGGCTTTGACGAATTCTCTGAATTTCGCCAGGCCTTTGCCGGACGCGACGAGGTCCCGAATCAGGGCCCGCCCTTCCCCTTCGTCTCTTACTTTGCCGCCGACGAGGAGCATCTGGGCGCCGATGGCTTCGACGACTTCCATCAGGCGGCGGCCGCCTTTACCGGAGAGGGCTTCGACGGCTTCATCGACTTCCAGGCAGTTGCCGATGGCCGTGCCGAGAGGCGCTTCCATGGAGGTGACGACAGCCCGCGTCGGCCGGCCGGCGAGATTGCCGATACCGACCATGGTCTTAGCCAGTTCCCGCGCCCGTTCTTTGGTCTTCATGAAGGCGCCGTCACCGTACTTGACATCGAGGACGATGGCGTCGGCACCGGAAGCGATTTTCTTGCTCATGATCGAGCTGGCAATGAGGGGGATGCTCTCAACGGTCGCCGTCGCGTCGCGCAGGGCATAGAGCAGTTTATCCGCCGGCGCGATTTCGCCGGACTGGGTGATGAGGGACAAGCCGATGCGGCGCACCTGTTCCAGGAAGGTTTCTTCCGGCAGGACAACGTGGAAGCCGGGGATGGATTCCAGTTTATCCGCCGTACCGCCGGTAAATCCCAGGCCGCGGCCGCTCATCTTGGCCACGGGGACGCCGGCTGCCGCTACCAACGGCGCCACGATGAGCGTCGTCGTATCGGCAATGCCGCCGGTGCTGTGCTTGTCGACTTTGATGCCCGGAATGGACGACAAATCGACCATATCGCCGGAATGAGCCATAGCCAGGGTCAGTTCCTTCGTTTCTTCATAGGTCATGCCCTGGAAATAGATGGCCATGAGCCAGGCTGCGGCCTGATAGTCAGCGATGCGGCCGGCCGTATAATCGTCGATGAAGCGCGTAATTTCCTCTTTAGTCAGGACTTTGCCGTCCCGCTTGTGTTCGATGCAGTCGATGGGCCACATAGGATCACCTCAGTTCTGATAAAAAGCTGGTACCGAATTCAAGGCCTGTCAGTCCAAAATTATCCATGATCGTCATGCCCAAATCGGCATAGGTCTGGCGGATACCCAAGTCGACAGAAGCCTTCAGAGCCGGGCTGTAGACCAGGAGCGGTACCCGTTCACGCGTATGGTCTGTGCCATGCCATGTCGGGTCGTTGCCGTGGTCCGACGTGATGACCAGCAGTTCGTCGTCATGGATTTCTGTCAAGAGCTGGCCCAGTTCCTGGTCAAAAGCTTCCAGGCAGTCCGCATAGCCTTTGACGTTGCGGCGGTGGCCGTACATGCTGTCAAAGTCGACGAAGTTGGCCATGAGCAGGCCCTTATCCTTCCGATGGACTGCCAGCTGAGTCCGCAAGGCTTCCATGTCTTCATGGTTATTGGCCGTATGGTACGATTCGGTCAGGCCGATATGGGCATAGATGTCGCCGATCTTGCCGACGCCGACGACGGCATAGCCCGCTTCGGACAAGTAGGAAAAGACCATTTTCCGCTTGGGCAGCCGGCTGTAGTCGCGGCGGTCGCCGGTGCGGACGAAGTGGCCCTGGGTCCCGACGAAAGGCCGGGCGATGATGCGCCCTACTTCATAAGGGCCGACGCAGACTTCGCGGCGCGTAATGTCGCAGATGCGGTACAATTCTTCCAAGGGAATGACATCGTTGTGAGCGGCAATCTGGAAAACGCTGTCTGCCGACGTATAGACGATGGGCAGGCCCGTCCGGAAGTGTTCCGGCCCCAGGCGTTCGATGATTTCCGTACCCGACGCGATTTCGTTGCCGATGTAGCCGTAGCCCGTCTTTTCCGTAAAGGCTTTCAACAAATCCGGCGGGAAGGCGTCGGGAAACGTCGGGAAGGGATTTTCTACGGGGTTGCCCATGAATTCCCAATGGCCGCTGGTCGTATCCTTGCCGGCCGAGATTTCCTGCATGAGGCCATATGAGCCGATGACGTCTGTTGCTTCGGCATGGATATGAGCCACGCGGCCCAAGCCCAGACGGCGCAGATTGGGCACGCTCAAAGGTACATTGGCATCGATGTGGCCGTACGTATCGGCTCCTTTGTCGCCAAATTTTTCAGCGTCCGGTGCAGCGCCGGCGCCGACGCTGTCCGTGACGATAACGATGATACGATTGAATTTCATAAAATTCCCTCCTTATAATCCCGGCAGATATTTGCGGGCTTTTTCAAAGGCTGCGATGGTCTTGGCATCGGTGATTTCGTTCTGGTCGATGAGGTCTTCCATTTCCTTGGGCGTATAGTATTCGATGTTCATGAACTCGTCATCATCGAGGTGCTGCTTCCCTTTCTGGAGCCCTCGGGCCAGATAGAGATAAATCCGTTCACTGCAGAAGCCCGGCGACGTATACGTATAGCCTAAGGGCAGGATTTCCGAAGCCGTGACGCCGGCTTCTTCTTCCAGTTCCCGGGCCGCGCAGTAATCGGGTGATTCGCCGTCGTGTTCGATCTTCCCGGCCGGCACTTCCAGCATGGCCTGAGCCGCTGCGTAACGGTACTGGCGGACGAGGATGATCTTGCCGTCATCGGTCAGCGGCAGGATGGCGCAGGCGCCGAAATGCCAGACCGCTTCGCGCGTGGCCGTCTTCTTTTCGCCGCCCTGGCCGTCGTCGATGGAAACGGTATCGACCGTAACGTGGAGGACCCGGCCCTTCATGATTTCTTTACGAGAAACGAGTGTTTCCTTGCTGATACTCACTTGATTCATCATCCTTTCAAAAAAAGGCTCCCCTAATAGGGGAGCTGGCAGCCGCAGGCTGGCTGAGAGGTTGTTTTTTTCAGTGCAACCCTTCCGGCCCGTTGGGCCACCTCCCCTATCAGGGGAGGCAAAACCCTCCAGATAGGTATATTATCTCATTTTCACTTTTTACTTTCCCGTGCTGCCGATACCGCCCGTGCGGATACCGCTGGCAGCGTCGTCGTTGACGGTCAGGTACTTCATGAAGATGCCCTGGCCGATGCGTTCGCCCTTTTCCAAGGTGTAGGCCTGATCGTTCGTATTATAATAGGCAATCATGATGTGCCCTTCATTGTCGGCATTGTTATAGTAATCGCTGTCGACGATGCCCGTGCTGTTGGCCAGCATAAGGCCTTTCTTGAAAGCCAGGCTGGAGCGGATGAAGATAGATAAATATTCATCGTCTTCCATAAAGGCTTTCAATCCTGTCGGCACGACGGTGACGGCATGCGGTGCCAGGACCGTCGTTTCTGCCGCTTCCAAATCGTAGCCAGCACTCTTGGCCGTCTTGCGGACGGGAAGATGGATGTCACAGCCTTCATAGGCCGTGATGATTTCAAATCCTCTGCCTGCCATAAGCCTTACCGTTTCTGGCGGTCGTGGCTGTTATGACCGCCGCGGGGACCCCGGCTGCGATGGGACGGGCCTTCGTCGCCGCCACCCAAGAGGGCTTTGCGGGACAAGTTGACCCGGCCCTGGCTGTCGATTTCGACGCATTTGACCATGATTTCATCGCCGACGTGGACGACGTCTTCGACTTTTTCGACGCGTTCCTTGGCCAGCTGGGAAATGTGGACCAGCCCTTCTTTGCCCGGCAGGACTTCGACGAAGGCGCCGAAGTTCATGATGCGCGTGACTTTGCCGACGTAGGTCTTGCCGACTTCAACGTCTTCCGTCAGTTTTTCAATCCATTCTTTGGCTTTCTGGCCGCTTTCGCCGTCGACAGCGGCAATGTATACCAGGCCCGAATCGTCGATGTCGATCTTAGCGCCTGTTTCTTCGGTAATCTGTTTGATCATCTTGCCGCCCGGCCCGATGACGTCGCGGATCTTATCCGGCTTGATGTGCATGGAGATGATGCGCGGAGCATACGGAGAGAGCTCCTTTCGCGGTTCGTTGATGACCTGCAGCATCTTGCCCATGATGTGCATGCGGCCTTCGTGGGCCTGTTTCAAAGCCTGGGCCAGGATTTCACGGCTGAGGCCTTTGATCTTGATATCCATCTGGATAGCCGTGACACCTTTCATAGTGCCGGCGACTTTAAAGTCCATGTCGCCCAAAGCATCTTCCATGCCCTGGATATCCGTCAGGATGGTGAAGTCATCACCTTTAGTAACCAAGCCCATGGCGACGCCGGCAACAGGCGCTTTGATTGGTACGCCTGCATCCATCAAGGCCAAGGTGCTGCCGCAGACACTGCCCATGGAGCTGGAGCCATTCGATTCGAGGACTTCCGATACGACGCGGATAGCGTAGGGGAATTCTTCTTCACTGGGCATGACCTGGGTCAATGCGCGTTCTGCCAATTTGCCGTGGCCGATTTCACGACGGCCAGGACCGCGGGACGACTTCGTTTCGCCGACGCAGAAGGACGGGAAATTATAGTGGTGCATGTAGCGGCGATCCGTTTCCAAGCCGACGCCATCAATATGCTGGCATTCCGACAGCGGTGCCAACGTGCAGAAGCTCATAATCTGCGTCTGGCCGCGGGTGAACAAGCCAGTGCCGTGAGTGCGGGCAAAGAGACCGACTTCGCAGCTGACCGGACGGACTTCGTCGACACGGCGGCCGTCAGGACGGATCTTGTCGACGGCGATCATGTGGCGGACGATTTCCTTGATCATTTTCTGCGTGATTTCAGCGACATCATCGGCGTTGTCCGGATAAATGT
Organism: Megasphaera elsdenii DSM 20460; assembly: GCF_003010495.1. Lineage (NCBI taxonomy): Bacteria > Bacillati > Bacillota > Negativicutes > Veillonellales > Veillonellaceae > Megasphaera > Megasphaera elsdenii. The sequence continues at coordinate 1,899,883 of NZ_CP027570.1, read as the reverse complement.
CGGCAAAGTGTTCATAAATATCGGCTTCGACAGCGTCCATCTTTTCTTCGCGTTCGACTTTGTCAGCCGTGAAGATAGCCGTCTTCATGGCTTCTTCGCCATAAGCATGGACGGCTTCGACGATATCTGCCGGCGGTTCTTTTTCGACGAATTCCTGTTTCGGTACGGAAATCTTGTCGAGGAAGCCGAGCTGGAATTCGACGACTTTCTTGATTTCTTCATGGGCGAACATGATGGCATCCAGGACCTGTTCTTCCGGGATTTCGTGAGCGCCGCCTTCAACCATGAGGATGGCGTCTTTCGTACCGGCGACGACGATGTCCATATCGCTCTGTTCGCTCTGGGCGACGGTCGGGTTGATGACGAACTGGCCATCGACGCGGCCGACGCGGACACCGGCAATCGGGCCGGCAAAGGGAATGTGGGACATGCACAGCGATACGGAGGCACCGATCATAGCGGCGATTTCCGGAGCGTTGTCATGGTCTACGCAGAAATCATAAGCCACGACGTGGACGTCATGACGGTATGTCTTCGGGAAGAGCGGACGGATCGGACGGTCGATGAGGCGGGCAAAAAGGGTTGCCGATTCAGGCGGTTTGCCTTCGCGTTTGATGAAGCCGCCGGGAATCTTGCCGACGGAGTACATCTTTTCTTCATAATCGACGGTGAGCGGGAAAAAGTCTGCGTCTTCACGCGCTTCTTTCGAGCCCGTAGCCGTGACGAAAACGGCGGTGTCACCATAACGGACCAATGCGGCACCGCTGGCCTGCTTAGCCAGTTTACCGACTTCAATTACCAGCGGGCGGCCGGCGAAATCCATTTGGAATTTCTGTTCTTCCATTGTTACCTCCTTGAATTCACAGGTGATAGGCACTAGTCCGGGAACATCGGCGATATACCCAGGCTACAACCTACCACCCTGTGTCCTGAAAAAAGAGGCTGATGCAGTCACATCAGCATCAGCCCCACAATATGCGAGATTATTTACGCAAGTTCAATTTTTCGAGAATAGCACGATAACGGTCGAGATCGTGTTTCTGCAAGTAACCGAGCAAGTTACGGCGCTGGCCGACGAGTTTCAACAAGCCGCGGCGGGATGCATGGTCCTTTTTGTGGCTGCGGAGATGTTCCGTCAAATAGATGATGCGGCTCGTGAGGAGCGCGATCTGTACTTCCGGAGAACCCGTATCGTTTTCATTGGCACCAAATTTAGCTACGATTGCTTTTTTTTCTTCTACGCTTAACATTGTATCTTTCCTCCATGTGTAAAAAAATTGAATCTATTCGCAAAGTGCTAAGTGATCGTCGGAGTCATCGAGACACCGAGCACCCGTACGACATAGCTATTATACTATACCCGGCCAGTTGTGTAAAGGGGGTTTTCGTGGCTCGTGGTTCGTGGCTCGTGATTTGTAGGGGCCGTCCTGTAAAGGCGGCCCGCTTGTGGGGTTTTCGTGGTCCGTGGTTCGTGGCTATCATCTCATACGGCCTTGTCAAAAAGGCCGCTTTCGCTTATACTATACTAAAAAGGTTGTATTTAATATTTTTGTTACATATAAAGGAGCGTTATCTTATGAAGAAATATGATGTCATTGTCATCGGCACGGGGGCAGCCAACATTGTGACTGATGCGGCCCTGGCCCAGGGCTTGCAGGTGGCTGTCATTGAACGGGGCCGGTTCGGCGGGACTTGTCTGAACCGCGGCTGTATTCCGACAAAGGTCATGGTCACGGCGGCCAACCGCATCCGCGAGATCCGCGAAGGGAGCCGCATCGGCGTCTTGGCTGACAACGTCCGCCTGGACTGGGATATGTTATCGAAGCGGTTGTGGGAAAAGATCGATGAAAGCCCGGCCATTCAAGGTTATTATGACCAGTTCCCCAACGTCGACACCTTCAACGGCACGGCGTCTTTCGTCGACAATCACACGGTCGCCATCGCCTTGAATGACGGCACCAGCGCCACCTTGACGGGCGACAAGGTTCTCATCGCCACTGGCGGCCGGACGAATATCCCCGCCCTGCCGGGCCTGGCAGAAGCGGGCTATGTGACGTCGGAATCGTTCTTTGGCCCGTCATATCCGAAAAAGCCCTACCAGAGCCTGATCATCATCGGCGGCGGCCCGATTGGCTGTGAATTCGCCCACGTCTTCGATGCGGCTGGCACCAAGGTCACTATGGTCCAGCACAATGTCCGCCTCTTACCCAAGGAAGACCCGGCTGTATCGGCGTTCATCCTCAAGCAGTTCCAGCGTTACGGCATGGATATCCGCCTCAATAAAGACACGGTTTCCGTCAGCCAGCGCGACGGCCTGAAGGTCTTGTCCTTCCGCGACCGCACGACCGGCGAAGAAGGCGAAGTGGCAGCTGAAGAAATCCTGGTCGCCCCGGGCATCCGGCCCATGACGGAACTGCTGCACCTGGAAAATACCGACGTCCGCCTGGACAAGCGCGGCTACATCGAAACGAACGAATTTCTGGAAACGACGGCTGAGAATATCTGGGCCCTGGGCGACGTCAACGGCATGGCCCCCTTCCGCCACAAGGCCAATTACGAAGCGGAAATCCTGGCGCACAACCTCTTTTCCGGAAACGCCCCGGAAACATGGCGCTGGGCCGATTACGATGCAGTACCGGCCGTCACCTACACCTATCCTGAAGCGGCTCACGTCGGCCTGACGGAAGACCAGGCCCTGAAGAAAGGCTACGACGTCGAACGGGCCATCAACCACTATTCATCATCGGCCAAAGGCTACGCCATGGGCTATGAACCGGGTGACGAAGACGACGGCTTCATCAAACTGGTCGTCGACAAGAAGACGAAATTCATCCTCGGCGCCCACATCATCGGCCCCGAAGCGTCCATCCTCATCCAGCCTTTCATCAATAACCTCATGAGCGGCACCCACGTCATCCATCCGATCCATGAAGACATTGCATCGCCTACGGCCCAGGCCTTGCGGGCCAAACCGCTGACGCGGACCCTCGACCCCAAATCGGTCTATACCTTCAGCGAAACCATGACGCCTCACCCGTCCCTGTCGGAAGTCGTCATGTGGACGCGGTATTATTACGAAGGGAAATAGGAAAAAGCGGCTGTCCTTTGAAGACAGCCGCTTTTTTAGTGGCTCGTGGCTCGTGGTTCGTGGCTCGTGGTTCGTGGCTCGTAGGGGCCGTCCTGTAAAGGCGGCCCGCTTGTGGGAATCCCGTGGTTCGTGGTTCGTGGCTCGTAGCTCATGGTTCGTGGATGGGGTTTCTGTAGGGGCGACCACGTGGGGCGGCCGTTCGTAGCTATAAATTAGTTTCTGGTAGCTAAGGCGATACGGACCAGGGTCAGCATAATCGGGACTTCCGTCAGGACGCCGACAGTCGTCGCCAGGGCTGCCGGGCTGGTAACACCAAACAGGGCGATGGCTACGGCAACGGCTAATTCAAAAAAGTTAGAAGCACCGATGAAGCCAGCCGGGGCGGCAATGTCAAAGGGCAGTTTCAGCAGCCGGCAGGCTCCGTAGGCAAGGAAGAAGATGAGGAAAGTCTGCACTGTCAGCGGAATGGCGATGAGCACGATGTGAAGCGGATTCGATAAGATGACCTGGGCCTGAGAGCTGAAGATAATGACCAGCGTCAGTAACAGGCCCCAAGTCGTTGCCGAATCGAATTTGTGGACAAAGTGCTGTTCAAAATAATCGAGGCCTTTTCGCTTAACTACTGTCATCCGAGTCAGGATACCGCCTGCCAAGGGAATGACGACGAACAGAAAGATACTGACAAAGAGGACACTATAAGGCACCGTGACTTGTGAAACGCCTAAGAGGAACTTGACGATAGGTACGAAAGCGATGAGGATGATCAAGTCATTCGTCGCAACCTGGATGACGGTATAGGCCGGATTCCCATTGGCCAGGGTACTCCAGACGAAAACCATGGCCGTGCAGGGAGCCGCACCGAGCAGTACGGCTCCAGCTAAGTATTGACGAGCCAGATCTGTCGGAATCCAGGAACTGAAAAGGACAAAAAGGAAGAACCAGGCAATGGCATACATGGTAAACGGCTTAATGAGCCAGTTGGCAATCCACGTGACGAACAGGCCTTTAGGCTGGCGTCCTACGGCTTTGATGCTCTGAAAGTCGACTTTCATCATCATCGGGTAAATCATGACCCAAATCAAAATAGCAATGGGAATGGAAATCCCCATGACCTGTAACGTATCTAAAAAGGCCGGGACAGCCGGAAGGGCATACCCGATGGCTACGCCGACAACCATGCATAACAAAACCCAAAGGGTCAGATAGCGCTGAAAAAAACTGATGCCGGTCTGTGATTCATGTTCCATGATAAGGAACCTCCTATAAACAGATAAATTGAAATACAAGCTACAACGTCCCTAGGACGTCGCCGCGGACTTCATCTGGGCGCCAGGCGATGAGGGCCGTGTGGCCTTTTGTATGTTCATCGACTTTGTTGATCCAAGGGATTTCATGCGAGGCTTTGGCCTTTAACAAAGGGCTCGTCGTCTTGGCCTGATAAAAGGACTTGTTGATGACCCACCACTTCGAGCGCAGCTTGGTCCGCTTCAGGTCCGCTTCCAGGCGCAGGGCTTCGTATACCGGCGTCGCTTCGGGCAAGGTGACGATGACGACTTCCGTTTCCTTCCCTTTCAGACGCGGCAGCAAGTGCTGTACCGACGGCGGCGTCGAGCCATGGGTCCGGCGGATTTCCTTATCGTAGCTTTCCGTCGATTCCAGGAGCAGCAGCGTATGGCCTGTCGGCGCCGTGTCGATGACGACGATCTGGTCGTCGGCGGCTTCGACGATATCGGCAAAGGCGTGGAAGACGGCAATTTCTTGGGTGCACGGCGAACGCAGGTCTTCTTCGATATAGGCCAGGTCCGACGGGCCCAGGCCGTTGGCTTTGGCCTGGTTCAGGACTTCATCCTGGTATTTTCTCAGCTCTTCCCCTTCGTCGATATGGCTCAAGGTCAGGTTGTCCGTCTGGCTGACGATATACTGCAAATGGGCGGCCGGGTCGGTCGTCGTCAAGTGGACGCGATGGCCGCGGCGGGCCAGGCCCAAGGCGATGGCTGCGGCGACAGTCGTCTTACCGACGCCGCCTTTGCCCATGGTGAAGATGACCTTGCGATGGCTGCTTTCCAAATCGTCGATGACGGCCTGCAGGGGCTGGACCCATTCCAGCGTCAGTTCCGTCGCCGCTTCCTTCACTTCCCCTTTGAGCAGGGCCCGGACGTGGTCCAAGCCGGTGATATTGTACGTCCGCAAGGGAATCTGGAAACGCGGTAAATCGGAAATAGCCCCAGGCATGGCCTGCAAGGCAGCCTGCTGCTTTTCATATAAGGTCTTGGTCGCATCGTCATCGTAGGAAGGCAGGAGGCCGTTGATGATGAGCTGCTGGTTGGCAATGCCCAGGGCGGCCAGTTCCTTCGACGCCCGCGCCGCTTCTTTCAGGGGCAGGCTATCGGGACGGGCGACGAGGAGCATCGTCGTCTGAGCCCCGTCGGCCAGGGTCTGGACGGCCTGCTTGTACAGTTCTTTCCGCGATTCCAGCCCCGACAGCTGGCCCAGGCAGGACGCGCCGTGTTTGCTCTTCTGGATGAACTGGCTCCACGCCGACGGCAGCTGCAGCATGCGCAGGGTGTGGCCTGTCGGCGCCGTATCGAAAAGGATGTGGTCGTAATCGCGGGCGACGGTTTCGTCGGTGAGGAAATTGGTGAACTCATTGAAGGCGGCGATTTCTACAGTACAAGAGCCGGACAGCTGTTCTTCCATGTTGCGCAGGGCTGCTTCCGGCAAAAGGCCGCGATAAGGGCCGATGACGCTTTCCCTATATTCGGCAGCGGCCTGGACCGGATCCAGATTGGCCACAGCCAGATTAGGCACGGCGTCAATGGCCGTAGCCTTGTTAGTCAGTTCCATAGAAAAGACGTCTTGCAGGTTCGACGCCGGGTCGGTACTGATGAGCAGGACCTTCTTCCCGGCATCGGCCAGAGCGACAGCCGTAGCACAGGCGACAGACGTCTTGCCGACGCCGCCCTTGCCGGTCAGGAAGAGGTATTTCGTCTGGACGACGCGAAAGGGATCATAGAGGATCACTTGCAGTCACCTCCGCAGCAGCACGACGAGCTTTCCGGTTCTGCCGGTGCATCGCCACAACAACAGGAAGAAGCTTCACTTTCAGCCGGTGCATCGCTGCAGCAGCAGGAAGCCGTTTCTTCGGCGCTATCGCCGCAGCAGCAGCTTTCCCCAGCAGCCTGGGCTGCTTCGAGGATGGCCGGGTCGAAGCCGATGAGGCTGGCAAATTCATCATTCGTCGGATAGCGGCCGGCAAACTGGACGGCGCCGTCGACGAGGATGAGGGGCAGGTCTTCCGGGCCGTGGTGCTGGAGGAAGTCCGTAACGGCCTTCGTCTGGACGAATTTCAAAGGCGCACTGGTCAAGTTATAGCGGCCGACGTCGATGCCATGCTGTTTGAGCGTGTCCAAAACGGTCGATACGCGCAAGAGTTCCGGGTCGATAGAAGGACCGCAGAGACCGGTCGGGCAGCACATTGCTTGTTCAAAGATTTCCATATGTTTCATCATAAAAGACTTCCTAAAAAATTCATATATTTACATTTATCAATGTATTAGCTAAAAAAGAAACCTGCCTTACTGGCAATGGCAGGCTTCGTCCTCTGCCGGCACGGCACTGAGTTGAAATAAGTCGTGTACGGCCTGTTCCAGGACCGGGGCTTGCGCCGTATTGAGGGAATAATAGACCCACTTCCCTTCTTTGCGGCCTGTGACCAGCCGGGCCTCGCAAAGAATCTTCATGTGATGGGACAGCGTCGGCTGGGACAAGTTCAAGTGTTCCAAGAGTACACAGGCACACCGTTCCCCTTGCCGCAGGAGCGACAAAATGCGCAGGCGTTTTTCATCGCCCAAGGCTTTAAAAACGCGGACTGCTTCCCTTTCGTCCATCACGATGCCTCCTTTCATATCGAAGTTTATCAATCTATGGTTAGAGTATAACGCACACATTGACATTTGTCAATATGTGTGTTAGTGGTTCGTGGCTCGTAAACCAATCGCGTCCGCATAGTAGCACCTGAAAGGCTTACCATAATACCAGAACGGGTTGTGGTCAAATATCACAGCGGGCCGCCCTTTGGGACGGCCCCTACGAAAGCGGTCCATGGGACCGCGGCTGACGGCTGATTGCTAGCCACGAAGCGATTTACGGGATTCCCACACACGGGCTTCCTTATCAGGACGGACCCTTACTCACATGACCACAGGCCGTATATTTTTGCGAGCTGCCATTTACGGCCAGCGTTCATTTTTTCATCGCCTGTCTGCGATACCGTAGGGGACGTCCTGTCAAGGCGTCCCGCCTGAATCCTGTACACAACCGGAATTTATGACGGACAACACTTGGTCGTAATACAATCATGAGTCTGTCGCGGCGAAGCTGCATCGGAGTCCGAAGAAAGGCTCACCATAATACCAGAACGGGCTGTGGTCAAATATCACAGCGGGCCGCCCTTTGGGACGGCCCCTACGAACCACGAACCACGAGCCACGAACCACGAGCCACGAACCACGAGCCACGAACCACGAGCCACGAGCCACGAATCACGAGCCACGAACCACGAGCCACGAGCCACGAATCACGAGCCACGAGCCACGAGCCACGAATCACGAGCCACGAACCACGAGCCACGAATCACGAGCCACGAACCACAAGCCACGAATCACGAACCACGAGCCACGAGCCACGAATCACGAGCCACGAACCACGAGCCACGAATCACGAGCCACGAACCACAAGCCACGAATCACGAACCACGAGCCACGAAAAAAAGCTTGCCGTTATACGACAAGCTTTTTTTCATCTCGTTATTTACTTACCAAGTCTTCTTCTACTTGGATGTGGAGTTCATGCAGCTGTTTTTTGGTAACTGTCGACGGAGCTTCGCTCATGGGGTCGATAGCGTTCTGGGTCTTCGGGAAAGCGATGACGTCGCGGATGGACTTGCGTTTGAGCATGAGCATGATCATGCGGTCCAGGCCGAAGGCCAGGCCACCGTGGGGCGGTGCACCGTATTCGAAGGCACGGAGGAGGAAGCCGAATTTCTGTTCTGCTTCTTCCGGTGTCAGGCCGATGGCCTTGAAGACGCGCTGCTGTACGTCCGGCTGGTAGATACGGAGGGAGCCGCCGCCGAGTTCGATGCCGTTGAGGACCAGGTCATAGGCCTTGGCATAGACGTGAGCCGGGTCTGTTTCCAGTTTGTCCAGGTCTTCATCGCGCATAGCTGTGAACGGATGGTGCATAGCAACATAGCGGTGTTCTTCTTCGCTGTATTCGAACATGGGGAAGTCGACGACCCACGTAAAGGCGAATTCGTTTTCGTCGATGAGATTCATGCGGCGGGCCATTTCTTTACGCAGTTCGCCCAGAGCGGCTGCGACGATTTTCGGTTTATCGGCGATCATGAGGACCAAGTCGCCTTTTTCAGCGCCGCAGGCCTTACCGATTTCGCGGAGCTTATCTTCACCAAAGAACTTCTTGATCTGCGATTTAAGCGTGCCGTCTTCGAGGAAGCCGATCCAGGCCAGGCCTTTTGCGCCGTAGTGGCTGACGTATTCGACGAGGCCGTCCAGTTCGCGGCGGGGAATATCAGCGTCACCTTTGACGTTGATGGCTTTGACCTGACCACCGTTATCGATGACGTTGCGGAAGACTTTGAAGTCCGTATCCTTGACAAGTTCTGTAATGTCGGTGAACTTCATGTCGAAGCGCAGGTCCGGCTTATCAGAGCCGTAGTTTGCCATGGCGTAGTCCCAGGTCATGCGGTGGATCGGGAGCTGGACGTCGTGGCCCAACGTTTCTTTGAAGATGTAGTGTACCATCTGTTCGACGAGGGTCAGGATTTCTTCCTGGTCCATGAAGGACATTTCCATGTCGAGCTGAGTAAATTCCGGCTGGCGGTCGGCGCGCAAGTCTTCATCGCGGAAGCAGCGGGCGATCTGGTAGTAGCGGTCCATACCGGAAATCATGAGCAGCTGTTTAAAAATCTGCGGCGACTGCGGCAGCGCATAGAATTTGCCTTCGTTGACACGGCTCGGTACGAGGTAGTCACGAGCGCCTTCTGGCGTGCTCTTGCAGAGTTCCGGCGTTTCGATGTCGATGAAACCGTGTTCGTTGAGGAACGTCCGCATGGCATGTTTTACTTTATGGCGCATAATGAGGTTCTTCTGCATTTCCGGACGACGCAAGTCGAGGTAACGGTATTTCAGGCGTATCTTTTCGTCGACGTCGATGTTGTCTTCAATGTAGAACGGCGGTGTCTTGGACGAATTGAGGATGCGCAGTTCTTCGCAGCGGATTTCGATAGTGCCCGTCTTCATCTTGGGGTTGATCGTATCTTTATCACGCATGCGGACGATACCGCGTACAGCCAGGACGTATTCTGTACGTACCTGTTCTGCTTTATCGAAAGAAACCTTTTCATAATCCGGCGAAGCGACGACCTGTACGATGCCCGTACGGTCGCGGAGATCGATGAAGATCAGTCCGCCGTGGTCGCGGCGGCGTTCTACCCAACCGGTCAAGACGACTTCTTTGCCGTTGTCCGCTTCACTTACTTCAGCGCAGTATTGGGAGCGGTGTAAACCTTCCATTGTATCCATTCGTAAATCATCCCTTCTTGTGTGTTTCCATATATGCAACAATCCCATCAAGGGGAACGCTGACTTGTTCTTTGCTGGCCATATTGCGGACCTGGGCTTCACCGGCGGCTAATTCATCTTCGCCGATGATGACCGTGTAATCGGCATGGAGCTTATTGGCCGATTTCATCTGGCCCTTCATGCTGCGGCCTAAGAGGTCGATTTCAGCATAGAGGCCCTTTTCGCGGAGCTGCTGCTGCAGTTCGAAGGCCTTGGTCTTGGCAGCATCGCCGAGGGCGACGATGAAGACGGGCTGTTTCTTTTCGACCGGCGGCAAGAGGCCCTGTTCCTTCAAGGTCAGGAGCAGCCGTTCCATGCCGATAGCAAAGCCGATGCCCGGTGTCGACGGACCGCCGACTTCTTCGATGAGGCCGTCGTAGCGGCCGCCGCCGCAGACCGTGCTCTGTGCGCCCAAGGGAGCGTACATGATTTCAAAGGCCGTATTGGTATAATAGTCGAGGCCGCGGACCAGGCGCGGGTCGAGGGTAAAGGGAATACCGATGGCTGTCAGATATTCCTGGACTTTGTGGAAATGTTCCTTGCAATCGTCGCAGAGATTATCTGTAATCAAGGGTACGCCCATCTGCATCATTTTTTCGCCGTCTTCTTTGCAGTCGAGGACGCGGAGCGGATTCTTTTCCAGCCGTTCGTTGCAGTCGTCGCAGAGCTGATCCCGTTTATCGGCAAAGAAATCGAGGAGCTTCTGGCGATAGACAGGACGGCATTTCGGGCAGCCGACAGAGTTGAGGTGCAGGACCAGATCGTTCAGGCCCAGTTCCCGGAAGAGCTGGAAGGCCATGGCGATGATTTCGGCATCGACAGCCGGGTCCTTGGAGCCGATTTCTTCGACGCCGAACTGGGTGAACTGGCGATAGCGGCCGGCCTGGGGACGGTCATGACGGAACATGGGCCCCATGTAGTAAAACTTGTGGACCTGCGGGTCGCCGTAGAGCTTATGTTCCAGGAAGGCCCGGACGACGGAAGCCGTATTTTCCGGGCGCAGGGTCATGCTGCGGCCGCCGCGGTCTTCAAAGGTATACATTTCCTTGGTGACGACGTCTGTCGTTTCCCCGATGCCGCGTAAAAATAATTCAGTACTTTCAAACATAGGCGTGCGGATTTCGCCGAAACCATAGAGCGAGCAGATCTGGCGGATCTTGGCTTCCAGCAGCTGCCACTCTGCCGTCTGTTCCGGCAGGAAATCCTGCGTGCCTCTCGGTGCAGTAATTGCCATTTAAACATCCTCTTTTCCGTATATGATAGCACACAAACGGCGGCGCTGGGCCATTTTCTCAGCCAGCGCCTGCACATATGCATCGACATCTTTCGGCATATACACCTTTTCCAAGGTGTGGCCGTCGCGGCAGAGGAACTTCGTCGCCCCGCCCGGTCCGGCTGCCAGGACGGACTGCCGCTCTTCCATCATTTCAATATTATAGGCACTGACGCTGCCCGGCAGGGCGTAGCCGATATTGGCGAAGCTGGCTGCCATGTACTTCTGACGGTACATATAATAGGGCACATAGCCGCTGCCGGTCAGGATGGACTGACAGAGGCGGACCATGCGGCCCGTTTCTTCGGCAGGCGGAATAGAAGCCCGCAATTCATGATGGAACAAAGGAGCCCGTTTTTTTAATGCTAACGTATGAATTGTAACATTTTCCGGGTGCAGTTTGCAAACAATTTCCATATTTTCCTGCATATCCGCCACGGTTTGCCCGGGAAGGCCGGCGATGAAGTCCATATTGATGACGGAAAATCCCAGCTTCCGGCAGTTTTCATACATGGTGTAAATCGCTTCGACGCTATGGCGCCGGCCCAGGGCATCGAGGAGGTGCTGCTGCAGGGTCTGGGGATTGACGCTGATGCGGTCGACGCCGGCCTTGCGGAGCATGGCCAGCATGTCCGGCGTCGCCGTATCAGGACGGCCCGCTTCGACCGTCCATTCGCGGGCTTCCGGGAAATTCCGGGCCAGCCGCGTCATCATCGCTTCCAGGACCGGCAGGGGCAGGCACGTCGGCGTCCCGCCGCCGACATAGAGCGACGTCACTTCCAGGTCATAGGTCCGGCACAAGTCGGCCAGGTCGTCGAGATCGGCCAGGACGGCATCGCGGAAAGCCGTAAGCGCTGCCTCCCCTTCCCTGCCGATGAGGCGCGACGGGAAGGAACAGTACAGGCAGTGGCTGGGGCAGTAAGGGATGCCGACGTATAAGGCCAATTTCCGCCCCCGACAGGTCACGTAAGGCCGCTGCAGGCGGGCCATGGCCACCAGGTCCCGGGCCGTAGCCGGCGCGACGTGATACGACGTCTGCAAGGCTTTTTCGGCCTGGTCGTCAGTAAAGCCCTGGTCGAACAGGTGGTGGACCAGCTTCGTCGGCCGCACGCCGATGAGCGTCCCCCACGGACCCGGGCCATGGCCGGAAAAGCGGTTGTGCCAGTGGATGAGGCAGTCCTTGAGGGCGTCCCGTGCCCGGACCCCTGGCAAGAGGCGGGCTTCAGAGAACCAGGGTTCCCCGCCATCCTGGAAGGTACAGCTCAGATAGAGGTGGCCGCCGTCATCGCGGACGGTAACGGCCGCCCCGACGTCGCGGATTTCCCGGCCGCCGACATAGCCCAGCGACGCCATGACCTGGCCGACCAGGGCGTGGAGCCCCTCGGGCCCGTCATAGGTATAGGTCTGGACAGACATGTTATTCCGCTTCTTTCGCAGCTGCTTCCTTGGCCGCTTCTTCTGCCCGCTTCTTCTGGCAGTCTTCACAGTAGCCATAGACTTTCAGCTGATGGTCGACGGTGTGGAAGTGGAGGCGTTTTTCCAGGATCGTTTCCAGTGTTTCCAGGAGGTCGTCTTCACATTCCCAGACCTTGCCGCAGCCCAGGCAGATGAGGTGATGATGGAAATGGCCTTCATTGTCGCGGTCATTCAATTCGTAGCGGCTGCAGCCGTCGTCGAAGTCGAGTTTCTTCAAGAGGTCCATCTGGGTGAACAGGTCCAGCGTCCGGTAGACCGTAGCCAGGCCGATGTCGGGCGCCGTCTTCTTGACGAGTTCGAAGACTTCTTCGGCGCTCATGTGGCGGATCGGGCTTTCGACGAAGGCCCGCAGGATGATCTGACGCTGGGAAGTCATCTTGCACTTCTTGAACTTGATCTTTTCTTTCATGCGCTTCATCATGGTTTCCATGATTTCTTTTTTATTGGTTTCTGTTTTCGTTGTTTCCATTGTGCTTCATCGCCTTTTCTTTATATGTATTGTAGAACCATAAATGTTTACACAGAATCTGTAGCACTGCCGTCACCGGGACAGTAAGGATCATGCCGGCTACGCCAAAGAGGGTCCCGCCGATGAGCAGGGCGATGACGATGACGACCGGATGCAGGCTGATGACGGCCCCCATGACCTGAGGCATGATGAGGTGGCTGTCGATCTGCTGGATGACGATATAGAAGATGATGACTTTGATCGGCAGGGACAGGCTGACTGTCGCACTGAGCAGGATGGCCGGCACGGCGCCGACGATAGGCCCGACGATGGGGATCCATTCGGTAATGGCCGCCAAAAGTCCGATGACCATGGGATAAGGTACGCCCATAGCCCACATGCCGAGGAAGGTCAGCGTCGCAATGATACAGCTCATGAGGATCTGGCCGCGGATGTAACGGCTCAGGACGTGCTGTATTTCCTGGAAGAGCCCGGCCAGGTGGCTGCGGTAACTTTCGGGGAAGATGTCGACGAAAATCCTGACCATATGGCCGCCGTCTTTCATGAAATAAAAGGTAATGATCGGTACGACGAAAAATTCGACGACTGTCCCGGCAATGGCAAAGACCGACTGGATGAGGTTGGTAATGCCGTCGATGCCGTAATTGCCGACTTTGACGAAGGCGTCGTTGATGATCTTCTTGACCTGGTCGGGAATATAGAACTGGGTCTGCTCATTTTCAAGCTGCGTCACCAGAGCCGCCGTCTGGCTGACCAAATCGTTGAAGTTGGCTGCCAGTAAATTGACCTGGACGACCAGCGGTTTGACGATGCTGTTGGTAATGACCGTCACGATGACGATGAGGATGACGAAGGAAATGAGGATGGCTATATCGATGGGTACCTGGCGTCCCGTAAGGCGGCGCAGTCCCTTGATGACGCCATCGCGTATCGGCATGAGGATGAATGTCAGGATCAGGGAGATGACGACGGGCCAGTAGACGGCGTGGACCGTCAGGAACAAGGCCCCGGCCAGGACGGCCAGGGTGACGCGCATCCAAAATTCCGCTCCCTTATAGGCAGTCATGGTTTACCAGCCTCCGTCCAGGAAGGGATTGCCCCGCCGTTCGTCACCGATGGACGTGGCCGGGCCATGGCCGGGCAGGACCAGCGTATTGTCGGGCAAGGTCATGAGCTTCGTTTCCAGGCTGTGGAGCAAGGTCTTCGACGAACCGCCGTAGAGGTCAGTACGGCCGACGGAATAGCGGAACAGTGTGTCGCCGGAAAAGACGACGCCTTCGCCGTACAGGCTGAGGCCGCCCGGCGTGTGGCCCGGCGTTTCCAGGACCGTGAAGTGCAGGTTCCCCAGGGTCAGTTCATCGCCGTCCTTGACCAGGTGGTCGGCCGACGTACATTCGATGGCCTGGCCCATGAACAGGGACAGGTTGTTGTGCGAATTGGAAATGAGGTCGGCATCGCCGGCGCCGACGTAGACCGGTACATTCTTGCGCTGGCGCAGTTCCTGCAGGGCGCCGATATGGTCGGCATGGCCGTGAGTCAGGAAGATGAACCGCAGCGTCAGGCCATGGCTGGTCAGGGCCTTGTCGATGGCCGGATAGTCCCAGGCCGGGTCGACGACCATGGCGTCTTTCGTATCCGTATCGTAGACGATATAACAATTGGTCATGATAGGACCGAGTTCCATATTGATATATTTCATGCTCATATACACATTTCCCCCTTAAAAGGTTTTCTGGCTGTCCAAGAGGATGGTCACGGGCCCGTCGTTCTCCAGGGATACGACCATGTGGGTCCGGAAACGGCCTGTCGCCACGGGTACCCCGAAGGCGCGGACAGCGTCGACGAACTGATTGTACAGGGCTTCAGCCTGTTCAGGCCTGGCCGCTTCGATATAACTGGGACGGCGGCCGTGGCGGGCATCGCCGTACAAGGTGAATTGCGAAATGACCAGCATCTCCCCGCCTTCATCGAGGAGGGAGTGATTGAGTTTCCCCTGGTCATCTTCAAAGATCCGCAAGTGGACGATCTTATCGGCCAGGTAGCGGACGTCATCGTCTGTATCCTTGACGGACACGCCCAGGAGGACCGTCAGGCCGCTGCCGGCCTGCCCTGCCAAGACGCCGTCCGACGTCACAGAGGACTTCAAGGTCTTTTGTACGACAGCTCTCATGCCTGGCTCCCTCCCGTATAGCGTTCGACGGCATAGACATCCTTCAGGCGGCGTATCTTGGTGGCGACAAATTCGAACTGGGCCAGGTCCTTGATGCTGATGCCCATGTGGATGGTGACGTTCTTGGTATCGCTGGTCTTGGCGTTGACGCTGAGGATGGAAATCTTCATTTCCGCCAGGGTGGCCATGATTTCGGCCATGATGCCCGTGCGGTCGTAGGCGACGATTTCCATGTTCACTTCAAAGCGTTCGTTGCCGTCGTAATCCCATTCGACGTCGATGAGGCGGTCTACGTCATTCTGGCCGTGGGTGACATTCGGGCAGTCGGCGCGATGGACGGAGACGCCGCGGCCGCGGGTGATGAAGCCGATGATGGGGTCGCCCGGTACAGGACTGCAGCACTTGGCCAGGCGGACCAAGAGGCCCGGTTCGCCTTTGACCAGGATGCCCGTGCCGTTGTGCTTGACAGGCTTCTTGGTCTTGAGTTTTTCCAGGGCTGCCAGGCTGTTGGTCTTTTCTTCCTGCTTCTGCAGGTCTTTCTTGTGCAGTTCCAGGAGCTTGATGAGGACCGTATTGACGGCAAAGCCGCCGTAACCGACAGCGGCGACCAGGTCGTCTTCGGAGCCGGCATTCATCTGCTTGGCCACGCGGCCCAGGCGGCCGCCGACGTTGAGGGCTTTCCAGTCATGGCCCAGGCGCTTACATTCCCGTTCCAGCGCATCCAGGCCTTTGGCGATGTTTTCTTCGCGGTTTTCCTTCTTGAACCAGCTGCGGATCTTCGAGCGGCTTTCGGAGCTGCCGACGATGTTCAGCCAGTCCAGGCTGGGCTTGCCCACTTTGGACGTAATGATTTCGACGATGTCGCCGTTCTTCAATTTATAATCCAAGGGGACGATCTTGCCGTTGATCTTGGCGCCGACGCAGCGGTGGCCGACGTCGGTATGGATGCGGTAGGCGAAGTCGATGGGAATAGCCCCCTGGGGCAGGTCGATGACATCGCCCCGCGGCGAAAAAACGAAGACTTCGTCGGAAAAAGCATCGAGCTTGAGGGCATTGACAAATTCCTTGGGATTGCTCGTATCCTGCCATTCCAGGAGGTTGCGCAGCCAGCCCATCTTTTCATCGAAAGCGTCCTTATTGGCCGTCTGGTTGCCTTCTTTATACCGCCAGTGGGCGGCGACGCCGTATTCGGCGATGCGGTGCATTTCCCAGGTGCGGATCTGGATCTCGACGGGCTGCCCCCGCGTCCCGATGACCGTCGTGTGCAGGGACTGATAGTTATTGGGCTTGGGCATGGCGATGTAGTCCTTGAAGCGGTACGGCAAGGGCTTCCACAGGCTGTGGACGATGCCCAGGACGCCGTAACAGTCCTTGACGTCGTCGACGATGACGCGGATGGCGAAAAGGTCATAGACCTGGCTCAAGTCGCGGTTATCTTTCTTCATCTTCTTATAAATGCTGTAAAAATGCTTGGGCCGGCCGTTGATTTCGCAATGGATATGGGCTTCGTCGAGGGCCTTCTTGAGGACGTCGATGGCTTCGTTGACGATTTCTTCGCGGACGTGGCGCTTCTGCTTCATCTGGTCGACGAGGTCATAGTATTTATCCGGTTCGAGATAGCGGAAGGACAGATCTTCCAGTTCCCATTTGATATTGAAGATCCCCAAGCGGTGGGCCAGGGGCGCAAAGATTTCCAGCGTTTCCTGGGCGATGCGCTTCTGCTTGTCGCTGCGCATGTAGCGCAGGGTCCGCATGTTGTGCAGGCGGTCGGCGAGCTTGATGACGACGACGCGCACGTCCTTGGCCATGGCCAGGAACATCTTGCGCATGCTGTTGAGCTGCTGATCTTCTTTGGTACGGTAATTGAGACGGCTCAATTTGGTGACGCCGTCGACGAGGAAGGCCACTTCCTTGCCGAACATCTTCTTGAGGTCGTCCAGGGTATACGACGTATCTTCGACGACATCGTGGAGGAGCGACGCCGTAATGGTCGTCGTGTCTATTTTCATATCTGCCAGTATCTGTGCCACCGCCAGGGGATGCAGGATATACGGCTCCCCGCTGACGCGGCGCTGGTCCTTATGGGCCTCTTCGGCCAGCTGGTAGGCTTTGGTCACATCATCGCATTTGGCCTTAGGCAAATACGAATGTATCGTATCGATGAGGTGTTTAAATTCGACATCTTTATCTTTAAATTCCATAATATGAAGACCTCCTTACTCCTTGCAGTACAATTCATACGTCGGCGACGCATGGAGATCCATTTTCCCCGCAAGGATAGGAAAATAATAAGCTGGGCCGTCGTCATCATGGCGCACTTTGAGGACGCCGATTTCCCGCAGGACGACGATGGCAGCATAAATGGTGTGGACGTCGTAGCAGTCCCCCTGGGCCGCAGCCAGACGGCGGCGGACCTGCCAGACCGGCATGCCCCAGTCGGGGATGCACTTCTTGAGGGCCATGTAGATATCGACCATGACCGCCCGATTGAGGACGATATGGCGATGGGGCAGGTGGACGTCCTGGATGACCAGCTGCGGCGACGACAGGCCATTGAAGTCGTTCCGTTCGAGCTGGAAGGCCACGTCGATGACATCGCCTTCGACGATGGCGTCACACAGGCCGGCCTGGGACCAGGCCACGCCGGAAAGGCGCGTCCTGTCGGCTCCGCGGGCGACGAGGCGGACGTGCTGCTTTTCCCGGCCGATGGGCCGGATTTCTTCTACCACCGCCCCGGTCAGGGAAAAGACGGGCCGGCTGTTGCCCATGCCATACGGTTCCAGGCGGGCCAGTTCGGCAATGAGGTCCAGCGTCACCTCCGCCGGTTCCAGTTCCTTGTCGATGTGGACCAAGGGGATGTAATCAGCCGCCGTCATGTGGGCTGCGGCATAATCGAGCAGGCGCTGGCGCAGGGCCTCGATATTCTCGGCCTTGACGGAAAAGCCTGCTGCCATGGTGTGGCCGCCGAACTGGATGAGCAGGTCCTGGGCATACTGCAGGGCTTCGTACATATTGAAACCGCTGATGCTGCGGCACGAGCCCTTGCCGATGCCGTCGCGGACGGTGATGACCAGGGATGGCCGGTAGTACGTTTCCACCAGGCGCGATGCGGCAATGCCGATGACGCCGACGTGCCAGCCCTGGTGATAGGCGATGAGGACGCCGTCGCGTCCCCTCCCCTGCCCTTCGATCTGAGCGATGGCTTCCTGGGCAATGGTGTGCTCGATGTCCTGGCGCTCTGTGTTGAGATGGCTCAGTTCGGCCGCATCGGCCGCAGCCTTAGCCGCATCGGTCTCCAGGAGCAGTTCGACGCCTTTCGTGGCATGGCTGATACGGCCAGCCGCATTGAGACGCGGCGCTGCCGTAAAGGCGATGCGGCCGGCCGTGATGTCCCTGCCGCTCAGATTCGACGCGTCGAGGAGAGCTTTGATGCCTATCCGCTTCCCTTCTTTCATAGCCGTCAGGCCATGGCGGACGAGGATGCGGTTCTCCCCGGTCAGCGGGACCAGATCGGCAATGGTCCCCAAGGCGGCCAGGTCAGCATAGCCCGGCAGGTCCTCCTGGCAGTGATGCTGCCACAAGGCCCGGCAGAGGACGTAGGCCACGCCGGCTCCGGCCAGCTCCTTGAAGGGATAAGGGCAGCCGTCCTGCTTGGGATTGAGGACGGCCAGGGCCGGCGGAATCAGGTCCGGCGGCTCGTGATGATCCGTAATAATCATATCCAGGACCGGTGAGAACTGCCGGACCAGGTCGTATGACGAAATGCCGCAGTCGACGGTGATGAGCAGATCCGCCTGCCGGCTCAGCTGGTCCAAGGCCCCTTCGTTAAGGCCGTAGCCTTCGCTCTCCCTCTCAGGGATATAGAACTGCGGCGACGCACCCAGGTCGCGGAGGACGGAATAAACAAGAGACGTCGACGTAATGCCGTCGACGTCATAGTCCCCATAGATGACGATGCGCTGGTTTTCGGTTATGGCCTGTTCCAGCCGCTGCACGGCCGCGTCCATGCCCTTCATCAAAAAAGGGTCAGCCATATCGGCCAGGGTATCATGAAGAAAATGACTGGCTTCGCCGGCATCGGCAATGCCGCGATTGGCCAGTACCTGTGCTAAGACCGGAGAGATATGTAATTGTTCGGTCAAAGCCTGTATGAGCCCGCTGTCCGGACGGCCGAATTGCCATCGTTTCTCCATAGCTATCACAACACATTCTCAGGAATAATCACTATCAATAAGTCATCTCTTATTTTATCACTTTCTATTCTCAAAATAAAGACTAAATCTATCGCTCCTTGCCATTATTTGTTAATTTTGAGAAAATTTAAGATTTGTTTAAATTTGAAGTATAAAAAAAGCGCTGTCGTATAAAGACAGCGCTTTTTGGAGTTTGAAGTTTGATGTTTGATGTGGATGGGACAAACTTTAAAAGTCATTGCCTCAAACATCATACATCAAACCTCAAGCATTTAAGAAAAGGGCCATGCATGATGGAAAAAACCTTCGTGCGACAGCCCCTACTACAAACTCACGATTCGGCCGCTGCCGCCGGTGTGGAGATGGCGTTGTGGTCGGCTGCGGGGTTGATGTCCTCTTTGGAGATGGTCAGGCGGTGCTGAGCGGCCTGCAAGATGAGGTCGGCGGTCTTGACGACGCCGTAGTCACTGGACTTGAGGCTCAAGTCGTAGTTGGCGCCATAGCCCCAATAGGAGTCGGTGCAGTACATGCAGTGGTCGCGCCGTTCGTGATTGACGTGGTTGCGGATTTTCCGCGCCTTGTCGGCATCGACGTGTTCCCGGAGCATGATGCGCTGGATGGCCCAGTCCGGGTCGGACGAAATGAAGACGTTGAACGTATTCGGCCGTTTGCGCAGGATGTAGTTGGCCAGGCGGCCAACGATGACGCAGGATTTCCCAGCCGTCAGGCCCTGGATGACTTCCGCTTCATCGCGGAACATTTCCTGCTGCTTCGATTCATAGCCCGATGCATAGTGGATGTAATCATCATAGACCTTGGTCAGCAAGGGCCCGAGGAGACGCTTGCGGTCTTTGCACCAAGCAGCGAAGGTCTGAGGATGCTCTTTGCGGGTCAAATTGAGGATTTCCGTATCGTAATACGGGATACCGAGCTGACGGGCGACGAGCTTGCCAATATTGCGGCCGCCGCTGCCGTATTCACGGGAAATCGTAATGACCAAGGGGCTTTCTGTATCTTCCTTGATCCAAGCCGGATGGTTTTCGCGGCCTTCGATTTCGCCGATAGCATGGTGGCGGAAGAGCAAGTGTTCAATCGGCCCTGCCATGGTGCAGCCCAGAAGGATCAGCGCCAAGCCGACGACGGCATTGACCGTAATCGGTTCCGACAAGATGATGGCCGACAAGATCAAGGCGATAATCGGCTTAATGAAGAAGGCAAAGGACGCATTGGACGGACCTGTCAGTTCGACGGCCTTCATGAAACACAGATAGCCGAAGCCCGTGACGACTAAGGAACAGTAAATAAGGGACCACACGGTATGAGAATCAATACCGGCCACAATGGGATCGCCGTGGAACAAGAGGAGGAAAAGCAGAAAGACGCAGCCGATAAGAAAGCTGAAGGCATTTTCTACATTGCCGCCCAGTTTTTCAATACGCAGTTTCCCCAGCGTCGTGTAAAGGGCAAAGGAAACGGCAGCTGCCAGTGATACGAGCAAGCCGATATTGCCGCTGCGGATAATAGCCATGGGATTAGCGACGATGACCAGGCCGATAAGGCTCAAGACCAGGGTAATGGCCTTCTTGCGGGTAAAGGCTTCGTGAATAATGAAATACGAGAAAATCATGACAAAAATCGGATTACTGGAGAAGACAATGGCTGCCAGGCCGGCATTGGCCATGTTGACCCCGATCTGGAAGAAGATCATGCTGAAACAGATGTTGATCAGCCCGAGGACAGCCAAATACCCCCAATCGGAACGATCGAGGTGGATGCTGCGCTTCTTCACATCGCGGATAGCCAGCGGCATGAGCAACAGCCCGCCGACGAGGAACCTGAGAAAGGTCAGCTGGAAAGGCGTGAACGCCGTCCCGGCAATCTTCAAGGAGATTTCCATCGTACCAAAGGCTATGGCCGTTAGGACAATACATAACGTACCCAATTTAGATGACATACAGAAAGACCCCTTTCTAAGTGGTTCTTAAAAACACGCTTTATTATATACCCATTGATAAGGGATGGCAATAAAAAAAGACCCCGCATGAGGGTCGAAACCTTCATGCGGGGCCTTTCTTCTATTCTCATGCAGCGAGTGCAATCAAATTAGTCTTCAAAACCCTTCTGTAAACGTACATAGGATTCGCGACGAGCTTTAGCGTCTGCTTCTGTCTTAGCATAGAGAGCGTCTGCTTCTTCCGGGAAGCCTTTCTTAAGGGAAGCATAACGAACTTCACCCTGTAAGAATTCCTGGAATTTGCTGTAATCCGGTTCTTTGGAGTCGAGGCTGAACGGATTCTTGCCCTGAGCTTTGAGATCCGGGTTGTAACGGAAGAGATCCCAGTAACCGCATTCGACAGCGAGTTTTTCTTCGAGCTGGCTCTTGCCCATGCCTTTACGGATGCCGTGGTTAATGCAAGGAGCGTAGCAGATAACCAGGGACGGGCCATGGTAAGCTTCAGCTTCCGTCATAGCTTTCATGAGCTGGTTCTTATCAGCACCCATAGCTACCTGAGCTACATATACATAGCCGTAGGAAATAGCCATCATGCCGAGGTCCTTCTTCTTCGTGCGTTTGCCGGCAGCAGCGAACTGAGCGATTGCTGCAGTCGGGGTAGCTTTAGAGGACTGACCGCCAGTGTTGGAGTAAACTTCAGTATCGAGGACGAGAACGTTGACGTCGTGGTCGGAAGCGAGGACGTGGTCAACACCGCCGTAACCGATATCGTAGGACCAGCCGTCACCACCGATGATCCACTGGCTACGTTTAACGAAGAACTGTTTCTTAGCGAGGAAGTCTTCGAGAACCGGTTTGCCAGCAGCTTCTTTTTCGAGGAGAGCTGTCAGTTTGTCAGCGCGTTCACGAGAGCCTTCGCCTTCGTTCATGTTAGCAGCCCAGTCGCTGAGTGCAGCCTGGAGTTCCGGAGAAGCAACGGCTTTAGCAGCGTCGAGGTTTTCAGCCAAGTCTTTGCGGACTTTGTCTACGCCGAGGAACATGCCGAGACCAAATTCAGCAGCATCTTCGAAGAGGCTGTTTGCCCAAGCCGGGCCATGGCCAGCAGCGTTCATGGTGTACGGGGAAACCGGAGCGGATGCACCCCAAATGGAGGAGCAGCCAGTAGCATTTGCAATCATCATGCGATCGCCGAAGAGCTGCGTGATGAGTTTGACATACGGTGTTTCACCGCAGCCTGCGCATGCACCGGAGAATTCGAGGAGCGGAGTTTCGAACTGAGAACCGATGACGGTCTTCTTGTTCTGCGGGTTAGCTTTCGGAGCAACCTGTTCCGTACCATAGTACCAGAGATCCATCTTCTGACGTTCTTCGTCGGTGTTCGGAACCATCGTGAGGGCCTGAACCGGGCAGACGTTTACGCAGGAACCGCATTCGAGGCAGTCGAGCTGGTCAACGATGATGGAAACATGATACTGTTTGCCGGATTTAGCTTTAGCAGCCGTCTGGAAGCCAGCTGGAGCAGCTTTGAGTTCTTCGTCAGTCGTGAGGACCGGACGGATGGTTGCGTGCGGGCAAACGAAGGAGCACTGCATGCAGCCGATACATTTTTCAGCATCCCAGGAAGGAACGTGGAGAGCCGGGCCTGCTTTTTCGAATTTAGCAGTGCCGGAAGGCATAGTGCCATCTTCGCGGCCAGCAAATGCGGAAACCGGGAGATCGTCGCCAACCTGTTCGAGCATCGGTTTTGCAACTTCCGTGAAGTACTTCGTAGCCGGGCGGCCTTCGACGACTTCGTCTTTAGCGTCAGCCCAGGAAGCCGGATAGTTAACTTCATGGAATTCTTTGATACCAGCATCAACAGCGCCGTTGTTCATGTCAACGACTTTCTGGCCTTTCTTGCCATAGCTCTTGACGATGGAGTCTTTCAAGTATTTAACGGCATCATCGATAGGAATGATCTTAGCAAGTGCGAAGAATGCAGCCTGCATGACCATGTTGATACGAGTGCCGAGGCCGAGTTTCTGACCAATAGCGTCACCATTCAAGGTGTAGAATTTAACATGATGTTTAGCGATGGAACGTTTGATGCGAGCCGGAAGTTCTTTTTCCAGTTCTTCATCAGTCCAGGTGCAGTTCAGCATGAATGTGCCGCCGTCTTTAATGCCGCGGAGGACATCAAAACGTTTGATGTAGGACTGACGATGGCAAGCGATGTAGTCAGCTGCGTCGATGAGGTACGGCATATCGATCGGGCGAGTACCGAAACGCAGGTGAGAAATGGTTACGCCGCCGGATTTCTTGGAGTCATAAGCGAAGTATGCCTGAGCATACATGTCGGTGTGGTCACCGATGATCTTGATAGCGGATTTGTTAGCGCCGACAGTACCATCAGAACCGAAGCCCCAGAACTTGCAGGACGTAAGGCCAGTCGTGTCAAGCGGCATTTTCGGTTCGCGCGGAAGGCTGAGGTTGGTAACGTCGTCGTTGATAGCCAACGTGAAGCCGTTGAGCGGATGTTCTTTCTTGAGTTCTTTGAAGACAGCGAGGAAGTCTTCCGGAAGAACGTCCTTGGAGCCCATACCGGTACGGCCGCCGATAACGTCGATGTTGAGGTTTTCTTCAGTTACGAAGCCAACGATATCGAGGTAGAGCGGTTCGCCGAGGGAGCCCGGTTCTTTCGTGCGGTCGATGACAGCAATCTTCTTAACTGTTTTCGGAAGAACGTTGAGGAGGTATTTGTTGGAGAACGGACGATAGAGGTGAACGTTGATGGCACCGACTTTTTCGCCCTGGCTCTGCAAGTATTCGACAGTCTGTTTAGCGACGTCGGAGAGAGAACCCATGGAAACGACAACGTATTCAGCATCCGGAGCACCGTAGTAGTTGAACGGTTTGTACGTACGGCCCGTGATTTCAGAAACTTTGTCCATGTAGTCAGCTACGATATCCGGCATAGCGTCATAGAATTTGTTGGAAGCTTCTGTGTGCTGGAAGTATACGTCCGGGTTTTCTGCAGTGCCGCGGATTTCCGGCTGATCCGGGTTGAGGGCACGTTTGCGGAATGCTTCGATAGCGTCCCAGTCAACGAGTTTCTTGAAGTTTTCGAAGTCCATGACTTCAACTTTCTGGATTTCGTGGGAAGTACGGAAACCATCGAAGAAGTTGATGAACGGCAGGGAACCTTTGATTGCTGCCAAATGAGCGACACCACCGAGATCCATGACTTCCTGAACATTGGATTCGGCCAAGAGACAGCAGCCTGTTGCACGAGCAGACATAACGTCCTGATGGTCACCGAAGATGTTCAGTGCATGGTTAGCCAAAGCACGAGCAGCTACGTGGAATACGCCCGGGAGGAGTTCACCGGCAACTTTGTACATGTTCGGGATCATGAGGAGGAAGCCCTGAGATGCCGTGTACGTAGTTGTCAAAGCACCAGCCTGTAAAGAACCGTGGAATGCGCCAGCTGCGCCAGCTTCGGACTGCATTTCAACAACGTTGACTTTGTGGCCGAAGATGTTTTTCATGCCAGCGGCTGCCCAATCATCGACATGTTCTGCCATAGGAGAAGACGGCGTGATCGGATAAATTGCGGCAACTTCAGTAAATGCATAGGACACCCATGCAGCTGCTTCGTTACCATCCATGGTTTTAAATTTGCTCATAGATAAAACACGCTCCTTAAATAAAAGTATACTTTCAATATGGAAACACCATACTGATAGGCTTAAGAAAGCTATAAAGACGTTCTGTTGCATCCTCATACGGGCGGCGCGGACACCATCACCCAGGTTCCATGGATGACTTTTGTTCACGTATCGTCCATACACGTCCCTACCTTGAAAAAAATGCAATGAAAAGTGGGAAGGTTCAACAATATTCAAAAAAAGTATTGCTAATATTCTCAATCTGTAATACTATTATAGTGATATTACAGATTTGCACACCAACATGCCTTTTGAAGCTTGCTGACCATCACAAACCGAACGACTTTGTAACTTTTTCTTACAAGTTAATTATATGCCTAAGTAATGCTAAATTCAATAGGAATGTGATGCTAGTTTATGCATCATTCAGTGCTATTTTGTAAACGTATACCGATCGAGTGTATATTAAAGGCCCGACTCGGTGTACACCATTAGTGGAGGTGTTAGTATGGATTTTCATCATCTTAAATACTTTGTCGAAGTAGCCGACAAGAAATCATTCAGCAAAGCGGCGCGGACGCTGCACATTTCCCAGTCCGCCATCAGCCGTACCATCAAAGCCCTGGAAGAAGAATTGGGCGTCGTCCTCTTCATGCGCAATGCCAAAGCCGTCGAACTCACCGATGCCGGCACGATCTTCCTCTCCCACGCCAAGCGCGTCGTCTTCATGTTCGAACACTTGAAGACGGACTTCGAAAACGAATTCAAGTTGGAACAAGGGACGGTCCTCATCGGCCTGCCGCCGATCACGGGCGCTCCCATCTTCGCCAACCTCCTCGGCGCCTTCAAGCAGGAATACCCGCAGATCGAACTGGATCTCTACGAACACGGCTCGAAGAAAGTCGAAATCAGCGTCCAGGAAGGCCTCATCGACTTGGGCATCGTCTGCACGCAGCCGAAGGAAAAGGATTTTGAATCGTTCTTCCTGACCCAGGACCCGATGAACGTCATCATCCACCGGGACAACATCCTGTCCAAGGAAAAGACGATTCCTCTCAAGAAGCTGGCCAATGAATCGTTGGTCCTCTACCGCGACGACTTCAACCTGCACGATGAAATCATCCAGCACTGCAAGAAGATCGGCTTCCAGCCGAAGATCGTCTTTGAAACGAGCCAGCGGGACCTCATGATCCAGACCGTCGTGGCCAACCTGGGCGTCGCCCTCCTGCCGAGCCGCCTGTGCCCGACGAAGGAAACGAACCCCCGCGTATCGGAATCGGTCGTCGTCCGTCCCCTGGTCGAACCGGAAATCATGCACGTCCTCTACGTCATCTGGAAACGGGGCCACTACCTCTCCCATGCCGCTCAGTTATGGCTCGACTTCGTCCGCAATAAGGCCCGCGTCATTTCCAACTTATAGGCGCCATGGACAGACATAAGTCCCCGGCCTTCCTGGCCGGGCTCCGCCAAAAGGAACAGCAGGGCGGTGCCGCCCTTTCCCACCTGCGCCGCCGTTTCTGCCAGGCCTGGCGCGGTCTCCCCAAGGCCCAGAAGTGCGTCGTTCTCGTCGCCCTTCTGGAGTTCCTGTGGATCGCCGCCCTCCAGTTCCAGGTCTATGAGCTGGCAGACACGATCTCCATGCAGCGTGTCCGCATCGCCCAGCTGGAAAAGCAGGCTAAAAAACAAAATAATATGTTATATTCTGCTTCACAAACACTGGATGATATCGAAAAAAAATGGCATCGCCTCAATTTCCGTGTCCTGGAAAACACCTGGCGCATCGAAGAACCCGAAAAAGACCCGGACTCCTTATGAGTCCGGGTCTTTTTCGAGTTTGATGTTAAAAGTTTGATGTTTGATGCGGATGGTTTTAAATTTAAAGGCCCTTACATCAAACATCAAACCTCAAACAAAAAAAGGGACCTCGCATGATAGCCGAAGCCTTCGTGCGACAGTCCCTTTCTATGTGTGCTTAATTTTCGATGATTTTCAGGAAGGTTTCCGGTTCCGGCAGAGAATGGAGCAACTTCCAGGGCGCGCACTGGGCCAGTTCCTCATAGGAATAGCGGCCGGTGGCCACGCTGACCGTGCGGGCGCCGATGGCCTTGCCGCACTGGATGTCATACGGCGTATCGCCGATGACATAAGCCATCTCGATGGCGTCGCCCCAGGCTTTCTTGGCAATGGCCAGGGCATTGCGGGCCAGATCATCGCGATAGTAATAGTTGAAGGCGAAGCCGGAATGAGGGAAATCAAAATACTGGGACAGGCCGAAGACGTCCATCTTCATGCGGGCGCCAGTGGCACTGTTGCCGGTCAGCAGGAGTTGCTTATATTCCTTGCACTGCTGGAAAAAGGCCAGGTTCGCTTCTACCTGAGGCAGGACGACGCCTTCGTCAGCCTTGCGCTTCAGCCATTTGAGGAGCTTCTTTTCGTAGCCCCGGCAAAAAGCGTGGACTTCTTCGTCTGTCGGCATGATGCCCGTCGCTTTGTACAAGAGCTGCTGGCAGATGAAATTATCCGTCCGGCCGCCGGCGGCGATTTTGGGCACGGGCACGTCCGTACCTTTGAGGTCATGGAAGACTTCTTCAATGGCATATAAGCCGGCCCGGCCTGTATTCAATAAGGTTCCGTCAATGTCCCAGTATAGTAGTTTCACCGTATTCACTCCCTCTGCGGGCACGCACTTGAGTCATTACTGTTTGGATACGATTTCCTTCGTATCGCGGGCGATCATGATTTCTTCGTTCGTCGGGATGACGTACATCTTGACCGTCGAATCGTCCGTGCTGATGAGGGCATCTTTGCCGCGGACGTCGTTGCGCTGCGGGTCGAGTTTAGCACCGAGGTATTCCAGGCCTTCTGCAATGGCAGCACGGTCTTCGATACCGTTTTCGCCGACGCCAGCCGTGAAGGTGATGACGTCTACGCCGCCCATAGCGGCTGCGAAAGCACCGATTTCTTTGCGGACCTGATAATGGAACATGTCGAGGGCGAGCTGAGCGCGTTCATTGCCTTCCTTAGCTGCTTCGCCGAGGTCGCGGAAGTCGCTGGATACGCCGGAAATGCCGAGGACGCCGGATTTCTTATTCATGAGCGTATCCATTTCTTTCGTCGAAAGGTTGTGGTTGTCCATGACGTTGAGGACGATAGCCGGGTCGATATCGCCGCAGCGGGTGCCCATGAGGACGCCGGCGAGCGGTGTAAAGCCCATAGTCGTGTCGACGCATTTGCCATATTTGATGGCAGCCAGGGAAGAACCGTTGCCGAGGTGGCAGTTGATGATGCGCAGTTTTTCGACCGGTACGCCCATGACTTTAGCGACTTCGCCAGCTACATAGCGATGGCTCGTGCCGTGGAAGCCATAACGGCGGATGTGGTCTTCCGTGTAGAGTTCATACGGCAGGCCATACATGAAGGCTTTTGCCGGCATGGTCTGATGGAAAGCCGTGTCGAAGACGCCGACCTGGGGAACGCCAGGCATGATAGCTTTGCAGGCGTTGATGCCGATGATGTTAGGCGGATTGTGGAGCGGAGCCATAGCCGAGCATTTTTCCAAGGCTTTCATGACTTCATCCGTAATGAGCGTGGAAGCCGCAAATTCTTCGCCGCCATGGACGACGCGGTGGCCGACAGCATCGATGGCATCCATGGATTTGATGACGCCACATTCAGCATCGGTGAGGATGTCGAGGACAAGTTTGACAGCGACTTTGTGGTCCGGAATGGACTGTTTGATTTCTTTTTTCTGGCCATTCCATTTGTGTGTCAGCTGCGAATCGGGAAGGCCGATTTTTTCGACCAAACCTTTTGCCATTACTTCTTCATTGTCCATGTTGACGAGCTGGTACTTCAAGGACGAGCTGCCGCAGTTTACAACCAATACGATCATGAAAATTTACCCTCTTTCATTTGTCTTAGAATTATTTGAGCTGGCCAAATACGTGGTCAACTACTTCTTTAGCCAGGGCATCGCCGTCTCTGTATATGTACATGACGTGCCATATCTGGCCATTATCTTCAAAGAAGAGACTCCGCGCAGTGATTTTGACCGGCTGGCCGTTGAGCGGTTCCGTATAGGAAGCGTTGACAACGGTGGCCTTACGGCCGCTTTCTTCCGCGTCGGTGACCTTCGTTTGCAGATCAGAAAAATCCGGTGTCTGTTTCAGCATGGCAATGTACTCTTCTGCCATGGCTGCAGGCGTCGTTTCGCCAGCCGTTTCGGAGACAGCGATGACATTGATGTGCTTATCGTTGTTAATGTACATCACGCCTTCACCATTCTGGCGGTTTACGCGCCCCAGGTCGAACGGCGTCATGACATACACTTCCGAATTGCCGGCTTTCAGCTGGACATACCCGAAACTGTATTCTTCGAGCATCGTCATGTTGCCGCATCCGGACAACAATACGACAGCTGCGGTCATGGCCGCAACTGCTAATAATTTCAATCCTTTCATGCAATCACCTATTTATGCTTTCTACAGACTAGGTTCATTATAGCATAAAAGATTTATAGCGTCACCTAAAAAAAGCGACGAATTGCAAATACTTTCGCCCCTTCCCTTGTCCCTAACGAGTATACACCATTGACGTTTCAATATACCGCCCGTATACTTAACGTAATAAGCTATACTTTTTATAAAAAAATGCGTCCCATAAATACAGTGATGCCATACTCGGCGTCAATATTGTGAATTTTAGAACTTATGGAGGTCTTATGGAAGCTGTCGCCATCATTGCCGAATTTAACCCCTTTCATACCGGTCATGCCTATCTCATCCGCCAGGTCCGGCGCTTATCCGGGACCGATGCGGCCATCGTCGTCATCATGAGCGGCGCCTTCGTCCAGCGCGGTGAACCGGCCTTTTTCGATAAATGGCACCGCGCAGCCTGGGCCATCGAGGGCGGCGCCGATGCCGTCATCGAACTTCCGGCCGTCTATGCCCTGTCCAGCGCATCGGGCTTTGCCCTGGGCGGCGTCACCTTAGCGGCCCGGCTGGGCTGCCAGTCCCTGGCCTGCGGCGTCGAGGCGGGGACGGCCGAGGATTTTCTCTCCCTGGCCCGCCGGGCCGATACCCTGGAAATCGGCCCGGAGACGGCCAAAAAAGGTTCGGCCGGTCAGGCACGGACCGACGCACTCATGGCAGCGGCCCCCGACGAGGCCCGGCTCCTGGAGCAGCCCAATGCCCTGCTGGCTTTTGAATACGCCCGGGCCCTCTTGAAGCAGGAACGGCCCCTGTCCTTCCTTCCCCTGCCCCGCCAGGGCCGCCATGGCGATACCGGCCTCGGCGCCACCTTTGCCAGCGCCTCCGCCCTGCGGCAGGCCATGACCGACCATCCAGGCGATGAGAAGCCTTATATATCCTATATAGTAGAAAGAGTCCGCCCGTCCCTGCAGGACCAGCTGACCTTGGGGGCCTTTACAGATTACCGCCGTTACGGCGATTTCGTCGCCGGCCAGAACCGCCTGCTCACGCCGGACCAGCTGCGCCGCCTGCCGGCCTTTACGGAAGGCCTGGAAAACCGCTGGTACCGCGCCTTCGCCGAAGCCGGCGATTACGACCAGGCCCTGAAGCTCATCAAGACGCGGCGCTATGCCTACAGCCGCCTGTGCCGCATGGGGGCCTATACCCTCTTGCAGCCCTCCCGCCGACTCATGGACCAGTCCTACGAGGCCGGCCCGCAGTACGCCCGCCTCCTGGCCCTCAACGGCCGGGGCGCAGCCTTCCTGAAAGGCGCCCGGGACAAGCTGGCAGTCATCACCAAAATCCGCCAGGACCTTTCCAAACTGACGCCGCTGGGCCGGGAACAACTGGCCTTGGACCTGCGGGCCAGCGATGTCCAGTCATTCTGTTTTTCTAAAGAAAATCAGCGCAAAGGCCATCAAGATTATTATCATTCACCTATTTTTATAGGTATTCAAAAATAATATATGCTATATACCTAAAAAATCAAAAAGTTTTCCTATTTTCACAATTGTTTTACAGCCTAAAATCTGTTATGATATGTATTGTATTTTTAAAATTATAAGGAGGTTTTCCGCGTGTCTTTAAATCTTAATATCTATCAGACCCTGGCTGCGGCCATCGTCGTCTACTACGTCGGCGTCTTCTTGCGCGTCAAGATCAGCGTCCTTCGTAAGTATTGTATCCCGGCGCCCGTTGTCGGCGGTATCTTATTTGCTATCATCAATTGCATCTTATATACGCAGGGCATCTGGAAGTACGAACAGGATACGATCATGCAGAACATCTGCATGATGCTCTTCTTCACCAGCGTCGGCTATACGGCCAGCATCAGCCTCATCAAGCGCGGCGGCGTCATGGTCTTCAAAATGGCCATCGTCACGACGATTTTAATCGTCTTCCAGAACATCATCGGCTCCGGCCTGGCCATGGCCTTCAACCTGAGCCCGCTCCTGGGCCTGGCAACGGGTTCCATCCCCATGGTCGGCGGTCATGGTACGGCAGCGGCCTTTGGCCCGCTCCTGGAAAGCATCGGCCTCGACAGCGGCGCTACCATTGCCGTCGCAGCCGCTACCTTCGGCCTCGTCGCCGGCGGCGTCATCGGCGGCCCGATTGGCGAAGAACTGGTCCACAAATTCCACCTGGTCAGCTCGGCCGAATCGGAACGCTTCGACCCGTCCTTCAATGCTGGCACCGTTTCGAAACTGAAAGCCGTTGCCGGCAATAAGGAACGCGCAGAAAACGCCATCAAGATTGAAAATAAAATCGGTCAGACCATCGACAACTACCGCTTCATGAACGCCATGGCCCACCTCTTCCTGGCTATGGGCCTGGGTACCCTGGTCAGCGGCTTCTTCAGCAGCATCGGTCTGGTCTTCCCGGGCTATATCGGCTCCATGATCGTCGCTGCCATCATCCGCAATATCGCCGACTTCACTCACGCCTACAAAATCTACCAGCGTGAAAGCGAAGTCCTGGGCAACCTGAGCCTGACCGTCTTTTTGACCTGCGTCCTCATGAGCCTGAAACTCTGGCAGCTCGCCGATCTGGCCATCCCCCTGGTCGTCATGCTCCTCAGCCAGGCCCTGTTCATGGCCCTCTTTGCTTACTTCATCGTCTTCCGCGCCATGGGCAAGGATTACGAAGCAGCCGTCATGACCAGCGGCGTCTGCGGCTTCGGCCTCGGCGCTACGCCGAACGCCATCGCCAACATGACGGCCATGACCGAACTCTTCGGCCCGGCACCGACGGCCTTCTTCGTCATCCCCCTCATCGGCTCGCTCATCATCGACCCGGTCAACGCCTCGATCATCACCATCTTCATCAATATATTCCACTAGTAGGGGCTAGTGGTTCGTGGTTCGTGGTTCGTGGTTCGTGGTTCGTGGTTCGTGGTTCGTGGTTCGTGGTTCGTGGTTCGTGGTTCGTGGTTCGTGGTTCGTGGTTCGTGGTTCGTGGTTCGTAGTTCGTGGTTCGTGGTTCGTAGCTCGTAGCTCGTGGTTCGTGGCTCGTGGCTCGTGGCTAGCAGTTAGCCGCGGTCCCATGGACCGCTTTCGTAGGGGCCGTCCTGAAAGGCGGCCCGTATCTCGTGGCTCGTGGCTAGTAGTTAGCCGCGGTCCCATGGACCGCTTTCGTAGGGGCCGTCCTGAAAGGCGGCCCGGCTCTCCTGCTAGGAGAGCTGTCAGCGCAGCTGACTGAGAGGTTAATCGGTGAACTGCGGCCTACGAATTGCGGTGTCAGTTTGCGGAATTCCCACAAACGGGCCGCCTTAACAGGACGGCCCCTACGGCAAAAGGGCTTGTCGCATATGCGACAAGCCCTTTTGCTGGAGGAACGTCCCTTCCGGTCACACACCGGGAGGGGCTTTTTTTGTATGGAATTTTATTTTGCCATCAGGCTGGCTACTTTATTGGCGAAAGCCACGGGGTCGTCAGGCATGATGCCTTCCAGGAGCAGTGCCTGATCGTAGAGGAGGTTGCAGTAGTCCTTGAAGGACTGGCTGTCTTTACCCTGGTCGTGGACGGCAGTCAGTTTGCCGAACAGTTCATGCTGCGGGTTGATTTCCAGGATGCGGCGGGCCTTGAGCATGGGGTTGTTGGCAGCGGCAAAGGCCTGTTCCATAGCCAGGGACGGGCCGGCAGCGTCGGCGACGAGGCAGACGGCACCGCTCTTCAAGCGGTTGGACAAGCGGACATCGGCCACTTTATCGCCCAAGAAGTCTTTCATATCCTTCAAGAGGCTTTCATTATCCTTAGCCAATTCTTCGTTCTTCTTCTTTTCTTCTTTGAAGGCGTCGTCTTCCAAGTCCAAGTCGCCACGGCTGATGGAGTGGAAGCGGTGGCCTTCGTATTCACCGATAGCTTCAACGGCAAATTCATCGACTGGGTCGGTCATGTAGAGGACTTCAATGCCCCGGTCGCGGAGCATTTCCATCTGCGGCAGGCCTTCGATGGCTTCTTTGTCCTTGCCCGTGGCGTAGTAAATCTTCTGCTGGCCGTCTTTCATGCGGTCGACGTATTCCTTGATCGTGCACAGTTTGCCATCTTTCGACGACATGAAGAGCAGCAGGTCCTTCAATTTTTCGACGTTGTTTTCACCGGTCATCATGCCGCTGTAGACGCCGATTTTCAGGGATTTGCCGTATTCAGCCCAGAACGTTTCATATTTTTCACGGTCTTTTTCCAGATTCCGCTTCAACGTCTTGAGGATGGTCTTTTCCAGGTTGCGACCGATGAGGCTCAGTTCGCGGCTCTTCTGCAAGAGTTCACGGGAAATGTTCAGGGACAGGTCCGGCGAATCGACGAGGCCCTTGACAAAGCGCAGGTAATCCGGCAGGAGGTCCTTGCATTTATCCATGATGAAGACGTGGCGCGAATAGAGCTGGATGCCCGGTTCATAGTCGGCATAGTAGAGGTTGAACGGAGCCTTGCCCGGGATAAACAGGAGCGCCGTGTAATCGACGGCCCCTTCGACGCGGTTGTGGAAAATTTCCATCGGTTCTTCCCATTCATAGAACTGGTGCTGGAAAAATTCCTTATATTCTTCCGGCTTGATGTCCGATTTGTTGCGCGTCCACAAGGGCTGCATGGAGTTCAGCGTCCGCGTTTCCGTGTGTTCTTCTTCCGGTGCGTCTTCGATGACCTTGCCATCGGCATCCTTCGGTTTTTCCTTGGCCGTGAAATCCATGGTAATCGGGTAACGGATATAATCGGAATACTTCTTGACCAGGCTCTGGAGGGTCATCTTGTCGGTGTAGTTTTCTTCGCTGTCATCACCGTAGAAGTCCTTGCCCAGGCTGAGGATGATCGTCGTGCCGTGTTTCGGTTTCTGACATTCTTCCAGGCTGTATTCACCATCGCCTGTGGATTCCCATTTATAAGCCTGTTCTTCGCCGGCCTTGCGGGTGACGACGGTGACTTTATCGGCGACCATGAAGGCCGAATAGAAGCCGACGCCGAACTGGCCGATGAGGTCCTTGTCCGTGCTGTCTGCATCCTGGGATTCCTTCAGTTTTTCCAGGAAAGCCTTGGTGCCGGACTGGGCGATGGTGCCCAGGTTTTCCATCAAATCCTGTTTGTTCATGCCCAGGCCGTTATCGGAGATAGTCAGCGTGTGGGCATCGGCGTCAGGCGTCAAATGGATTTCAAAGGCCGTGTCCCCTTCGAGGAGGTCGCCGTTGGTCAGCGACTGGTAATGCAGCTTGTCGATAGCATCGGATGCGTTGGAAATCAGTTCGCGCAGGAAGATTTCGTGGTTGGTATAAATAGAATGGACCATCAAGTCCAGTAATTGTTTCGTTTCAGCTTGAAATTCATGGGTTTCTTTCGCCATACTCAAACACTCCTTTATATGATTCTGCCGTAGTGGCGGATACCTTCAGGTACCCTTACACCAATATCATACAGCAAAAAGTCAAATAGTCAAGTATTTTTTAAGAATTTGACCTTTATCGTGTATCCAGTATGCAATTTGAAATAGTGTACCAGATTGTATTATACTATATTTAGCATGTTAGTATGATAAAAAAACAAGTAAATCTATAGAATACCTCATCACTTACACTTCCATGTTAATTCGCATTTCTCCTGGTATTATATCATATGTATCAAAGATTAGAATCAGGCAACAAGCAACCAACAAAAAAAGAACGATGCATCGAGAAAATTTTTCTCTTTGCATCGTTCTTTTTCCTATCCGTTATTCAATGGTTCGTTAAGCTTATTTATTTTTGTTTTCTTTGACTGTGCGAACACGCTGAATCGTCGGATTGCCTGCTTTGTCTTTTGCTATCGTATCGACAGTGAAGTATTCTAATTCATGCGAGAATTCGCTGAGGATCTTGTCGGACAAGACAGCGCCTTTTGTCATGGCACGATACAAGATTGCTGCAAATTCATACCGCGTCATCGGGCGGTCTCCGTCAAAGTTGCCATCCGGATAGCCTTCGATCATGCCGTTGCCGGCCAGCTGTGCTACGTATTCGTAAGCCCAGTGATTCTGCGGTACATCCGGGAAGAGCTGCAGTTTGGATGTATCTATCTTCTTACCTGCATTGGCATCGAGCATGGCTGACTTCATAGCTTCCAATTCACCGCGCAGTTCTTTAATTTCCTTCGCCATCGCTACACGAGAAGTCGATACATGACTGCTTCCGGAACCTAGTTTGAAGCTTACGCCGGCATTAACCATGTTTTCGCCATTACCAAAGGTACCGCCTACAGAGAACATCGTGTCTTCATTCGGACGATAGTATGCCCCAACAGCAGCTGCATTGGCGCCGCGGTAGTTGCCATAGCCTGCCGCAAAGTCCCACTTCGCATCCGGATCAAAATCCAATGGATGTAATGCTGCCAAAGCCGCAGCACCGGCACCGACTTTGTTGACACGGTTATCGAGGTCAGAAATACGACCATTCATATGGTAAATAGATTCCGTGTTGGCCGTTACCTGGTTATCCAAAGCCGACAAGTTTTCACCAGCCGTGTTAGACTTTTTGACGAATTTGCCGTCTTTTGCAACTCTCGTTTCGTTATAGAGCTGACCGCCATTAACGGCATCGGTAGAGCCTTTTTCCACTTTGCCGTCTGCTACATTGGTAATCTTTAGGTCATTAGCATTCAGACCACTATCGCTTACATAGGTCTTGCCATTAACCTTTAAGCCGTCATTGCTGATAGAGGTTTGACCTGCGGTTACAGCAGTTGCGGTTACGCTTACGTCTTTACCAACCTTCAAGCCATCGTTGTTCATTACGGTTTGGCCAGTGGTTACGGTAGTTGCTTTTACAGTATCAACGTCTATGTCTTTCTTCAGCTCTACCTTATAGTTTGCTGCTTCACCTTCTTTAGCAGTGTTGGTAACAATAATATTGCTGCTGCCTTCTACTTTAGTGTGCTTAGCTGCAGTTGCTGCTACGTCGGTAAGTTTTTGATCCAGTTTGCCGATTGCGGTAGTAGTGCTATCGCCATCTGCAATATCACCTTTTTCTACCTTGCTGTACTGCAAATCGCCAACCTTCGTGTCCAGCTTACTGTTCAGGTTGTTTACAGCGTGAACAACAGTAGTATGGCTGCCGTCTTGGTTCTTAATATCGCTGGCAATATTATTAACATCGCCTACGTCACTTGCTTTGGCTACGTCGGTAATGGTTACAGTACCGGTTACCTTACCTTCTTCATTAACAATATCCATAGATACGCCCTGAGATTTATTGCCAGTGCTGTCAGTTACTTCGCCAACTGCATAGTTGCCACTCTTAATATGCGTATCGTTAGCTGCAACATAATCCTTCAGCTGGCCTACGTTTACAGCATCGGTCTTTTCAACGCCTGCTGCTACACCGGTAATCTTGCTGCCTGCTACATTCAAGCCACCGCTGATGGTTGTTCCGTTTTCACCAAGCATGATGGATTTTGCACTATAATCAGCACCGATATAGCTCATGCCAATACCGCTGTTAGTAATTGCAAAGTATTTATTACCATTGGAAATGATGATGCTATCTTTATTCAAGTTAATTTTGGAATCTCCATTGGCAACAGAGGTAATATCAGTCAAATCGCCTGCAACATTAACCTTGTAATCAGTCTGGCCGTCTTTAACTGTAGATTCAACTGTTGTATTCTTACCGTTAGATAAGGTGGTATGTTTACCTGCTTCGGTTGCTACAGCCTGCAGTTGGTCTTCAGTTGCAGCTCTGCCGGAAGTAATGCTGTCTTTATTCCAAGTAGTATTGGTAAGACCGGTTACAGTACCATCAGTACCATTAATAGTTACGGCATGAGTTCCACCAATTGTTACGCTATCCTTCAAGGAGATACCATAATTTGTTACATTAGTTTCATCATCAGTAGTTGTATTAAGATTAAAGTTGCCATCTACAGATACACTTGTGCCTTTAGCATTTACGGTATAAACTGTGTGTCCGTCGTCGGTTGCGTTTGATGCAACTACAGAAGCGATGTTGGTACCCTTAACTACCTCTGTCTTAGCAGCTGCACTTACCTTATTCAACTGGCTTACGTTTACAGCGTCATTATCAGCAATACCATTTGCTACGCCGGAAATCTTGCCGGTATTGTCAATGGTAACCTTATTATTAAACTTGATGCCATCATTTGCAAAGCTGATGCTGCCTGCGCCTTCACCTGCGCCGGTGATGGATTTGATATCCTTCAGCTCATCGTTCACATCAACCTTGTATTCCAGATGACCATCAGCAGTAGTCACAGGGTTCACTGTTGTATTCTTACCGTTAGACAAGGTAGTATGTTTACCTGCTTTTATACCATAAGATTTTCCATTAATAGTTAATTTTGTGGCGTTTCCGCTATCATCTGCCTCTGCCGTAACAACAGAGCCTGTCTGAAATTTTTGAGATTCGTTTCCAACTGTAACAGTTACTGCTGTATCTTGACCGTTAACACCACCGTTTCCAGTTAAAGTAATATTATTTTGAACGCTACTCCCATCATTACGTATCAAGGAAATTGTTCCCTTATTCGTTTCCTTATTCATGGTTACATTTTTAATGTCCTGATCATAAAGCAATTTATCATTCTCAACTAATCTATCGACAACTTTATTAATGTCCCCAATCGTCAATGTTGTATTATACGTCAACTCACCACATTCAGCTGTATGACCATGAACCCAACTACCAGGACGATAATGGCTTAAATTAGGATCATTTAACTTCGTGGTTTCATCTGTTGTATTGTTATATACAATAGTTTCTTTTGGCTCTTTTACACTTGTATCTACATTATCAGCAGCATATATAACGCCTGTCCCGATAGTTAGCATAGTTGCTGCCATAACAGCCGCTACAGATGCAGCTTTACGGCTTGAACCCGTTTGATGATTTTTAGCAAATTCCGAAGCTACAACATAGCAATTTCTTGCTTTATTCCACACGACTTTGTATATTTTATTCATATAGATATCCTCCTTCTTTTATACGTACTTTTTCAGGTATTATTTCTGTTCATACGAAACTTTCCGCCGTTTATTAAACCAACGTTTTCGGCAGTCATCACAGCAAAAAGTCCGATGCCGGTCTTTGGGGGTCGTAACGATGACGATTTTCCCACATTCCCGGCAGGTAAATTCTTTGCCGCAAACAGCACATTTCATACGAACATGGTCATGCTCCTGTCATTCCATACTGAATGGCAGACAGGTGGTAACCAATAATTGGAAATAACAAACGAATGCAAACATGCCAAAAAGGAGAGTATATGCCTACACTGTCCTTCTTTATATCTATATGAAACAAGACGCACCCATTCCTGGGCCTGTTTTTTTATATATGTGCCTTTACTATCTTGTAAATCCCCCCCTGTATATTGTTTAGCCGTCACCTCTCTGCCGATATGCATGATGGCCGTAAAACTAGTTGTAAAGTAAGAAATCATCATTTGGACAGGATACATGATTTTCACCCCCCTTACATTTTATGATAATTTTATTATAATATAATTATAGCATAATATGGAAGGAACGGCAAGATATCCGGAAAAGCTATATATATATATATACATACTTTAGTATATATATAGTTTGCAGTTTAAAATAGATAGTTGTTAAGTCGGGCCGCCCGTTTCGGAGCGGCCCCTACGAACTGAGAATCTCAAAGGAGTGATCAATATGCAACATACTTATGGCTTAGACCGCATCGGAGTGATAAATCCAGAAGTAGTATACCGCAATATGTCACCGGCCTGGCTAACGGAGCAAGCTCTGTTGAATCAGGAAGGCGTCCTCAGTGATACAGGGGCCCTAGTCGTACGCACTGGCAAGTATACCGGCCGGGCACCGGATGATAAATTCATCGTCGACACGCCGTCTATCCACGATTACATCGCCTGGAACAATATCAACCGGCCCATTTCCAAAGAAAAATTCAACGCCATCAAGAGCAAGATGCTGGCCTATTTCCAAAACCGGCCCCTGTACCTCTTCGACGGCTTTGCCGGTGCCGACGAGCTATGCCGCAAGAAATTCCGCGTCGTCAATGAACTGGCCAGCGAATGTCTCTTCATCCGCAACCTCCTCATCCGGCCGACAGCGGAAGAGCTGGCCCAGTACGGTGAACCAGACTTCACCATCCTCGTCGCCCCGGGTTTCCAGTGCAATCCCCAAGTCGACGGCACGCACTCGCAGGCAGCCATTCTCGTCGATTATGAATCCCGTATGGTCCTCATCGCCGGCACGCGCTATGCCGGAGAAATCAAGAAGAGTGTCTTCTCTGTCATGAATTACTTTCTGCCTAACGAAGGCGTTCTGCCCATGCACTGCTCGGCCAACATGGATCCGGTCACTAAGGAAACGGCTATCTTCTTCGGCCTGTCGGGCACAGGCAAGACGACCCTTTCGGCCGATCCGAACCGCAAGCTCATCGGCGACGACGAACACGGCTGGTCGTCACGGGGCATCTTCAACTTTGAAGGCGGCTGCTATGCCAAATGTATCAACCTCAATCCGGAAAAAGAACCGTACATCTATAACGCCATCAAGGCCGGCACCCTCGTCGAAAACGTCGTCCTCGATGAAGACACGCGCCATCCCAACTATTTCGACAGCAAGATAACCGAAAATACGCGGGCCGGCTACCCTATCGACTACATTCCCAACGCCGCCCAACCCGGCAAAGGCGGCATCCCGACGGTCATCATCTTCCTCACGGCCGACAGTTTCGGCGTCTTGCCGCCCATTTCACGGCTCAGCAAAGAAGCGGCCATGTATCACTTCGTCACGGGCTTTACGTCAAAAGTCGCCGGTACGGAACAAGGCATTACCGAACCGATTCCGACCTTCTCGACCCTCTTCGGCGAACCCTTCATGCCCTTGGCGCCGGACATTTACGCCGGTATGCTCGGCGAACGCATCGAAAAGTACAATACCAAGGTCTACCTGGTCAATACGGGCTGGACCGGCGGCCCCTATGGCATCGGCAGCCGCATGGACCTGAAATACACGCGGGCCATGATCACGGCCGCCCTGAACGGCTATCTCGACGACGTCCCCTACCGCCATGACCTGCGCTTCAACGTCGACATCCCCCAGACCTGTCCCGGCGTCCCCAACCAGATACTCAACCCGCGGGCGACGTGGGACAACAAGAAATCCTACGACATCATGGCCAAGAAAGTCGCCGCCATGTTCTATGAAAACTTCAAGACCAAGTACCCCGACATGCCCGAAGAAATCATTGAAGCGGGCCCGCGGGTGTAGTCGTTCGCAGGCCGCAGCGACATCCATGATGTCGCACCGTAGGGGCCGTCCTGTCAAGGCGGCCCGCCGTAAAATTTAAAAGCACTCACTAAAAACTATAAACTGCAAACTTAATACTCGAAAAATCGACGATGGTCAAAGCTATTAGCTGATAGTGACTGTTTCGACTTCTCCCAATGTGACGGGGCCGCCGATGAAGATCTGCTGCAAGTCGCCTTTTTCGCTGACTTTGGCAGCAATGGCCAGGGTCCCGCCAGGCTGTTTCATGTAGCAGGCCACGTTCTTATGGGTCGTGCAGGCCAGGGCCGCGGCGACGGCAGCCGAGCCACTGCCGCAGCTGTTTTCCCAATAGAGGGTATCCGTATCGCGGACGTAGACGGCGGGGATCATTTCCCCTTTCTTCGTATCGCAGAGGACCAGGCCGTAAGCCGGCAGGTCTTCGCCGTCGACATAGTCCTGGAGAATGGTCCAATATTTTTCTTTATCCAGGCCTTCCAAGGACGGGACGAAGTGGACGAAGTGCGTAATGCCCGGCAAATCGACGCGGAAAAAGCGGGCCGGGAAATCATCGACAGCGATGAGGATACCGCTTACGTCTTCGGGATAAGGCATTTCAATGAAAGCTTCATAAGTCCCCTCCCCTTTTCGGGCCACTTTGGCCGGCAGGACCGTATCGCAGCCTGAACAGGACACGTCGTACACGCCTTGTTCCCCGCCATCACAGGCCAGGGCCCAGGCCGCCGCCGACCGCGACGCATTGCCGCAGAACTCGCCGCCCATCATATCGACGCGCAGCGGCTTTCCCGCTTCACGGCTCACATAGCCGACCTGTTCCGCCTCGATGCCCGGCAGGGCCAATAACTGCGCCGCCAGGGAACTATGCTGCGCCTTCGCTACCGGCGTCAGCACCAAAATCGTCGTATTGCCGCTAGGGTCGGCCACTAAATAATCTATCGTCATGTCTATCGCTCCTTTAGTCTAGTGAAATATGCATTTATTATACCATGATTTGGCGAAGAACGCAGGCCGGCGGGACGGCGATAGCCGTCCCTATATTCCCAAAATATGGTATAATATAAATGAATAGGAGGCATGCTCCCATCGAATTTGTGATAAAGGGGTTGATCTTATGTCGAAAACGGCAGCAGATATTATGGAAAAAAATGTCATTACGGCGCAGAAAGATACGTCCATTTTTGATCTCGTCGATATGTTCGTAGAAAACAACGTCAACGCCATCCCTATCGTCCAGGACGACAAGGAAATCATCGGCATCGTCACCGACGCCGACCTCTTGTATAAGGAAGTCAAGCCCTGCGTCCCGCAGTACGTCAACCTCCTGGGCGCCAACATCTATTACGGCAACCTCAAGGAATACCAACAAGGCTTCAAGAAACTCTTCGCCTGCACAGCCGAACAGCTCATGACCAAAAAAGTCATCATGGCCGGCCCGGATGCTACCATAGAAGACCTGGCCAGCGTGATGGTCGCCGAACACCTGAAAGCCATCCCTATCGTCAAGGACAAAAAACTCCTAGGCATAGTAGAACGAAAGAACATCCTCAAACAACTCTATAACGAATACGGAGATAATGGGCAGTGAAAAAAGGTCTTGTCGCACGTGCGACAAGACCTTTTTTAGTGGCTAGTGGTTAGTGGCTAGTGGCTAGTGGCCCGGCTCTCCTGCTAGGAGAGCTGTCAGCGCAGCTGACTGAGAGGTTAATTCTCGTCCTCTACGGAATCGCATGCTTTACATTGCTGGCTATCCACTACAAACCCATTATGGCAGCGGGCTCGCCACGCGCGAGCCCCTACATCGTCATTTATTCTGCAAACTTATTTATCCTCGTACACGCGGACGCGGAGGCGGAGGCCCAGTTTATCACAAATGGCGCGGCACTTCTTGATTTCTTCGCTGTCTTCGACGTGGTCGACGACGGTGAGGACGACGTTAGGAACGTACTGTTTGCAGTCGACGGCGAATTTGAGCATGGCGTCATAGGACTGGATACCGAATTTGCTGCGCGTCAGTTCCAGATAGCGTTCCTTATTGGAGGCATTCATGCTGATAGAAATGGTATCTAAGATGCCGCCGCCAAAATTCGGTGCCGTATCGCGGCCATAGGCCAAATCGGATAGGCCGTTGGTATTGACGCGGGTCTTCATGCCGGGATGCGTGTCTTTGACGTATTTCAAGAGGGCCGTCAAATCATCGAGGCGCTCTGTCGGTTCGCCGAAGCCGCAGAAGACGACTTCGTTGATGTGGTCCCAGGGAGCACCGTCGAGGGCTTTCTTCACTTCATCCACCGTCGGTTCCCGCTTCAGCCACAGTGTCTCATTTTCGGCCATCTTCTTCATGGACCGCAGACAGAACGTACAGGAACAGGTGCAGCGATTGGTCAGATTGACGTACATGCTCCACTGTCCTTCAGGCTTCATCTTCAAGCCATCTTCGAGATCTACATATTGTCCTTGTCCTACTACCGTATAAACAATCATGATACGCTATCCCCTTTTTTGTCAATTTGTGTATCTTTTAAATCTCATCGCAGCGTCGTCAAGTATTCTTCAAAGGCCAGGCCGGCGTTATGCGGCAAATCCAAGGTTTCTGTATAGGCCATGACGCGGCAGATGAAATCCGACGCTTTCTGTACGGCCTGTTCCAGGCTTTCGCCGCGGACGACGGACGCCGAGACGATGGCCGCAAAGACATCCCCTGTCCCGCTGCGGTCGCTGCCGATTTTTTTCGCTTTGACCCAGCTCGTCCGGCCGTGGTCGTAGATGAAATTGCCGATATACGGCCCGTCGTGGATGCCCGTCAGGATGACGCCCTGAGGCCCCTTTTCGGCCAGAGCCTGGGCCATGGCCAATAAATCGGCTTCACCAAGGTCGCGGTCCGACCGATAAGGCAGGCTCAAAAGTTCGCAGGCTTCGGTCACATTGGGCGTCACCACGTCGGCATAAGCCAACAGGCGCCGCATTTCGTCGCACATTTCCTGCGTATACGACGGGTACAGCTGGC
This sequence comes from Megasphaera elsdenii DSM 20460, assembly GCF_003010495.1. Lineage (NCBI taxonomy): Bacteria > Bacillati > Bacillota > Negativicutes > Veillonellales > Veillonellaceae > Megasphaera > Megasphaera elsdenii. The sequence goes on along the minus strand of NZ_CP027570.1, from coordinate 1,856,249 downwards.
CATCGTCGCCCATGACCGGGTCGATAAAGGCCAGGGTCTGCGGTCCTTTGAAGTCGTGCAGGAAATCGAGGACGATGTCGATCTGCCGGGCCGAGCCGAGGAAGCCCGTACTGATGCCGTCAAAGGTCAGGCCGTTCTTCTTCCAGCTCTCGATATACGGCGTCATGTGATCCGTATAGTCGTCGAGATAATAATCGTGGAAGCCCGTATGGACCGACAAGATGGCCGTCGGCAGGATACAGCCCTGGACCTTCAGGGCCGACACGATAGGCAGGGCCACGGCAATGCTGCAACGGCCATAGCCGGTGACATCATTGACCAGAGCCAGTTTCTTTTGATGCATATACAATCATTCCTTATCTTTTCAGGCTATAACCATAACCACGGAATCTAGCCTTGATCAGACAAGCAGCCAGGGCATAGGCGGCAATCATATTGACGACGCCTTCCCCGATGAGTCCCGGTACCATCGGGATGCCGACGGCCCAGCTGCCGTAGAGGAGACTGCCCGATACAGTATAAGACAGGACCATCCAGGCAGCAGATAAGAAAAAGCCGAAGAAGACGCGCGGTGACGTCAGTTTCCATTCCCTTTTGTCCGGACGGACCGTATAAAAGACGGCTTCGACCATGACGTACTTGATGATCAGCGTCGGGATGATCCAAAGCGGAAAACCGCCGATGAAATCAGACAGGGCCGAGCCGACAGAAGCGGCCAGGGCTGCCTGGCGGCGCGTACTGAACAGGACAGACGCAAAGATAATGGCGTCCCCCAAATGGGCATAGCCCAGGGGAATCGGGATCTTCGGTACAAAGGTAAGGACAAAGACCAGGGCCGTCAAAACGGCAGCATAACAAAGACTCCCAGCCGAAACGGCTTGCTGTTTGTTTTCCATAGAATATGATGACATGTGAAATCCCCCTCACGGATTAGAAGTTTCACACATTGGCCAATGTATGGTTATGATTAATCTGTACCCTATTTTAGGGTATATTCAGCCCATTGTAAATGGGACAGATTGAACTTTTTCTGTCTAACAGAAAAAGTTCAATCCGTAGGGGACGTCCCAAAGGGCGTCCCGCCTGAATCCAATAGAATAAATCCGTAGGGGCTTGCCACGTAGAGGCCCCTACAAAATCAAAACGGGACCGTGCATGATGACATATGTCTTCGTGCACGGTCCCGTTTTTATACGAACCGCTCAATCGCATCAGCTTGCAGGATTCCCACAACGGGCCGCCCTTTGGGACGGCCCCTACGGCGACATGATTCATGTCGCTGCGGCCTGCGAGCCCCTACATATCCAAATAGGTCCAGCCCTGGTCCTGGTGGATTTTCTTCTCTTTCATGAGGTGGCCCAAGGCGCGCTTGAAGGCGGCTTTGCTCAGGCCGAATTTGGCTTTGATGACGGCCGGTGCCGTCTTATCGCCATAAGGCATCTTGCCCTTGCGCTGCTTGAGGAAGTCCAGGATGCGTTCGGCATCAGGATTGATGGCATTTTCCTTGGTCTGGCGCAGGGAGATGTTAATGCGGCCGTCTTCGCGCAGGTAAGTGATGCGGCCTTTGATCATCTGGCCGATGAGGATCGGCCCGTTGAACTCACTGCGGTGCAGGAAGGCGATCCACCGTTCGCGGGTCATGAGGTAAGCCCCCTGGTCGGTCATATTGTAGACCGCCCCTTCGACCCAGTCGCCGATTTTAGCATCCGTCGCTGCCCGCGACGCCCGGCGCATTTCGTCTTCCACTTCCATGGAGACGGCCAGGCGATGGGATTTGTCTTCATAGAGCTTTACCCAGACGTATTCCCCTTCTTTCGGCCGGCCTTTCATTTCGGCAAAGGGCATGAAGATGCCCCGTTCCGTACCGACATCGACGAAGGCACCGAAGCGCGTCGTATTGATGACCGGCGCATAGCCAATCTGGCCGACTTTAATTTTAGGAAGGCGCATGGAAGCCGTCAGGCGGCCTGACGGGTCATGGTACAAGAAGACCGTCACCTTATCGCCGACGTTGACGTCGCCCGTCTGCTGGTTCTTATGGAGTAAAATATCGTCGTTCGTATTGCCCGTACCGCCGTTCAAAAAGACGCCCATGTCGCTCTGGCGCAGGACTTCCAGCGTCGCAATACTGTTTTCCTGAAGTGTCGTCATCTTATTCACCTTCGTAGGCAATGCGCGGTGCGTCGCACCACAAGTTTTCCAGATCATAGTACTGGCGGTCCTGTTCGACAAAGACGTGGGCAATGACTTCGCCGGCATCGATGAGGATCCACTTGCCTTCGCGGTAGCCTTCGACGTGACGGACATCATAGCCGTTCTTTTCCATCTGTTCTTCGATGTTGTCGGCAATACTCTGGGACTGCCGGTTATTGCGGGCACTGCAGATGACGAAGTAGTCCGCCATGAGGGACGAATCGCTCATATCGAGGGTGACGATGTCCCAGGCTTTCTTGTCGTCAGCGGCCTTGCAGGCAATTTCATAGCTCTTCAGTTCTTTCGGTTGTTCAGCTTTCGCTGCTTTCATGGTAATTGGCATGTATGTAGTAACTCCTTTATGACGTAATTATTATTTTTTCGTATCATCCGGTTCCGGTGCTGTCGAAATGGCATTGTTCGTGCGGCCGATGACCTTCTGGACTTCGACCGGGTCGTAGGTCCAGTAATATTTCGTATCGCCGTTCTTGCCGCTCATGGCCATTTCGCCGGGCAGGATATAGAAGTCGATGTTATCGGCCGTGACGCCGCGGAAATCAAAGGCCAGCTGGGCCATATCCTTGGCGGAAATATTGGAATCGACGTCGTGCCATGCCCGGTACAGGAAGAAGGCATTGGTCACGCCGAAGCAGTCCTGCCGGTCTTCATAGAAATTCTTGATGAACCGTTCCTGGCGCTGCGTCCGCGACAGATAGCCGTCGCCATCGACGTAGCGCATATAGCCGGCAGCTTCCTTCCCGGTCAGGGTCTGATAACCCTGGAAGAGGTTGATGTCGGTCTTCCCCGTTTCTTCATCGCCGTGGTACATGTTCTTTTCGACGTAAATCGGCACGCCGCCACTCATATCGACCATCTTCGAGAAGGAATCGGCCGTAAAGGTCGCATAATAGGGGATGGGGATGTGGAAAATATCTTCGACGACGGCCCGGACCAGGCTCATGCCGCCTTCGCTATAGACATCCTGCAATTCCTGGATACCCTTTTCCTTGCGCCCTTCGATTTTCGTATCATCTGGCAGCATGATGATGTCGATGTGCTTCTTGGCCTTGTTGATGGCCGCGACACCGACGAAATTCGCCTGCTGCGGATGACCGCCATCGGTCCCGAGGAGGAGGACGTAAAGCGGCTTGTCCGGACTGGTCTGGGCAAAGACGGAGCTGTCGCTCTGGGTCTGGCTGGTATCGGGCGCGTCCTGCTGGATCGGCGCCTCTTTGATGGACTGGTAATGCAGGTACAAAGACCGGCCGGCCAGGAAGACGGCGACGGCGGCGACGACGGTCAAAATGCGGTATAAAATCTTCCTTCGTTTTTCCTGTGTCATCCTCAGGCCTTCCGATCTGCGGCACGGACGACGTCGATTTGTGCATTGCGATTGACGACGGTGCCGACGAAAATAGGTTTGCCCTGGTCGAGGAGATGGCGGATCGTCGAATCATAGCCTAAGAGGACGGCTTCATCGAGGTTGCGCCGGGCGGCTTTTCGCAAATCGTCGACGCCGTCGAAGTCGCGGTTCACTTCGATGTAATCGGCGAGGAAGATGATTTTTTCCAGCGTGCTCATCTGTTCCGCCCCGGTCGTATGATGAGCGATGGCCCCTAAGAGGGCCTGATCGGTGATGCCATAGCGTTCCCTGGCGATAGTCACGGCAGCGTAGCCGTGGAGCAGGCCGCCGTTAGCCAGGATGGGTGCCGGCAGGACGGGAAAGGATTTTTCCGCCAGGGCCTGCATGTCCGGCAGGGGCAGCTGTTTGGCAGCATCGTGCAAAAGGCCGGCCACTTCAGCCGTATCGGCATCGCAGCCGTAGCGGTCTGCCAATTCGCGGGCCGCTGCTGCTACACCCAGTACATGGGTATAGCGATGAGAAGACAGAGATTCCTTTAAATCCGCTTTGATTCTATCTTTGAATTCTTCGTTGTACATTGATATACTCCATTTTTTCTGATGTATTCGGCCACAGCCGGCGGTATCATATAGCGGACAGACAGGCCCAGGCGGATGCGGCGGCGCAGTTCCGTCGACGAAATTTCCATGGTCGGCACAGGCAGCTTGAGGATATGTTTCCCCAACTCCCCGAACGAGGCGATGATGGAGTCGATCTGTTCCGAGCCGTCCGGCCGGGTCGCTCCGACGAACTGGCACAACTTCAGGATTTCTTCCGGTTCTTTCCAGTTGTGCAGGTCGTGGATCGTATCTGTCCCGGATATAAAATACAAGATATACGACGGTCCGTAGAGCTTCTTCAGGAAGCGCAGCGTATCGACCGTATAGGAGTTGCCCTTGCGGCGCATCTCCATGTCACTGACTGTAAAACGAGGATTGTCAGCCGTAGCCAGGCGCGTCATGGTCAGGCGCTGCTCGGCCGTCGCCCCGTTGACGTTCTTGTTGGGCGTGATATATGACGGCACAAAGAGTACCTTGTCCAGGTGAAAGGTCTGGCGCGCTTCTTCGGCAATCATGAGATGGCCTAGATGGATGGGATTGAAGGTCCCCCCCATGATGCCGAGCCTAGTGATTTCCATGGTACCAATAAATTCCTCCCCAGGCGATAGCTACTGCTAACGCATAAAGCAATAAAAATTTGGCATAATGCCGGTATTCAAACTGAGTCTTCGGCGACGCCGCATACTGGCGCAGGGTCCGTCCATACCCGCGCAGCCGGGCCAGCCTCACCGGATCTGACCGTTGCCGTCGACGAGGTATTTATAGGACACGAGTGCTTCCAGCCCCATAGGGCCGCGGACGTGCAGCTTCTGCGTACTGATACCGATTTCGGCGCCAAAACCAAATTCAAAGCCATCGGTGAAGCGCGTCGACGCATTGACATAGACGGCCGCCGAATCGACAGCCGCCTGGAAAGCGGCAGCTGTCGCCTTATTTTCCGTAATGATGGCTTCGGAATGATGGGTACTGAAGCGGCGGATGTGGTCCAGTGCTTCCTGGAGGGAGCCGACGACCTTGACCGACATGATGAGGGCATTGTATTCCGTCGCCCAGTCTTCCTCGCTGGCCGCCTTCATGGCACTCGACTGGCAGGCTTCGTCGTCACCGCGCAGTTCGACGCGGTCCGCTTCCATGACCGGTGCCAGCTTCTTGAGGAAGGCATCGGCCACATCGCGGTGGACCAGGAGCGTTTCCATGGCGTTGCACGTCGACGGCCGCGAAACTTTGGCGTTTTCGACGATGTGGACGGCCATGTCCAGGTCGGCGTCTTTATCGACGTAGACGTGGCAGACGCCGCTGCCCGTTTCGATGCAGGGTACTGTCGCCGTATCGACGACCATGCGGATCAGGCCGGCACCGCCGCGGGGAATGGCCAGGTCGATGTACCGGCGCAAGGTCAGCAGTTCCTTGACCAAAGCCCGGTCCGTATTTTCGATGAGGTTCACGGCATCGGCCGGGAGACCGGCTTTGGCCAGGCCTTCGCGGATGACGTTAGCCAGGGCCGTATTGGACGCGATGGCTTCGCTGCCGCCGCGGAGGACGCAGGCGTTGCCGGCTTTGACGCAGAGGACGGCTGCGTCGACGGTGACGTTGGGCCGCGATTCATAAATGATGGCGATGACCCCTAAGGGCACGCTGACCTTGCGGATGTGCAGGCCGTTCGGGCGGTCCCATTCGTCGAGGACGACGCCGGCCGGGTCAGGCAGGTCGATGACCTGGCGGACGCCTTCGGCCATGGCGGCGATGCGGTCCTTGGTCAAAGTCAGGCGGTCGACCATGGCTTCGGCCATGCCCTTTTCCCGGGCCCGCTTCAAGTCGACGGCGTTGGCCGCCAGGATATCGTCTTCATGGGCGACCAGGCCGTCGGCAATGGCCGCCAGGGCCTGATTCTTTGCTGCCGTCGATGTCGCAGCCAGGGCATACGAGGCTTCTTTGGCATCGCGGCCTTTACGGAATACTTCGGATATCATGGAAAATACCCCCTTCTAATACATGGCGACGAGATTGTCGCGATGAATGACTTCCTCATAAATGCCATTGTGGCCGAGGACCTTGGGAATGTCGGCGGACTGCAGGCCCTTGATGGCATTGATGTTGACGCTGCTGTAGTTGCTGATGCCCTTGGCAATGGTCAGGCCGTCGTAGACGACGCTGACGATGTCCCCTTCGTCAAAGATACCTTCGACGGCGGTGATGCCGACGGGCAGGAGGCTGGAACCGCGGTCGATGATGGCGTTGCGGCAGCCTTCGTCGACGATGAGCCGGCCCTGGGCCTTGCTGCCCGATACGAGCCAGCGTTTCTTCGAATGTAGCGGCGTTTCCTTGGCTTTGAACAGCGTCCCCACTTCCTCACCGGCGCAGATGCGGCTGATGATGCCGTCTTCACTGCCCGAAGCGATGACCATGTCCACGTCGGCGGCGGTAGCAATGGAGGCCGCCTGGATTTTCGTGTACATGCCGCCGGTGCCCATGCTGGAGCCGGCGTCGCCGGCGATTTCATAGATGTGCTTGTCGATGTTGTCGACGACGGGGATGATCTTGGCATCGGCATGGGTCCGCGGGTTGTCCGTATAGAGACCGTCAATATCGGATAAGAGGATGAGCAGGTCCGCATCGACGAGGCCGCTGACCATGGCCGACAAGGTGTCGTTGTCGCCGATTTTGTATTCGTCGACGGCGACGACGTCATTTTCATTGATGATGGGAATGACGCCCATGTCGAGCAGGGTCAGCAAGGCGTTGCGGGAGTTCATGAATTTGCTCCGGTCCTGGGAATCCATGCGGGTCAGGAGGACCTGGCCGACGACCTGGCCGTATTCGCGGAAAAACCGTTCATACGTATGCATGAGGACGCCCTGGCCGACGGCGGCGAGGGCCTGCTTTTCCCGGATCGACCGGGGCCGGTGGTCCATATGGAGGGGTGCCAGGCCGGCGTTGGTGGCGCCGGAGCTGACGAGGATCATCTGCTTGCCCTGGTTCTGGAGGTCCGCCAGTTCCCGGACCAGGTGTTCCATGCGCTGGTAGTTCAGTTTCCCCGTCGCATGGGAAATGGTGCTGGACCCGACCTTGACGACGATGCGTTTCTTCTGGCCGAAGTCCCTGCTTGTACTGTTCACAAAGCCTCACGTCCTAATCTTTAATAAATTCGAAATGAGATTTCTTGTCTTTCTTCTTGAATAAGACGCCGTAGTGGCCGATGACCTGGATGAGTTCGGCGCCGAGCATGTCGGCCAAATCTTCCATGGTTTCCTTCGTCGGCAGATTGGCGTTGTTGAGGACGTGGGCCTTGATCAGTTCCCGCGCCGTAATGGCAGCCCGGGCGCTGTCGATGACAGCATCGCTGAGGCCGTCCTTGCCGATCTGGACGACAGCCGGCATGAGGCTGGCCATGCCCTTGAGTTGCTTCTTATCTTTATTGTTCATATGGATCTCCTTAGGTTCATTATTATGTAAAACAAGTAGGATTCAGGCGGGCCGCCCTTTGGGCGGCCCCTACGGGGTGCCGGGGGCGTTACCGCCGGACTCTGCGGGCTCGCCACATGCGAGCCCCTACGGAGGCCTGGTGCGTTACCGCCGGACTCAGGCGGGCTCGCCACGTGCGAGCCCCTACAATGGCTCCCCTATCAGGGGAGCCATTGGCGGCCTGCGTCATTTGTGGTATTCAAATTCCATGGAATAGATGCGGACGGTGTTGCCGTCCTGGATGCCGTGTTCCTGGAGGAGCTTGTCCAGTTCCATGTAGCGCCAGATGCGCTGGAAACGGCGCAGGGACTGGTCGTCATCGAAGTTGGTCATGGCGACGAGGTTTTCGATGCGGGCGCCGGTGATAACGAAGGCGCCGTCGTCGTCGCGCTTGACTTCAAAGTCCGGCTTGTTCTGGGCTTTATAGACGACTTCTTCCGTCGTTTCGTCCGGTTCTTCCACGTATTCTTCCAGCATCGTCCAAACCCGTTCCAAGAGCTTGTCCATGCCTTCGCCAGTCATGGCGCAGATGGGATAGACTTCGACGCCGTGGGCGGCCATGTAGTCCATGAGCCGTTCCAGGTTGTCCGAATCGCCGAGGAGGTCGATTTTATTGGCCGCTACGATTTGCTGCTTGCGCGACAGTTTTTCACTGTATTTCGCCAGTTCCGCGTTGATTTTTTCATAGTCTTCGATGGGGTCGCGGCCTTCGATGCCCGATACGTCGATGACGTGGATGAGGATCTTCGTCCGTTCGATGTGGCGCAGGAAATCGTGGCCCAGGCCGACGCCTTCACTGGCGCCGTCGATGAGGCCGGGAATATCGGCCATGACGAAGCTGCGGTGATCCGGCAGGTTGACGACACCCAGAATAGGGTTGAGCGTCGTGAAATGGTACGCAGCCACTTCCGGCTGAGCTGCCGACACCTTGCGCAGGATGCTCGACTTGCCGACGCTGGGATAGCCCAGGAGACCGACGTCAGCCAGGACTTTCAATTCCAGGCGCAGCCACCGTTCTTCCCCCGGTTCCCCCCGTTCGGCAAAGGTCGGCGTCCGGTTGGCACTGGTGCGGAAATGCCAGTTGCCGCGGCCGCCGCGGCCGCCTTTGGCGACGATGGCCCGCTGGCCGTCACGGGATAAGTCGGCCATGACCTGACCCGTTTCTTCGTCCTTGACGATGGTCCCCAAGGGGACGGTGATGACTAAATCTTCGGCGTTGCGGCCGTACTTGTTGCTGCCTTCGCCCTTGCCGCCGGGTTTGGCCTTGAACAGGCGGCGGAAGCGGAAGTCGACGAGGGTATTGACGTTGCGGTCGGCGACGAGGACGACGTTGCCGCCCTGACCGCCGTCACCGCCATTCGGTCCACCCTTGGGGACGAACTTTTCGTGACGGAAGCTGCTCATGCCGTCGCCGCCCTTGCCGGACTGTACAAAAATTCTTGCTCTGTCTATAAACATATTTCACCTCATAGGAATACATGCGGATACAGAAAGAGACACAGCATACATATACCATGTCTCCTGTCTATCTGTCCAAAAATATCTAATTGACGTTACTATCAAATTTTAAAGCATATTTGCCCATCTGTAAAGTCATTTTTCCCGAATAATTTCCAAAGCCTTTTCAAATTGGCTGTCTTCCGGGTCCGACGGGGTCAGGGGGACGACGACATCGGGCTCGATGCCGACGCCGTCGATTTCGCGGCCATTGGTCGTCCGATACTTGGCGACGGTCACTTTGACAGCTGACGAGGAATCGACAGGGAAGACGCCCTGGACGGTCCCCTTGCCGTAGGTCTTGACGCCGACGATGGGGCCGAGCTTCATATCCTGGACGGCACCGGCGATGATTTCCGAAGCGCTGGCCGAATTTTCATTGACCAGGACGACAAGGGGAATGGGGTCCTCCGTCCCCTGGGCCGTGTACTGGTCCACTTTGCCATCTTGTTCCGTATAGGACACGATGGTGCTGTCAGGCGGCACAAAATTGCTGGCCACGCCGACAGCCTGTTCGACGATGCCGCCCGGGTTGTCGCGCAAGTCGAGGATGAGCTTATTCATGCCCTGTTCACGGAGCTTGGTAAATTCTTTCGTGAAATCATCGGCTGTGCCCTCACTGAAGACGGCGACGCGGATATAACCGACATCCGTACCGTCGACCATCTTGCCGGCCACGGTCGGCACGTGGATCTGGCGGCGCTGGACAGTGAAAGATTGTTCTTCGCCATCGCGGCGGACGACGAGGTCGACGCTGGTATCGACAGGACCGCGGATGCGCTGGGACACATCTTCCAGCTTATAGTCTGCGACAGACGTCCCATCAATGGATACCAGGATATCGCCGCGCTGGAGGCCCGCTTCTTCAGCCGGACTGCCTTCCATGACGCCGGCGATGAGGATGCCGTCATCGGTCGATGCGATGTAGACGCCGATACCGGCATAGGTGCCGCTCATCTGGGCAGAAAAATCTTTATACAAGTCGCCGCCGAGATAGGTCGAATGTTTATCCCCCAGCGTGCTGACCATGCCCTTCAAGGCCCCGTCAAAGATGGCGTTTTTATCGACATCTTCGGCGTAATGGCTTTCGATGATCTCCAGCGTCCGGAAAAACTCGAACATCGACGAAGGCCGGCCGGTATAATACCAAAAGAGGCCAACCATGGCGACAATCATGATAATCATACCGCTGCAGACATACCCCAGCGGCCGGCGGACGTTCTCCCACGTCTGCCGTAAACTACGCTTCCCCATTATGGTGCCTCCTTGTATAGTGTATCAAACTTCATACCTCAAACATATCCCTGCGGATCGACGGGGTCGCCGTTGGCGCGGACTTCGAAGTGGACGTGAGGGCCGGTGGAGTTGCCTGTCGAGCCGGCATAGGCGATGACCTGGCCCTGAGAGACGCTCTGGCCGGCGGAAACGGCGAGTTCCTGATTGTGGCCGTACAAGGTCGACAGGCCGTTGCCGTGGTCGATGACGACGGCATAGCCATAGCCGCTGACCCAGCCGGCTTCGACGACAGTCCCGCCGTCGGCGGCCTGGACAGGGGTCCCATAATCGACGCCGATGTCGATACCGCTATGGTAGATGGTCGTCCCGAAGATGGGATGAGTCCGATAGCCGTAAGGCGAAGTGATGACGCCGTTGACGGGCCAGATCATGGCACCGGTCCCTCCCCCGCCGGAAGGCTGGGAGCTGCCGGCATCACTGCTTTCGCCCTGGTCGCTGCTGTCGGGAGCGGCCGGAGCCCGCTGGCGCAGCATCTCGGCAATGGACTGGGAAGCCTGCTGATATTCGGCATAAGCCTTTTCTGCCGTCGCCTTATCGGTCTGAGCCTGGTAGAGGACAGCCTGTTGTTCTTCTTTATGCGATGCGATTTCGTCGCGCTTGGCCTTCGCTTCATCGCGCAGTTTGGTCTGGCGGTCGCGCTGTACTTCTAACTCTTTCTGGGCCGCTTCGATGGCCGCCCGTTCCCGGCGGATGTCGGAAATAAGGGAAATATCGGCATCGACGACGCGGCGCAAGAGCTCCAGGCGGTTCGAGAAGTCGCTGAAGTCCTTGGCGCCGAGGACGACGTCGAGGTAGCTCAGCTGGCCATGCATGTAGACGTCTCGGATGCGCCTGGTAAAGACTTTCTCCCGCTTCTCCAGGCGGGCCCGGTTCTCGTCGAGCTCGGCCTGAGTCGCGGCTATTTTTTCTTCTGTCGCCGCCAGGTCAGCCGTTACCGTCCGATATTCGCCCTGGGCCGCTTCCAGGCTCTTCTGGATTTCATAGAGCTTGTCGCTGACGTTGTCGATGACCATTTGGGCCTGGGCCTTCTTTTCGCTCTGCTCGGCCATGCGGGTCTGGACGTCGTCCAGCTGGTCCTGCAGGTCATCGTCAGCAAAGGACAGGAGGCACGGCGACAACAGGGCTGCCGTTACGGCCAGGATAATGTATTTTCTTACCATATTACACCTTCATATATCGTTTCAGCGAAATCGTACTGCCCAAGGCGCCGATGATCATACTGATGACCAGGAGGATGGCCGCCGTGCGGTACATAAAGGGATAGACACTGACCATGGGCAGGAAGGCCAGGGACTGATGGATGGCCGTGACGGCGAATCCATAGAACTGCCACAAGGCCAGGTCAGCCAGGACGCCGCCGATGAAGCCCAGGAGCAGCCCTTCCAGGAGGAACGGCCAGCGGATGAACCAGTTCGTCGCGCCGACGTATTTCATGATGGCGATTTCCTTGCGCCGGGCGAAGACGGTCAGGCGGATCGTATTGGAAATGATGAACAGCATGGCCAGGGTCAGGAAAATGATCAAGGCAATGCCGCCCCAGCGGATGATGCGCGTAATCTGGAAAAGCTGTTCGACGATTTCCTGGCCGTAATGAGTCCCTTCGACTTCGGGATAATCGGAAACGATGTCCGCCGTCCGGCGCACGGCTTCCGGTTCCGTAAAGGTCACTTCATACGAACTGGGCAGGGGATTCTTGCCGTCCAGGGCGTCGAGGATACCCGGCTGGTCCTTCATGCGTTCCTTGAGGATATCCATGGCCTGGTCCTTATCGGTAAAGGCAACGGACTTCACGTCGGGCAGGGCGCTCAGGCGGCGGCCGACGCTGTCGATGTCCTTCTGGCTCACGTCGTCTTTGAGGTAGACCGTGATCTCGACCTGGCTTTCCAGGTTCTCGGCGAAGTAATCGAGGTTGGCCACGAGGGTCAGGAAAAGGCCCAGGATGAACAGCGACAAGGCGACGGTAGCGATAGAGGCGATGGACATGAAGCGGTTGCGCCAGAACGACTGGAGCGCTTCGGCCATGTAATAGCGCATGGTCCTAAGTTTCATCGTCGTATCCCCCCTTCTGTTCATCGCGGACGACTTTGCCGCCGTCGATTTCGATGACCCGCTTGTTCATCATGTCGACGAGGGTCTTATCATGGGTCACCATGAGGACCGTCGTCCCCATGTGGTTGATTTTCTTGAAGACTTCCATAATGTCCTGCGACGTTTCCGGGTCCAGGTTCCCCGTCGGTTCATCGGCAATGAGCAGCAGCGGCCGGTTGACGATGGCCCTGGCAATGGCCACGCGCTGCTGTTCGCCGCCGCTGAGGTTCCGCGGCAGGGCGTCGGCTTTGCCCACCAGGCCGACCAGGTCGAGGACGTCCCGGACACGGCGGCGGATGAGGCGCCGCGGCGCTTCGATGACTTCCATGGCAAAGGCCACGTTTTCCTGGGCCGTCTTATTGGGCAGGAGGCGGAAGTCCTGGAAGACGATGCCCATTTTGCGGCGCAAGTAGGGCACGCGGCTCTTGGCCAGTTTATTGACTTCGATGCCGTTGACGAAGACCGACCCCCGCGAGGGCAGTTCTTCATGGGACAAGAGCTTGATGAGCGTCGACTTGCCGGCCCCGCTGGCACCGACGACGAAGACAAATTCGCCCTTGCCGATATGGAGCGATACGTGGTCCAGGGCAATGGAACCATTGTCATAGACCTTGGATACGTTCTTTAATTCAATCATAAAGACCTCCGATGCTGTTGCAGGCGCTTGCGGACGCCCTTGCGCCCTTCCAGGATACGCAGGGCCAGATAGGCATTGCGCAGGGACTGGCGCCGCAGGTGATTGAGGCGGGCCTTGATTTCCGGTGCCAAATGGCCGAGAGATAATTTTTTCGTCACGTCGGCGACGATATCTGCCGCCTCGACGTCTTCCGTCGTACCGCAGACCTTATCGCCGATGAGGTTGATGAAACTGTCGATTTTCGGGTCATACGACACGGCCGTCGCCGGCACCTGCATGATGGCCGAAAAGATGAGGGCGTGCAGGCGATTGGCAATGACCGCATCCATACAGCCCATGAGAGACATAAATTCCACCGTCGTATAGTGGCCGTCGAGGACGACGGCCTTCGTCTTCATGCGGCTGGCAATATCGCGGCCTGCTTCGACATCGGCCGGGTACTGCATGGGGATAAAGATGACGTGGACGTCCTGTTTTTCCTGCAATTCGTCGGCCGCAGCGGCGATGGCTTCCTTATAGGCATCGTGGTCCTGCCAGTTGCGGACGGCAATGCCCAGGCGCCGGCGGATGCCGGTGATGCCGTGCTTCTTCAGGATGTACAGGCCGATGTTCTTGTCGACGGGATGCATGGACAAGACGGCATCGGCCGTCACGTGGACCGGTGGTTTGGTCACGCCCATGGCAGCCAGTTCAGCCTTGGAATCGGCATCGCGGACGCCGATGACGGCGACGCGCTGCAAGACCTTGCGCACGGCCCGGCGGGCTTTGGCACCGCGGACGGGACCGATACCCTGGGCATAGAGCATGACCGGCTTCTTGAAGAACAAGGCTATTTTCATGATCCACAAGTAATAATAGAGGCTGCGGGCACTGGTCACGTCCTGCAAGAGGCTGCCACCACCGCTTATAAGAATATCACAGCGGCGAATAGCCGCTGCGATAGCGAAGAAGTTCAGGCGGTGTACAGCCTGTACGTTATGGTTTTCCCGGGTCATGCGGCAGTTGCCGGTGATGACCGTAATGGATACGTCGGGAATGATGTCTTTCAGGGAGCCGACAATGGCAGCCAGCATGGCTTCGTCGCCGGCATTGGCAAAGCCGTAATAGCCGGAAATGACGACTCTAGTCACGATGGGCCACCTGCTTTCCCAGCCACGTCGTCACATAGCTGACGATGGCAATGGCAATGATCAATCCGATGCCGACGACCATGCCCGTCACCCAGCCGTTGATGCCGCGGATGAAGGACATGAGGAAGGGCGTCCGGATATGGGCGAAGGTTTCGACCATGGAGCCGACGCCGATGGCAGCGGCGATGACCAGGAAGAAGTGCAGCAGCTGCGGCCATTTACGGTACAGGGCAGCGACCATGAGGTAGAAAGCCGGATGGCCGATGAGAAATTCCTTTTCCCGCGGACGGGCATAGAGGACATTTTCCAGGAAACGGCGCATGGCCACTTCCACGCCCGGTACGGGGACGCCGGCCGTGTGACCGCTGCGGCCGACGAAGATGACGCCCGCCAGGGCCAGGACGGCCAGGATGAGGATAGTCCCCATCTTGATGGGAATGTTGAGGAAATCCTTGACGAAGACTTTGAGGTCTTCCGGCGAGGCGATGGTCTGTCCCATGAGCGGGAAACGGCGCAGATAACCGATGGCAACCAGGAGCAGCGGCAGGACGAAGGTCAGCTTGACGCCGCGGTAGAAGTCAAATTCCATGAAGAAGCGGATATTGCCCAGCATGGCGGCGATATAGAGGCCGCCGATCATGGCGACGGCGACGGCAAAGAACAAGCCGATCGTACCGTCGCGGACGACCCGGCCATAGCCGAGCTTCCTGGTGATTTTCTTTTTCTTCCAGTGGTCCAGGGCCAGGAGGATGGCCGCTGTCGGCGCAGCCGTAGCACAGCCGATAGCCCAGACCTGAAGGAACAGGGCCCCTTTGGCGACGACAGCGCCGATGACGGCGCAGACGATGCCGATGGCCATGAGGATATAGTTCTTGCGGTCCGACAGGGGAATGAGCAAGTTGAGGACAAAGACGAAGCCGCAGGCTGCTGCCGCTGCCGTAATGGCCAGGAGCAGGCGGTTCGGATAATACGGCGGCATGATGGACGCCTTGCCCAAGGTATAGCCGCGGTCCGTCAGTTTCTGCGAAACCATCTTGACATAGGACAAGTTAGTCTGAGTCAGGTTCATACCGTGGAGGGGCTTCTTATAGAGTGGATAGAGATTGACCCGGGCATTGCGTTCCAAATCGCTGATATAGTAGCGCATGGCCGCTTCTTCAGGCGTAATCTTTTCCAATTCTTCCTTGGCCATGGCATAGACGCGGGCCGTGCGGTAATGGACCAGGCCGGCCAGGTCGTACATGCCGTCCTGCTGGTTATACTGGAGCTGGTTGACCGATTCGATCATATAAAAGGGAATATCCCGGTCATTCAGGTTGTCTGCCGTATAGTCCAGCATGGTCTTGCGTTCGGCATTGACCGGCGTATAGCCCAGGACTTCCTTGCCGACGAACATGATGCCCGATACGTTCTGTATCTTATCGGCGCGGTCGAAGAAATGGGCGACCTGTTCTTTCGTTGGATTGCTGTAGTTCGTCGGACGCAGGATGACGTGGAACCCGTGGTCCGTAATGGTCCTGGCATCAGCACTGAGGATGCCAAGGTTGACGTCGCCCAGGCCAGGCATGACGCCTTTGATGCCGGCCATGCGGTACTGGCCGTTGGACATGATCTTCACCTTGTCATCGCCCAAGCGGGCCTTGAGGTCCGATACGACTTCATCGAAATACAAGTCCTTCTGGCTCTGGGGCTTGCCAATGAGGTAGTAGTCATAAGACTTGTCCGTCAGGCCGAACTGGGGATAATAGAGATCGGCGCCGAGTTTCGTCACCAGCGACAGTTCGCCGCGCTGAGTCAGTTTGTTGAGGGTTGCATCGTAAATAGTAAAGCTCGTCACGCCGGCATCGCGGCACATCTGGAGAGCCGTGTCGAGGTCGTAGCCGTCGTTCCGGGCCATGACGACGATAGCATCGTAATCCATAGCCTGTTCTATCGTCATCGACTTGTCTTCTATGGCATTGCGCTGTACGCACATGACCAGCGCACAGACGAGGCCGATGAAGACGGCCAGTATCATCGCCAGCATACTGCGTTTATTCATATTTGTCATTCTTTTCACCTTATCTATGAGTTGCTCACCTGGCCATGAATGGTCAGGAGGCCGTCGCGCATGGTTACGCTGTCCGGCTGGATTCCCAGGGGAAAGCCGGCAAAGTCGTAAATATCAGCACTCGCCATCTGCGTCGTGCTGATCTGCATGCCCATGCCTTCCACCGTCACTGACGACGGGATGAACATGAGCTTCGACCCTTTCATGCCAAAATGACCGCGGACGTCGGCCTGGGCCGACACGAGGCCGCCCAGTTTCACCCGCCCCTGGACGCGGACAGCATCGTCTTCAAAAGAGACTTGCGGGTCCTTCAAGCCTTCGACTTTTTTCACGAGGAATTTTTCCAGTTCCTCGCTGCGGATGGACGCCGTCATTTCCCCGCTCTCTGCCCGCGTGACCCGTACTTCCTGATCGGCCAGGGCCAGGAGCGGCTTGAAGTGGACGCCGTAGAGATTGCAGTCGAAGTGGGCGAAGGTCAAATCGCCAGCTTGGAAGTTGGTGGCATGGACGGTAATGGCGTCGATGTCGCCGAGGAAGATTTTGGCTCCCGGCGACGCCTGGACGCGGACATCATCGCTGTGCAGATTGAGCGTCGCCGACAAGGCTTGGCAAAGGCCGACTTCGGCCAGCTGCGGTGCATAGGAATTGGCACCGACCAAGAAGGCTGCGACGATGACAAAGAAAATCATCCATTTTTTCATTTAGAGCTCCTGCTTTGCTAACTTCTTTTCTTTCTCCTGCTGCAAATAGCCTTCGATGAAGATGTCCAGGTCGCCGTCCATGACAGCCTGGATATTGCCCGTTTCGACATTGGTCCGATGGTCCTTGACCAAATTGTACGGGTGGAACACATAGGAACGGATCTGGCTCCCCCATTCGATAGCCTGGTGGACGCCGCCGATTTCGGCTTTCAGTTTTTCCTGCTTTTCCTGTTCCAGTTCAAAGAGTTTGGCCCGCAGGTATTTCAAGCACATTTCCTTATTCTGCAGCTGCGACCGTTCATTCTGGCACTGGACGACGATGCCCGTCGGCATGTGGGTCATGCGGACAGCAGAACTCGTCTTGTTGACGTGCTGGCCGCCGGCACCGGAGGCGCGGAAGTAATCGACGCGGACGTCGTCCATGTTGATTTCGACATCGACATCATCCGGCAGTTCCGGCATGACATCGACAGCCGTAAAGGACGTGTGGCGCCGGGCTGCAGCATCAAAAGGCGAAATGCGGACCAGGCGATGGACGCCTTTTTCCGATTTCAAATAGCCATAGGCGTATTCACCTTCGACGCGGAAAGCGGCGCTCTTGATGCCCGCTTCATCGCCGGGCTGCATATCCAGGATAGTCAGTTTATAGCCATTGCGTTCGGCCCAGCGGGTATACATGCGGATGAGCATCTGCGCCCAGTCTTGGGCTTCCGTACCGCCGGCACCGGCGTGGAAGGTAATGAGGGCGTTGCACTTGTCGTATTCGCCGGACAAGAGGAGCCGCACTTCCCGCTTCTCGATATCCTTGAGCAGGTCGTGGTACTGCTTTTCAATATCTTCGGCAAAGGAAGCATCGCCGTCTTCCATGGCCATTTCCAAATACTCGCTGAGGTCGTCAGCTTTGCGGACGAGTTCTTCGTGACCTTCGACTTCCGTCTTGAGAAGCGTCGCTTCCTGGGAAATCTTCTTGGCCTTATCCGGGTCATTCCAGAAGGCCGGGTCACTCATCTGCATGTCTAAATCCATGATACGTTCTTTTTTCCGAGGTAAGTTAAAGTGAATCCCCGATTTCTTGTATTCTATGTTTCAGGTCTTCCAGAGGTTTTCTCATTTCATCTAGTAACACAAGTATCACCACTCTTCTAAAAAATAAATGTAATAGGTTATGCACAGGATTCGCGCGGGCGCCCCACATGGGCGCCCCTACGGCTGCCTTTTACTGCTTTTCTCTCTCTTCATCGCGCTTGATGTCTTCGGCGCTGACGGGTTTGCTTTCTTCATGGACTTCATGAGCGCCCTGGAGATGATCTTCTGCCTGCGGTACGGGCTTGCTGTACGTGACCTGGATATGGTAGAGGAAGGTGACGACAGTCCGCTTGATGGAGTCGATCATTTCTTCGAACATTTCATAGGCTTCGAATTTGTATTCGACGAGCGGGTTCTTCTGGCCATACGCACGCAGGTTGATGCCTTCTTTGAGGGCGTCCATGGCGTCGAGGTGGTCCATCCACTTGCTGTCGACGACGCGGAGCATGATGGCCTTTTCCAGTTCCTTCATAGTCGTTTCGCCGATTTCCTTGAGGCGTTCGTCGTAGAGGTCGACGGCGATCTGCTTCAATTTATCCTGGACTTCCACACGGCTCAGGTTTTCCAGTTCTTCTACAGTCGTCGCGTTCTTAGGCACGAAGTACTGCTGCATCTGAGCCAGGAGGCCGGCGAAATCCCATTCTTCCGGATAGAGCTTTTCGTCAGCGTATTTATCCAGGCCATCGTGGATGATATCGTCGACCATGCCCATGATGGTATCGCGCAGGGAATCGGCTGTCAGGACCTGGCGGCGCTGGCCGTAGAGGACTTCACGCTGCTGGTTCATGACATCGTCATATTCCAGGACGTACTTACGGATTTCAAAGTTGTGGCTTTCGACTTTCTTCTGGGCCTTTTCAATGGACCGGGTGATCATCTTGGCCGTAATCGGTTCGTCTTCATCCATGCCCAGCTTATCCATGAACTTGGAAATATTGTCCGAGCCGAAGATACGCATGAGGTCGTCTTCCAGGGACAGGAAGAACTGCGTCGTACCGGGGTCGCCCTGACGGCCGGCACGGCCGCGCAGCTGGTTGTCGATACGGCGGCTTTCATGGCGTTCCGTACCGATGATCATCAGGCCGCCCAGTTCGGCGACGCCCGGCCCGAGCTTGATATCCGTGCCGCGGCCAGCCATGTTGGTGGCAATGGTGACCATGCCCTTCTGACCGGCGTTCTTGATGATTTCCGCTTCTTTTTCATGGTATTTGGCGTTGAGCACGTTGTGGACGATGTTTTCCTTATCCAGGAGCTGGCTGAGGATTTCCGACTGGTTGATGGACGTCGTACCGACCAGGATCGGCTGGCCCGTAGCGTGGCGCTTCTTGACTTCCCGGACGACGGCGCGGTACTTGGCGTTCTTCGTCTTGTAGATGACGTCCGGCAAATCCTTACGGATAGCCGGCTTATTGGTCGGGATGACGTAGACGTCGAGCTTGTAGATCTTGTTAAATTCGTCTTCTTCCGTCTTAGCCGTACCAGTCATGCCGGCCAGTTTCTCGTACATACGGAAGTAGTTCTGGAAGGTAATCGTAGCCAAGGTCTTGCTTTCGCCCTGGACCTTGACGTTTTCCTTGGCTTCAATGGACTGATGGAGACCATCGCTGTAACGGCGGCCGAACATGAGGCGCCCGGTAAATTCGTCGACGATGACGATTTCACCGTTCTTGACGACGTAATCCTTGTCGCGGTGCATCATGAAGCGCGCCCGCAGAGCCTGGATGACCAGGTGGTTCAAGTCGAGGTGTTCGTTATCGAACATGTTGCTGATGCCCAGCATCTTTTCGACTTTGGCAACGCCCGAATCGGTCGGCGCAATGGTCTTCTGCTTTTCGTCCATCGTGTAGTCGTCCTTGGTGAAGGTCTTGACGATGCCTGCCAGCGTATAATAGAGGTCCGTCGATTTTTCACCAGGGCCGGAAATGATGAGCGGCGTCCGCGCTTCGTCGATGAGGATCGAGTCCACTTCGTCGACGATACAGTAGTTGAGCGGCCGCTGTACCATCTGGTCTTCACTGATGACCATGTTGTCGCGCAGGTAGTCGAACCCAAATTCGTTGTTCGTCCCATACGTGACGTCAGCGTTGTACGCCCGGCGGCGCTGGTCATACGTGAGGTCGTGGACGATGAGGCCGACAGACAGGCCGAGGAACTTATAGATGCGGCCCATATCTTCGCTGTCGCGGGTAGCCAGGTAGTCGTTGACCGTGACGACGTGGACGCCCTTGCCCGTCAGGGCATTGAGGTATACCGGCAAAGTCGCAACCAGGGTCTTCCCTTCACCAGTACGCATTTCGGCGATATCCCCGCGGTGGAGAACGATGCCCCCCAGGAGCTGGACGTCGAAATGGCGCATGCCCGTCACACGGCGCGACGCTTCACGGACGACGGCAAAAGCTTCGGGCAGAATGTCGTCCAACGTTTCTCCGTTGGCCAGGCGATTCTTGAACTCGAAGGTCTTTTCCTGCAGCGATGCATCGCTCAGGCCTGCCAATTTCGGTTCCAGGTCGTTGATGCGGCGGACAATAGGCCACATCTTCTTTAATTCATGCTCGGTATTATTCCCGAGCAGTCTTTGTATCAGTTTATTAAACACCTATCCGAGACCTCCAATTTACACAATTTGCAATCTACTCTGTGATATTATATCAATTATACATTATACCCCGACTACGACTCACAATGCAATACCTATTTCCCATATACAACAACGCATGAATATGCTAAAATAGTTTTATTATTTATATACCGCGTGAAAGGGGTTTTATGATTATGATGCAATATGATGTTTCCATATTGACGGCCTTTGCCTTGTACCTTCTGGTCATGCTGGCAATCGGCGTCTATTATTCCCGGTCCCAGCAACGGCTGAGCGACTATATCCTCGGCGGACGCAGCCTGGGGCCTTGGATCACTTCCATGAGCGCCGAAGCGTCAGACATGAGCGGCTGGATGCTCATGGGCGTCCCGGGTTTCGCTTATTCGACAGGCATCTCGGCTGCCTGGATTGCCATTGGCATCGCCATCGGCACGTACCTCAACTGGCAGTTCGTCTCCCAGCGCCTGCGCAACTATACGGAAGTTGCTAACAATAGCCTGACCATGCCGGACTACTTGAAAAACCGCTTCCACGATGACAAAAATATCATCCGCATCATCTCTGCCATCTTTATCCTCATATTCTTCCTTATATACACGTCGTCCGGTTTCGTCTCCGGCGGCAAACTCTTTGAATCGGTCTTCGGCATGGACTACTTCTCGGCCCTCCTGCTCAGCGCCGGCGTCGTCGTCATCTACACCTTCCTGGGCGGCTTCATGGCCGTCTGCTGGACCGACTTCATCCAGGGCTGCATGATGTTCCTGGCCATCGTCCTGGTCCCCGTCGTCGGCATGATCGCCTTCGGCGGCTGCGACGCCGTCATGACCCGATTAGCTGCGACGGCACCGAACCTCCTGGAAATGGCACCGGACACGACGACGACAGGCATCATCGGCATCATTTCCGCCCTGGCCTGGGGCGTCGGCTATTTCGGCCAGCCTCATATCCTGGTCCGCTTCATGGCCATCGGTGACCCGACGGAACTGAAGAAATCGAAACACATCGCCATGACCTGGGTCGTCATCTCCCTGGCCGCTGCCGTCCTGGTCGGCCTGGTCGGCAAAGTCGTCGTCCCGACGCCCTTAGCCGGCGCGGACTCGGAAAAAGTCTTCCTGGTCATGAGCCGCCAGCTCTTCCCGCCGTTCGCATCGGGCCTCATCTTGTCCGCCGTCCTGGCCGCCATCATGAGTACCGCCTCATCGCAGCTCCTGGTCACGGCATCGGCTATCTCCAAGGATTTTTATCACACCTTCATCCGCAAGAATGCCAGTGAAAAAGAACTCATATACGTCAGCCGCCTGACCGTCCTCGTCGTCGCCGCCTGCGCCATCGTCCTGGCCCTCAACCCGAACAGCTACATCCTGACCATGGTATCCTACGCCTGGGCCGGCTTCGGTGCCGCCTTCGGCCCGACCATCCTCCTGTCCTTGTACTGGAAACGCATGACCAAGAATGGCGCCCTGGCCGGCATCATCGTCGGCGGCCTGACCGTCCTCATTTGGAAACAATTCGCCTGGTTCGGCCTCTACGAAATCGTACCGGGCTTCCTCTTCTCGCTCATCGCCATCTACATCGTCAGCAAACTCGACGGCGAACCGAGCCAGGAAATCCAGGACGAATTTGAACAAGCCATCCACCACACGCCTAAAATCAGCGTCCTCCATAATGAGGATACGTAGGGGACGCCCAAAGGGCGGCCCGCCGCGCAGGCCGCAGGCCATCGTAGGGGCCGTCCCAAGCCTTTTTGGTCCGTCAGGTGCCGACTAGCGGAAGGCACAGGACGGCTGCCAAAACGGACAGCTGTAGCTGGACGGCCCGTTGCGGGAATTCCATAAACTGGTGCCGTAGGGACATCACATTGGGAAAAGGGGCTGTCGCACGAAGGCTTCTACCATCATGCGAGGTCCCTTCTGCAAACTTAATACGCAAAAAAGCTGCCGCATTATGTATTTCTGCTTAATGCGACAGCTTTTTTATTCATCTTTTCAACCTCTCAGTCAGCGATGCTGACAGCTCCCCTATCAAGGGAGCCACGGACTGCCAGCCCCTAGTATTCCGGTTCGATGAGGCCGTATTTGCCGTGTTTCCGTTTGTAGACGACGTTGATCGTGTCGGTCTTGGAATTGAGGAATACGAAGAAATCGTGACCTACGAGGTTCATCTGCAAGATAGCTTCTTCCACGTCCATCGGACGAGCGGCGAATTTCTTGACGCGGGCGACTTCAAAGGTTTCTTCCGGAACGGCCGGCCCTTCGACAAGAGCATCATTGAAAGCACCTTTCTTCATGCGGCGGGCGATTTTCGTTTTATATTTATGAATCTGGCGTACCAGTTTATCATAGACTAAATCGATAGCAGCATACATATCATCGTTGGCTTCAACGCCGCGGAGGACGACGCCGTCCACTTTCAACGTGATTTCAGCGATTTTCCGATCTTTTTCTACAGAAAGCAGGGCCTGGACATTGACTTCGTTATCAAAGTATTTCGTGACTTTCTTTTCCTGTTTTTCAACGTGATCTTTCAGAGCCGGTGTAATTTCTAAATTTTTACCTCTAACGATGGTTGCCATAAAACATCCCTTCCTTTCGTGGGGAGATCCTGTCTAAGAAATGTATGGCTTTCATTCCTTGTGGTCTCTTCCCTTATATGTATAGTATTCAACACGGAGATGCAAATTCCTTCTAAAAAAACAAAAAAATTTGAAATTTTTTTATTTTGGGCCTGACGGCCAGGCCGGTCGCAGGTCGTCTCGGACTCAGATGCCGCTTTGCGGCAACAGATTCAAACTAACAACATCGCCTCGAGTAACCCTCGACTCGTAAAAATAGTGGTTCGTGGTTCGTGGTTCGTGGCTCGTAAAAGCCCGCCATTATACCAGAATGGGCTGTGGGCAAATCTCACAGCGGGACGCCCTCTGGGCGTCCCCTACGCACACGGCCGATGGCCGTGCATTTTTTTGCGGTCTGTGCTCATTTCCATCGCCTGTATGCGATACTCGTAGGGGACGTCCTGAACAAGGCGTCCCGCTACGTGCTGAGGGTTTCCCGAAGCGTCGTTGTCAGTCTGAATCTGTCGCGGCGGAACGCCGCATCTGAATCCGAAGAAAAAGCCGTGGTAGCTCGTGGTTCGTGGCTCGTAAAAACATACCATTAAAACCGGATAGGCTGTGGTCAAATCTCTCTAGCGGGCTCGCCACGTGCGAGCCCCTACGAATACGGCCACGGGCCGTATGTGTTTATGCGGCTATCTGTGTCTTTTCCATTTTTGTGCAAAAAAAGACCACCCATTTCTGAGTGGTCTTTTTGTAATCTTCCTGCAAAAGGAAGGATTAGAATACGAATACGAACTGAGCACGTGTTTCTTCGCCCGGATCAGCATCGCCGTCTTTTGCGCTGGAAGCGAAGGACTGCATTACCTGGAACTGAGCATTCTTAGCGAAGGTGTAGTCGATACCAGCACCCCAAGATTTAACATTGTTCAAGAGGCTGCCTTCTCTCCAGCCATAGGTGAATCCAATGAAGTAGCCATTATCAGCGAAACCATCGTCAGCATTGAGGTATTCAACCCAAGCGTCCCAAGATTTCGGCGTAGCGAAGTTGGCAGCACCGTAGGTCAGGCGGCCAACCCATACTTCGGGATCGTCCTTAGAGCTGTCCGTATTGTTATATTTTTCATAGTTAGCCAAGGCATTCCATTTACCGAAATTAGCACTAGCATAAGCGCCCCAAGAATCATCAAAACCAAAGCTACCTGTACGATCCTTGCCACCAGCAATAGTATAATCGTTGTAGTAAACACCAACGGCCGAACCAGCTGCACGGCCACCGCCGAAGAAGCCATCTAATTCACCGTAGCCGGTCTTGACACCATCGGTATCCGTAGCCATCGAGTCTTCTTTAAATTTACCATAACCAGCGGTGGCAGCAAATTTGTCGTTGTGATACTGCAACTGAGCGCCGTCGAAGGTATCGCCATAGAGGAAGCCATAGCCGTGGCCATTGCCCATGTCGTATTCATAACGGCCTACAAGGAGGTCCCAGTTGTTGCCGCCGAAGTTGTAATCGACGTTAGCGAGATCCGTGTAGATGTCATTATCTTCATCAGAAGCCTGAGAATTATCGGAGAAGGTCTTGTCATCCGAGCTGATACCGTAAGTTACTTTCGTACGGTCGTTGACCTGAGCATTAGCGCGGACGCGGACACGGTAGGACCAGGAGTCATCGTTCTTCTTAGCTGCATTGACCGGATTGCCTTCTTTATCTTTATCGCCTTCGCTCTGGTGAATGTAACGGATACGAGCATCACCGGTGAGTTTTACGTTGCCGACGCGGTTTTCCAAAGCGCTTACGCGAACGCCGAGGTTATTGAGTTCGTCAGAATATTCGTCAGCGAGTTTGCTGATATTCGCATATTTCCAAGACACCAAATAAATCGCATATCTAAGCCATATATTATCAGTTATATCAATTTAACATATACACAAATGGCTATATTATTTCATTTACCATTATATGTGTAGAAAGTATAGAAACACTAAACATTCTTCAAAATTACTATAGTTTGCTTACTCAATATGTGAAAAAAAAGTTACTATAAATTGCCATAATTTTTTATAGTTAAATCAGAAGGTGTAACTACTAAAAACACAAACCAAAATAAAAAGGCGGCAACTCCCTTATAAAAAAAATACATCAACCTATCTATATGATTATCTTTAATATTAGGCAATGCAATTGCTATAATGAAAAACAGTGTTATTACCCATAAAATCATATGTATTGAATAAGCCGGCAGAATGGATTTTATACACATATCCAAAAATATACAGAGGACACCTGATACAATAAAGAAAAAAATACCTTCATTTTTGTTTTGAGCTATTCTCCATATCCATAAAATAAAGATTAAAAAGAATATCTCTAGTGCAATAGCAATAATAGATTGATATTCCAAAAAAATGGCTGAAGAATAGACGGAAAGCAACGTAATCCAAGAGCAGATTCCTAAACAAAGAAAAGGATGGCTTACTATTGTCCTTTCACAATATTCCACAATTTCATTTGGATAATTTTTAATCTGATAATAAATAATATTTTTTACACACTTTCTCATGTCAAAAAATATTATTTTTAAGTTTCTTATCAAGCTAAAAAAATGATTAATAGTCACAAAAACATAAACAGTCCAAAAAATAATTGCTAAGGAAAATATAGCAAAATTAACTTCACGAGATATCATAATTCAGCTCCTTCAGGCAAAATATTTCTCAAAAAAAAAGACCACCCATTTCTGAGTGGTCTTTTTGTAATCTTCCTGCAAAAGGAAGGATTAGAATACGAATACGAACTGAGCACGAGTCTGTTCTTCCGGATCTTTTGCGTTGCCGTCTTTGGTATTCGTGCCGAAGGACTGCATAACCTGGAACATAGCATTCTTAGCGAAGGTGTAGTCAGCGCCGACACCCCAGGATTCGATATTATCCATGTGGTTGCCCCATCTCCAACCATTAGTGGAGCCGCCGACGAAAGCACCATCTTCAGCATTGATGTATTCAACCCAAGCATCCCAAGATTTCGGTGTAGCGAAACCAGCTTTGCCATAAGTCAATTTGCCAATCCAAACGTTAGCGCTATCATCGTTGCCATTAGCAGTCTTGATATCCTTTGCATAACTTACGTTTTCATAGTTTGCTAAAGCATTCCATTTGCCAAGGTTCAAGCTAGCATATGCACCCCAGAGGTCATCAGCCTGGCCACCACGAGTTGCATCATTAGCGCTGAAGTCATTGTAATAAACACCGAGAGCCGAACCAGCTGCACGGCCGCCGCCGAAGAAGCCTTCCAATTCGCCATAGCCAGTCTTGGTACCTTCAAGACCTTCGTCATCGTTAGTTTTTGCAATACCAGCAATATCGCCTTCTTTAAACTTACCGTAACCAGCAGTAGCAGCAAACTTGTCGTTGCCATATTTCAACTGAGCACCATCAAAGGTATCGCCATAATTGTAACCATAAGCACGATCGCCGCCGAGAACATAATTATAACGGCCAACTTTCAAATCCCAGTTATTGCCACCGAAGTTGTAGTCAACATTAGCACGGTCAACATAGATACCGTTATTTTCCTGGTTTTCAGCATTACTAGCAGTACCGTTATCAGCGAAATTATGATTGTCAGTGCTTACACCAAATTCAACTTTTGTGCGATCATTGACTTGCGAATTAGCACGAACGCGAACACGGTAATCCCAAGAGTTATCATTTTCTTTGGAACCATCCTGATAACGATAACGGACACGAGCGTCACCGGTCAATTTAACGTTGCCAACGCGGTTTTCCAGAGCGCTTACGCGAACGCCGAGGTTGTTGAGTTCGTCAGCATATTCGTCAGCAAGTTTGTTGATGAGGGCACGCTGTTCGACAGAAGCTTTGTCCATGTGAGCCATAGCTTTTGCGACCATTTCAGCAGCTTCATAACGAGTGATGTTACGGTTGCCCTGGAAATACTGGCCGTCGACACCCTGGATGATGCCAGCGTCAGCGAGTTCTACGACGGATTTGTAAGCCCAGCTGTCAGACGGTACGTCGACGAACGGGTTAGCTGCGAAAGCGCAAGTTGCGCCAACAGCCATAGTTGCTGCGAGAGCTGCTAATACTTTTGTTTTCATGAGGATTACCCCTTTTCCAATAAAAAATAAGTTTCGTAAAAAGTCTTACACCGTTACTAGCGAGCGCCGAAACGTATTTTTTCCAAGGGTTCATTGGCGAGTTGTCCTAGTTTCCTCTCTTTTACTGCCTTGAAAAAGGTACTGTTTTTTTGCTCTTTTCGCAGGTGTTGCCTGCGTCTGCACCACACCTGTTGCGATTATTATACAACTTTTTTCGGCACTTGTCAAAATTTAATGCTTGCTACCCTCTTTTATCATCGCAAAAATTGGCTCAACAAAGCCATTTCCCCTTCATTTTTTAATCACCATTTTTAAAAACTCAAAGGGTGATTTTGCATAAAAATTTTATTTGTGTTTATTTATTCACAGTTCATTGTCTTTTATGGCAGTTTTATTTCAACTGTTATTGACTCTCATTCTTTTATTCTTCAGCCATTGCGACCACGACTGGCTCCATCCCTGTTTCGTCTGGTCTTGCACATACTGATAAAATAAAGACACCATTTCGTGTTTTTCATGATAATACGGTCCTTTCCAATCGCTCTGTTTAGGATGTGCCACGTCGTGCGGCGTGTAGTTGCCGCCGATTTCATACTGACGGTAGACGATGTCCTTATAGGGCAGGTCGGGATTTTTAATCATGTCGTACATAACCATGTAAGCCGTCGTCCGCCCGGCACCGGCTTCGCAATGGAAATGGAGCCAGGCGTCATCCGGCAAGGTGCGGACGAAAGCTAAGAAGGCGTCGATTTCGCCCGGCGTCGGCCAAAGGTGATCCGTGTTAGCCAGGCGGACGTAGTGGATGCCTTTGCTGTCTGCCATTTCCTGTTCCGTCTGGACATGGCGGACGACTATTGTCTGGGGATGAATGGGCAAATCGCCTTTCCCCTGGTCGTAGACGATGACGTCCTTTCCCAAAGCGGCCTGCAAGCGCTGCTGTTCATCAGCCAAGACGGCCGTCGGAGATTTGCCGATATTGCCCCAATCGTGGCGGCCATACCAGCTGACAGCCGTGCCGTTAAAGAAGCCATGCGATTCCTGCCGTAAGTCGACATCATAAATAGGGCCCTTGGTCTTCTTCCGCAACTCATGGACAAGGGCGTCGAACTGGCGGGCCGAAAACTGGCCGGACCCGGAAATACGCAAATCATCCAGTCCTTTCCGCGATGGAACATAAGACGAATCGACTTCCGATGCATATTTATGTTCCACCTTATGAAAAGGTGACTGACACGTGCGGAAATTCCGAGGCAAGCCCCCATTATTTTCCGCATCGACACGCCAGAAATGCCCTTCATAAGCGGCCGGCGCCAAAGCCGGCAAAGGCGTGCGTGCACCTTGAGAAAAAGTGATATTATCGCCATTTCCTTGACCTTGAATAACCATACCCATGGCCGAAAAAACAGCCAGGATGACTGCAATTTTTTTACATCTAATCATAATTTTTCCTTTCGATTGTAATAATTTGTTTTTATGCATTATACGTGTTTAGTAAAACGTGTGAGGGAATATATATAAAAGGGACCTGACCGCCCCGCAAGGCCGCCATTCGTAGGGGACGCCCAAAGGGCGTCCCGCGTGAATCCTGTGTACATCCCCAATGCCACAATGCGACGTTAAACTCAAGTAGACGACATCACCTCAGGAAACCCTCGGCTTGTGGAAAGGGCCCCATCCGGGGCCGTCGTAGGGGCCGGCCAAAGGGCGGCCCGCTATGCGCTGAGGGTTTCCCGAAGCGTCATTGTCAATTTGAGTTTGTCGCGGCGGAACGCCGCATCTGAATCCGAGGGAATTTCAACAAAAACACCGCCAATGGTTTCTTGCCCCGTAGCGGTGTTTTGTAATTATTCCTAAATCAATTTATTTTGTTTAGCAAGTTCCTTGATGATGGAAAGTGATAATTTGCTATACTTTGCTACTTTTTCTAAGGCCATCCCATCCTTCAACATTTCAAGAGCTAATTCCAATTTTCCTTCCCTTCTGCCTTCTTTTCTGCCTTCTTTTCTACCTTTCTCCCATCCTTCTTGTTTGCCTTTCATCAGGCCATCTTCGTAGATTCCTTCTCCTAAGTTGCACATGACTTCCAAATCCCCCTCTCCTTCTTGTGTCAAATCAATCCCAAAATCATTATGCAGGGTCGTAATCTTTTCACTGGCGTTCTTTGATGATTTGAACATCAAATCAAGCAGGTTTATCAGCCGGTCTTTGACTTTGCTGTTTCCCAGATAGACAAAGATGATGCCCATGAGGTCATAATTCTGACAAGGTTCCTTATAGCGGTGCAGCAAATGCTGTTCTTTCAGCTGATAGCGGTTGATAGCGCTTTTTCCCTGCGGGGCTTCCATGCAAATCCAGATGGTATAGACCTTCTTTATTTTATTGTAGTCGCTATTGGTAAATTCGGTTCCTTTTTGTGAAGAAATCAATTAGAAACCGGAACCGTACTGACTTCCGGCGTCCCTTCGATGTAGATATTGGCAATATCGTCGAGGCTGGCCGATTCAAATTCGGGAACCGTCCGTTTCAAGATATAAGCCAGCACCATTTTCTGTGACAAAACGCCTTTCGCTGCTTGATCATAGTCCAACGCGCCCACCAGCTGCTCCTTTACATCCTGCATCATCTCTTCATCCATCGGCCACACCTCCTTGAGTTTATTGTATCAGATTTCAATTTCTTTGTACAACCGGGAAATCGCTCATCGAGAAAAGCTCACCATTATGCTCGAATAGGCTGTGGTTGAATATCACAGAGCGGTCTGCCCAGCCACAGCTGTCCGTTTTGGCAGCCGTCCTGCGACTCCTATTAGTCGGCACCTGACGGGCCAAAAAGGCTTGGTACAGCCCCTACGCACAAGGCCGTTAGCCGTGTATTTGGGTTATATTCGGTAAACGGCCTTCCCAATCATCGCCTGTATGCGATATGTAGGGGGCGACCTGTCCAAGGCGGCCCGCCGTGACTTATGTGAACAGCCGGAATTTATGGCAAATGGCACACGGTCATAATATAATCATGAGTTTGACGCAGCTCGGCTGCATCGCAGGGACCGTCCTGTGAAGGCGGCCCGCTACGCGCTGAGGGTTTCCCGAAGCGTCGTTGTGGTGTTAGCATATAAATAGGACAAGTCAAACTGAGGTTCCTAATGGTGGTACAATAGGATTAACTAAGGAGGCCTCAGTATGGCAAAATTCAACAAAGAATTCAAAATCAACGCAGTTAAATATTATCATGAACATCGGGAACTCGGCTTGGTTGGCTGTGCTACGAATCTAGGTATTGCTCCACAAACCTTGTCCCGTTGGCAAAAGCAGCTGAAGGACAATGGCGAAATGCCTTATCGTGGTTCCGGCAACTATGCTTCGGATGAAGCTAAGGAAATCGCCCGTCTGCAGCGTGAACTGCGGGATGCGAAGGATGCGTTGAATGTCCTAAAAAAAGCTATCAGCATTCTGGACAAATGACCATTGCCATCTATCGCAGTGTCCAGGAAGAAGCCGAAAATGCCCATCAGGCAGAACGTCGTTTTTCGGTGTCCGGAGTGCTTTCTGAACTCGACGTTTCTTCTTCAGGATATTATGACTGGGCGGCGCGCAAACCATCGAAACAGGCCCAGCACCGCAAGGAGATGAAGAAAAAGATTCAAACTATCTACGACGATTCCAAGCAGATTTACGGAGCCCCGAAGATTGCCCAAGTTATGCAGCAGAACGGGGACAGTATCTCTGAACGCACAGTTGGCGTATACATGCGGCAAATGGGCATTCAGGCCTGCTGGGTAAAGCATTACACCGTAACGACCCGTAACAGTGACTTTGACGTGGCGCTGGTGAATATCCTTCAGGAATGCTTCAATCCTGAAGAACCGGATCAAGTATGGTGCAGCGACATCACCTATATCTGGACAGCTGAAGGTTTCGTCTATTTGGAAAGCATTATGGATTTGTTCTCCAGGAAAATCATCGCCTGGAATCTGGCCCGTAATCTGGACGTCGCCGGCATCGTCAAGATGCTGCAGGAAGCCAAACAATGCCGGAAACCCGGACAGCTGTTGGTTATCCATTCGGACCGTGGCTGCCAGTATGTTTCGCAGGCATATATTCGGGAGACATCCCAAATGCGCCGCAGCTATTCGAAGAAAGGCTATCCATGGGACAATGCCTGCATCGAATCCTTCCACTCCCTGATTAAACGGGAATGGCTCAATCGCTTCAAGATTCAAAATTATCAGCAAGCGTACTTGTTGGTGTTTGAATACATCAATACCTTTTACAACACCGTACGCATTCATAGCCATTGCAACTACATGTCACCGGATGACTATGAAAAGCTGTATGCTGATTTCCAGAAACATAATATGCGTCTGGGAATCTAAGAAACGAAAAACCTCAATTTAATTTGTCCGAAATCTTGACATAGGACCATTGTTAGTTTGAGTCTGTCGCGGCGCAGCCGCATCTGAGTCCGAGGAAAAGCCGTGGGCTCGTGATTTGTGGCTAGTAGCTTGAAAAGCCTGCTTATACTCAGATAGGCTATGGTCGAATCTCACAAGCGGGACGCCCTCTGGGCGTCCCCTACGCACAAGGCCGCTGGCCGTGATTTTTTTTGCGATCCATAGGACCGCGCAGACTGCGACCGACCGCCTGCGAACTGCGTTCATTTCATGAGTTTATTGCAGTGTAGCCGCATTCGTAGGGGCCGCCCAAAATATTCTAACACGTCAAGTACAGAACGGTTACCTGGACAGATGGTAGCGGCGGGCGGCCCGCTACGCGCTGAGGGCTTCCCGAAGCGTCGTTGTTAGTTTGAGTCTGTCGCGGCGCAGCCGCATCTGAGTCCGAGGGAAAAGCAGTGGCTCGTTGTTCGTGGCTCGTAAAGGCCTGCCATTATACTCGGACAGGCTGTGGTTGAATATCGCAGCGGGCCGCCCTGACCGGGACGGCCCCTACGCACAAGGCCATGGGCCGTGATTTTTTTGCGGTCCACAGGGCCATAGCGGCCTGCCATCTGCGACCGGCGAACTGCGTTCATTTCATGAGTTTGTTGCGGCGCAGCCGCATTCGTAGGGGCCGCCCAAAATATTCTAACACGTCAAGTACAGAACGGTTACCTGGACAGATGGTAGCGGCGGGCGGCCCGCTACGTGCTGAGGGCTTCCCGAAGCGTCGTTGTTAGTTTGAGTCTGTCGCGGCGCAGCCGCATCTGAGTCCGAGGAAAGGCAGTGGCTCGTAATCCGTAAAAAGCAAAAGAAAAAACCTCTCCTATTGGGAGAGGCTTTCTTTTAGGGTTGCGATTTCTTCGGCCAGGCGTTTTTCTTCTTCTTCGTTGCGTTCGATGGTGATGGTGAAGGCCATGCCTTCATCGGCGCCGTCTGGCAGGAGTTCGAGTGGAATCTGGAGCTGGTGTTCATCGTCGTTGAGGATGATGCAGGCTGTCTGTTCGGTAATGCGGTCGATACTTCCGATGAGTTCCTTTTTCATATCAGTGCTCCTTTGCGATGCTGTACGACGAGCCGTCGGTGGTGATGGTGATGGTACCGTTGCGGTCGGTGCGATAGACTTCGACGTTGTATTTCTGCAAGGTCTTCAAGGTCGGTTCATGCGGGAATTTGTACTGATTACCGGCAGCACAGGAGATGGTTGCCGCTTTCGGCGCGATGGCTTTGACGAAGGCGTCGGACGACGAGGTCTTGCTGCCGTGATGGCCGACTTTGAGGACGTCCGATTTGAGGTCGGCCGGTTTGTAAGCCTTGAGGATCTGGTCTTCCGCTTCTTTCTGGGCATCGCCAGTAAACATCATGGAGAACTGACCATAGGTCATCTTGCAGACGATGGAATTATTGTTAGTCAGGCCGCTTTCGGAAACACCTTGGGTATTTTCTTTGGTAAAGGGTTTGGCCGGCGACAGGACTGTGAATTTGACGTCATCACCAAGGGTGAAGGTATCGCCTTTCTTCAAGACTTTATAGGCGATGTTCTTGGCTTTGATGTTCTTCAGATAATTGCGGTACATGGCCGTATTGGCGCTCTGGCCATTGTCGTAAATCTGTTTGATTTTGAAATCTTTGAACAATTCTGCCATGCCGCCCATGTGGTCACCGTGGGGATGGGTGATGACGACGATGTCCAGGTCTTTGACCTTGCGTTCTTTGAGCTGTTTTACCAAATCAGCCCGGCTGTCGACGTCACCCGTGTCGATGAGCATGTTCTTGCCTTTATACTGGATAAGCGTCGCATCGGCCTGGCCGACGTTAAGGACGGACACGCGCAAATCTTTGTCAGAAGCCGTCAAAGACTGAACGGCTTTGGCTCCGCCAGACGAGCTGGACGAAGCGCTGTTGCCACAGCCGGCCAGGATGAGCATGAGGCTCATGACCAGGGCCAGAGCGGCTGTAAAGAAGCTTCTTTTTTTCACGTTATTTTCCTCCAATCAAGGGCTGCTGCAAAATGGGCAGGGCCAAATCTTCTTCTAAGGATGCCAGGACCTGCGGCAGGACATCGGCTGTTTCCATGGGGGTAAAACCATAAGGGCCGTGGTCCTTGCGGCAGGCATCGCCAGCAGCCCCGTGGAGATAGACACCGGCGCAGGCAGCACTGCACAAGTCGCTCATGCCCTGATGAGCTATCATAGCGGCAATCATGCCGGTCAGGACGTCTCCCATGCCGCCGCAGGCCATGCCGGCATTGCCTGTGGAATTGACGTAGACATTGCCCGTCTTGGCTGAAACGATGAGCGTCGGCGCCCCTTTGAGGACGAGGTTGACCTTCCATTCCGAAGCAAACTGCCGGGCTGCCGCGATGGGGTCCGCTTTGATTTCTGCCATAGACAGACCGCTGATACGCGAAAATTCAGCCAAGTGCGGTGTCATGATGATGCGGCTGCCGCGGGAAGCGATGAGGGCCTTTTCGCCGGCCAGCAGGTTGAGGGCATCGGCATCGAGGACGACCGGGCAGGTCACGGCGGCCAGGACTTTCAAGAGAAATTCTTTCGTCTCTGCATCACGGCCCAGGCCGGGACCCATGGCCAGGACGGACCAATTCTTGCTTTCGGCAATGATTTCATCGGCATCAGCGGCAGTAAAATGGTCGCCCGTACCGACGCCGCGGACCATGATTTCCGGCTGGACGCCGATGCAGTACGGCGCCGTCGCGCCCGGTACGCGGAGAAAGACCTTGCCTGCCCCGCTGCGGACGGCTCCATGAGCGGCCATGAGGGCGGCGCCGGCCATCTGGCTGCTGCCGGTGACGATGGCAATGGTACCGTGCGTCCCTTTATGGCTGTCCGGGCTGCGGGGTACGACGATTTCGGCGATATCCGATTCCTGCAACAAGTAAGCCGGATTTTCTTCGAGCTGCATGAGCAGCGGGCCGGGCATACCGATGGGATCGACTTCGACGTGGCCGGCACAGGCCCGGCCGGGATAAAGGACCAGGCCCCGCTTGAGGGCGCCAAAAGTGACGGTCATATCGGCAAAGAGCGGCCCGTCTTCATCATCGTCGCCATTGCTGACAGCGCCTGTATCAGAGTTGACGCCAGTCGGCATGTCGACGGCAATGACCGTGACGGCACCGGCGGCGGCAGCAGCATTGACTTCGGCAACGATGGAAGCAAGGGGCTGACGCAGGCTGCCGTGGAAGCCCGTCCCCAACATGGCGTCGATGACGACGGACGAGGCCAGGAGCCGTTTTTGCAGGAGCTGCCAGTCGGCATCGGATTGCGGCGCCGACAAGAGCAGGCACGTTTCCTCATCAGCCAGCTGCTGCAAGGTGTGCAAGTGCTGACGCGCTTCATCGCTATAATCTTCTTCCTTGCCGAGGACATAGACATAAACCCTGGCACCGGCAGCTAAAATATGGCGGGCAATGACGAAACCGTCGCCGCCGTTGTTGCCTTTTCCGCAAAAGAGGACGACGTCCTTGCCGTCCCAGCCGTCAAGCCAGGCACCGGCCCGTTCGGCCACGGCGTGGCCGGCATTTTCCATGAGGACAACCGGAGCCATGGCATATACGCCATGCATGGCGATCCGGTCCATATTCCGCATCTGAGCAGCAGTAGTAATTTTTTGCATAATATATTTCTCCTTTTTGTAAAGGGGTCTGATGGCCCCGCAGATTGCATACCGCCAGTCGCAGTCCGCCTTGGAATCAGATGCCGCTGCGCGGCGTCAAACTCAAAGTGACGATATCGCCTCGGGATACCCTCGGCTCGTGGAAAAGACCGTGGTTCGTAACTCGTGATTCGTAAAAACATACTATCAGGGCTGAATGGGCTATGGTTGTACCTCACAGCGGGACGCCCTTTGGGCGTCCCCTACGCACCCGGCTGTAGGCCGTGCATTTTTTGTGACCTGTGGCCGTGTCCTTTTCCATCGCCTGTATGCGATACCGTAGGGGACGCCTGAAAGGCGTCCCGCCACGGCTGTCCGTTTTGGCAGCCGTCTTGCGCCTTCCGCTGGTCGGCACCTGACGGGCCAAAAAGGCCGCAGCGAATCCTGTGAACAGCCGGAATTTATGACGAATAGCACACGGTCGTCATACAATCATGAGTCTGTCGCGGCAGAACGCCGCATCTGAGTACGAGGGAACAACGGCCCCTTCTACCCCAACACAGTGAAAGCAATGGCGTAATCGCCGTCGTGGGCGATGGACAGGGACGGAGGCTGTTCGGTCTTCAGTGGGACAGCCTGGGCGTAGTAGCCGTGGAACTGGTAATATGGGGCGCCCAGTGAATCATGACAGACTTCAACGTCCGTCCATTTCCCCTGGCGGAAACCCGTGCCCAAGGCTTTGAACAAGGCTTCTTTAGCGGCAAAGATGCCGGCCAGTGATTCAGCCCGCCACGTGCCATCGGGCCGCTGGCAATAGGATAATTCCTGGGCCGTGAAAAAGCGTCCTAGTGAATGGCCGTGACGCGATGCCATATCCGCAATACGGCTGATTTGTACGATATCGGTTCCACAATGCATCGGTTTCCTTCCTTTCGGGGAGAGATGGGGCCTAATTGGCCCCCGTTTTCGTTCATCGTTCGTGGCTCGTAAAAGCTCACTATTAGACCCGAATGGGCTGTGGTTAAATTTCACAGCGGGACGCCTTTTAGGCGTCCCCTACGCACAAGGCCAAGGGCCGTGTATTTTTTTTGCGGTCCACAGGACCGCGGCGACCTGCCATCTGCGACCTGCGTTTATTTCATGAGTCTGTCGCGGCAGAACGCCGCATCTGAGTCCGAACGAACAGCGGCATTATCTGACAGGAAATCAACCTCTCAGTCAGCTTTGCTGACAGCTCCCCTATCAGGGGAGCCATTGCGGACGGCCATCTGCGGCCTACGATTTCCCTCTTTTACCGCAAAAAGGAGGCTGCCGCATTGGCGGCAACCCCCTCTGTATTTCACTACCACTTCTGCATTCGGATACAAACGCCCAGTCCTTCCAGGATGACCCGGAAGGTCATAAAGGACACGGTCATATCGTCATGAAGGCCGCGGGCTACTTTATAGGAAATGGTGACGGTCTGGTTCTGGTAATCGTAACGGAAGCCGTGCAGGTTCGTTTCAAAGGTGTACTTCGGAGCCGGGATGGCAAACTGCGGCGGCTTTTCGACTTCCAGGCCGTGGGTCAGGCGTTCGAGGATGACCCGTTTGGGCAGTTCAGACTGCAGCATCTCTTCTGTAAAGCTATCCAATACAGACATGTATCCCCCTTAGTCTTCGTCGAAGAAGTGCGCGTGGATAGCTTTGACGGCTTTATCGATGACGTCTTCAGAAATGAGGCAGGTAATGCTGATTTCCGAAGTGGAAATGATTTCGATATTGATGCCGTTGTCACCGAGGACGCCGAACATGCCGGCAGCGATGCCCGGATGGCCGGCCATGCCAGCACCGACGACGGAAACTTTTGCCATTTTGTCATCGATGAGGACGTCTTCGACAGGCATTTCCTTACGCAGGTTAGCCAGGACAGCCTTAGCCTGTTCGAGGTCCGTGCGGGCGATGGTAAAGGTGATATCCGTAACGCCTTCGTTGGCAATGCGGACACTTTGGACGATCATGTCGACATCGACGTGTTTTTCTGCCAATTCAGCGAAAACGCGATAAGCAAAGCCCGGTTTATTGGGAATCCCTAAAACGGTGATTTTTGCAACATTTTTATCCGAAGCGACGCCGCGGATGAGATACTGTTTGACTTCCATAGAGCAATCCTCCTGTATCATAGTTCCTTCATCTTCAGAAAAAGTCGAGCGTACGTGAATGGGGACGCCAAAGCGGCTGCCCATTTCTACGGCACGGGGCTGCATGACACCGGCGCCGAGTTTCGCCATTTCCAGCATTTCGCCGTACGTAATCTGGTCGATTTTCTTCGCATTGGGAACGACACGGGGATCGGACGTATATACGCCGTCAACGTCGGTATAGATTTCACAAACATCAGCATGGATGGCACCGGCAATGGCAACTGCCGTCGTATCGGAGCCACCGCGGCCGAGCGTCGTAATATCACCATGACCGGTGATACCCTGGAAGCCTGCGACGATGACGATATTGCCCTGGTCCAAAGCCTTCATGATGCGGCCCGGTTTCAATGCCAGGATGCGGCCTTTGTTAAAGGCGTCGCTGGTCTTGATACCGGCCTGTGCTCCCGTAAAGGAAATAGCCTTCTGGCCAGCTTCCTGGAAAGCCATAGCCATGAGGGCGATGGAGACCTGTTCGCCCGTCGTCAGGAGCATGTCCATTTCACGGCCGTAAGTCTTCGAAGTGATCTGCTTGGCTAATGCTACTAATTCGTCTGTTGTATCCCCCATTGCTGAAACAACGATGACGATTTTGTCTTCCGGCTGTTTGCCTTTCAAGACTCGTTGTACAATAGCCCGCATTTTGTCCGGCGTCGCAACGGAGCTGCCACCGAACTTCTTAACGATTAATGCCAACTTAAATCCCTCGCTTTTGTTTGTTTAAGTATTCATTATCATGGTAATTCATTCTTATGGTTTATTACCATCTGAAACCACTTATTGAAATAATATCATGGACAAGGGGAAATGTAAAGGCGCTGTCGCATAAAGACAGCGCCTTTTGAGTGCTAAGTTTGTAGTTTGTAGTGAAGTTTTTTAAATTTAAAGTCATCTTCTACTACAAACTCCGTACTATAAACTATAAAGAGAAAGGGGTCTCGCATGATGGCAGGAACCTTCGCACGACAACCCCTTTACATTCACAAGGTGATGAGTAATCAGTAAGCCGAGTTTTGTTCTGCTTGCGCAGCAGCAATCATCTATCTAGACATACCGTTGCCGGCATGTTCAAGCGACACAACCCGGAAGATCAGCGGGCCGCTTCATCCCTCCCCTATTCGGTCTTGCTCCAGATGGGGTTTACCTAGCCGATGCATTACTGCACCGCTGGTGCGCTCTTACCGCACCGTTCCACCCTTACCACTTGCGTGGCGGTACACATTTCTGTGGCACTATCCCTAAAGTCACCTTCGCCGGCCGTTAGCCGGCATCTTGCCCTACGGAGCTCGGACTTTCCTCTAATGCAAAAGCACTAGCGATTGCTTTTCATACTCATCATTCGTATAGGATAGCATATTTATGGATGAGAGTCAAGGGCCTGACGGCCGCAGACCGCTCGCCTCGAACTCAGCTGCCGCTACGCGGCGACAAGCTCAAATTGACGACATCGCCGCGGGAACCCCTCGGCTCGTAAAAAATAGTGGCTCGTGGTTCGTGGCTCGTAAAAACCTACCATCATACAAGAATAGGTATGGCCAAATCTCATAACGGGCTGCCCAGCCACAGCTGTCCGTTTTGGCAGCCGTCCTGCGCCTTCCGCTGGTCGGCACCTGACGGGCCAAAAAGGCCGCGTGAATCTTGAGCACAGCCGGAATTTATGACAGGTAACACACGGTCGTAATACAATCATGAGTCTGTCGCGGCGGAACGCCGCATCTGAGTCCGAGCGGACGGCGATACTATTTGACAGGAAATCAACCTCTCAGTCAGCTTTGCTGACAGCTCCCCTATCAGGGCCATTGCGGACGGCGGCCTGCCATCTGCGCTATATTCGCTATATTCGCTTTATAGCTAACACCCCAATGTCTGGCGGATTTTTTCTACGGCGCCTTTGATATCCTTCTGGCCTACGATAGCGGAAATCATGGCGAAGGAGCGGAAGCCTTCGTCGTAGAGGCTGCGGATGTTTTCCAGGCTGACGCCGCCGATGGTGACGACGGGCAGTTCATAGTGCAGTGCATAGGCTTTGGCTTCCGGCGTGACGACTTCGTCGGCGTCTTTTTTGGACTGCGTCGGGAACATAGGGCCGAAACCGACGTAATCGGCGCCGTCAGCCAGGGCCTGTTTCATTTCGTCGATGGTATTGGTCGATACGCCGATGAAGACGTCCGGGCCGGCGAGTTGGCGGACAATCTGAGCCGGGGCATCGTCCTGTCCGACATGGATGCCATCGGCACCGCAGGCAATGGCCAGGTCCGTCGAATCGTTCATGATGAAAGTCACGTTGTGGTCGTGGCAGAGCTGGGCAATGGCCTTGGTTTCTTCGTACTTGGCGCGCCATTTCTTATGTTTTTCCCGGTACTGGATAATGGTGACGCCGGCAGCAATCAGTTCTTTGGCGACGTCCATATTGCTCCGGCCCAGGCAAAGCTCTTCATTGCCCATGATGGCATATACCGGATCTTCTAATAAATGTTTTACATGTTCTTCTTTAGTCATGATAGATTTTCCTTTCTATGGGAGATGTGGGGCCTGATGGCCGTGAAAAAGGCTGTGGCTCGTGGTTCGTGGCTCGTAAAATCCCGCCATTGGATAAGAATGGGCTGTGTTTAAACTTCACAGCGGCACTATCTGCCAGGAAATCAACCTCTCAGTCAGCTTTGCTGACAGCTCCCCTATCAGGGGAGCCATTGCGGACGGCGCGCCGCAAGGCACCTTACATATACTGCAGCATGTCTTTACTGGTCGGGTCGGTTTCGCAGGTGATGTTCCACTGGTTTTTAGCTGCGGCTTCTTCCAGGCGCTGGCAGAGGTCGGCTACGACGGGAAATTCGGTGCCGAAGTGGCCGCCGTCGGCGACGACGATGCCTTGGCGGATGGCTTCCTGGGCGTCATGGTATTTGACGTCGCCTGTAAGGTAGAGCTGGGCGCCGGCCTCTTTGGCCAGTTTAATGAAGCCGGCTCCACCGCCTCCGAGGAGAGCGACGCGGTGAACGGTGACGTCAGGGTCGCCGGCATAGGATAAGGCATCGCGATGGAGGAGGGTCTTGATTTTCTTCAAGACGTCCCTTGCCGGTTCCGGCGTCGGCCAGGTCCCGACGCGGCCCATCATGAAGGGATGGCCGGCATTTTTCAATGGATAGATGTCGTATGCCGGTTCTTCATAGGGATGAGCGGCCACCATGGCCTGTACGGTCTGATGGAGTTTGCTTTCGGGAACGATGGTTTCAATCCGTTCTTCTGCCGCCCTTTCGACTTTGCCGATTTCACCGATAAAGGGATGCGTCCCTTCATGGGCTTTGAAACGACCTTCGCCTTTGGCCGTGAAAGAGCAGTCACTGTAGTTGCCGATATAACCAGCACCGGCGTCAGCCAAGGCCTGGCGGACAGCATCGCCGTGGCTTTCGGGAACGTAGACGGCAATCTTATAGAGCTTATCTTCGGCAACGGGAACGAGGCCTTGCAAATCAGTCAAGCCCAGGAGACGGGCCAGGACGTCGTTGACGCCGCCGTCGGCACTGTCCAGGTTGGTATGGGCGCTATAGACGGAAATATGATGGGCCAGGAGCTTCTGATACAGGCGGCCGCTGTACGTATCGGTACGCAGGGACTTCAAGCCGTCAAAGATGACGGGATGATGGCTGACGATCATCTGGATGC
The DNA here is from genome assembly GCF_003010495.1 of Megasphaera elsdenii DSM 20460. Lineage (NCBI taxonomy): Bacteria > Bacillati > Bacillota > Negativicutes > Veillonellales > Veillonellaceae > Megasphaera > Megasphaera elsdenii. The sequence goes on along the minus strand of NZ_CP027570.1, from coordinate 1,814,996 downwards.
CGTGTTCGATGGCATAGTCGACGGCTCCCATCATGACGTCCAGCGTGACCATGAGCTTATCGACCTTTTCATCGGGACTGCCGATGAGCAGGCCCGGGTTATCCCACGATTCTTTGAGCGATAAGGGCGCCCATCCTTTCAAGACGTTAACGATTTCACCTACGGTAGTTGACATTTCAATTCCCTCCAGAAGCGTAATTCGCTTTCTATTTTTTCAATTCGTTCGTGCACATCTTTGCGGCTCTTTCTCAGGCCTTCCAGGATATGCCCTTTTGTCTCCATGAGAATATCAATCTTACGGCCCAGCAAGGGGTCGCGGCGCTGCCAGTTCACGGGGCCGATATCATAGAGCCAGTCTGGCAAGGCGTCGGCCTGACCCGGTACAGCCCGCATCATTTCATAGAAGCGGCCGTCGTCGATAACCAGCCGTTCGTCTTCGATGTGCCAGCCGTGCTGGTAAAGATAGCGGCGCAAAATGCCGGCCTCGCTTTGGGGCTGGAGGACGGCAAAGTGCAGAGATTGCCAGACCTCATACGAGTTTTGCAGGATTTTGACCATCAGCGGGCCGCCCATGCCACAGATGACGGCGCCATCGACTTCCCCTGCCTGGATGCAGGTCAGGCCATCGCCAAGGCGGCAGTCGATACGGTCGGTCAAACCGGCACCGCGGACATGAGCTACAGCCGCGGCCAGCGGGCCGGGAACGATATCGGCAGCAATGGCCGATGGGCAGTGTCCGCTTTGACAAACGGAGACGGGGATATACGCGTGGTCGGTCCCGATATCGGCAATGACGGCTCCCTGCGGAATGAGAGACACAGCCGCAGCCAGGCGGTCCGTTAATTTCATGACATACACTTCCTTTATGACAGAATCTAATTGCACCCCCTATTATAACAGACGGGACGAGAATTAAAAGGGGCTGTCGCATGTGCGACAGCCCCTTTTTGTATGCAAGGAATTAAGCGGGCCGCCCTTTGGGACGCCCCTACGAAGCACGAGCCACGAGCCACTAACTACTAGCCACTATCCCCACTCACTTCGCCAGGGCGATGATGGTGGCTACGGCGGCTACGCCGATGGCGATGTTGGCCTTACGGTTGGCTTTATCGACTTTTTTCTGAGATTCTGATTTGTGGTCCTTTTCCCATTGTTTCCTGTCTTTTTCCCAATGTTTCCGGTTCTTTTCCCAATCGCCGTCGTGATGGCGGTAGTCGCGGTCATCGCGCTGTTCCCAGCGGTGGGAATGGCTATGCGGTTCGGCAGCCTGTGCCGTCAGGGCGGCGCCGCTGAAGGTCATGAAGGTGACGACCAGAACCAGCATCATGCGTACTATATAGTTGAATTTCTTCATCGTTATCACTCTCCCTTTCAAGGTTGACTATAGTATACGCACGGGCTGTTACAATTCAGTCACAAGGCCTTTCCAGGAGCCTTACAAATCCGATGCTTTTTGGTAAATGACCCAGACGCCCTTCTGAGCGCGCCACTGCCATGTCCCTGAGACGTCCTGCAGGAAACGGGCTTCATCGCGGTCGCGGACGACGGCTAGGACTTTGCCCTGGTCCGGCAGGTCTTCGATGGCCATGAAGGGCATGACGTTCTTGGCGTTCCAGCTGATGCCGCCGGGCAGCATCCTGGCGATGTTGTCCCGTTCCGCCAGGCGGTACGCCGTATGGCCGGAATAGTATGTCAAGGATACGGGATAGCGGCCACCATAGGTGACGACCGTCGTTTCGTCATCGGCCAGGCTGCTGACGACCTGGGCGGCGCCATACGCCGAGGCCTGTCGGCACTGGGGAACGATGACGGTAAAGGTCACAGCCACATAGATGGCGATGACGATGCCGGCCAGGTTGAGGACCAGTCGGTCATATTTCTTCAGATACGACGCAAAACCAATAGCCAAAGGAATCATATAGGGAAAGGTATAGGTCATGTATTTCGTCGCCATGAGCTGATAAGTCACAAAGATCGTAGCTGCCCAGACGATGAGGAACTGCGTCTTCATAGATAAAACAGGCAGGTGCAGCCGCTTTGCCCGCCAGGCCGCTGCGACTTTCCGGGACAGGCCATAGTCACGCCAAGCCAGGGGCAGCGTGAAGACCCAGGGCACGAAGCCTGCCAGGAAGACGGCACTGTAATAATACCAGACATTATATTGGGGATGTTCCGAGACGGTAGCCCGCAGGATATTATGGACGCCGATGAACTGACTGATGAAATCACTGCCGTGGAGGGCGTACATCGGTCCGTACCAGACCAGGGTCGTCGCCAGGAACAGGGTCAGGCCGGAAACGAGCTTGATATGCCGCAGCGCCTTGAGGTCCCGGCGCCATACGAGGAAGAGCAGGATGATGAGCCCCGGCTGGAAAAGGCCGATAGGTCCTTTGGTCAAGACAGCCAGGCCGGCAAAGAAATAGGCCAGGTAGTACCAGCGTGGCTTCCCTTCGCTGTAGGCAATGTAAAAAGCCATGAGGCAGGCCGAATAAAAGACGAAGAGCGTCATATCGGTAATGATGGCCTTGGACAAGTAAAAATATTCCACTGTCGTCAGCAAGATGAGGCCCGTCAGGAATCCCGTCTTCTTATCATACAGACGAGCCGTAAAGCCATAAGCCAAAACGATACCGGCCATACCGAACAGGGCCGGAAAAAAGCGGGCTGAGAAATCGCTGATGCCGAAGAGTTTGAAAGCAGCAATGATTTCCCAATAGAAGAAAATTGGTTTATCGTACCAGTAATTACCAAAGATGCGCGGCGAGAAGTAGTCGCCAGAAAGGAGCATTTCCTTGGCCGTCAGGGCATAATTCGATTCCACAGGGTCCGTGACGACCAGCAGGTGATTTGCCGCAAAGCAGAGAACCCCTGCCAGGACCAGGAGGATGACGGCTGGTGAAGCCAGGATTTTCTGCCACAAACGCTGCCATACCGACAGGGCCATGTCTTCCTTTTTCGCATGAAATTCATACATAACAAAAACTCCCCTTTCTATTCATGACCATTTTGTTGGTATCAGTATAGGAAGGGAAGTTAAATAAAAGATAAACAGAGCGACAATAAAGCGAGAAAGGACTAAAAAAAATCCGTCAACTCAGCTTCGGAAGCGGTAGCCTGCGCCCCATACCGTTTCAATATAGCGGGGGTTGGCCGTATCTTCTTCGATTTTTTCACGGATGCGGTTGACATGGACCGACACGGTGGCCGTTTCCCCCAGGGCCTCGCTGCCCCAGACGCGATCGAAGAGGGTTTCCTTGCTGAAGACGATGTCCGGATTCTTGGCGAAGAACAAGAGAAGTTCGAATTCCTTATTAGGCAAGGCCACTTCCTTCCCCTTGACAAAGACGCGGTGACCGCTTTCGTCGATTTCCAAATCCCCATAGCGCAGGACGTCACGATGGGTTTCACGGGATGTGAGCTGTTCATACCGAGCCAGATGGCCTTTCACCCGGGCTACGAGTTCATTCGGGCTGAAAGGCTTGACGATGTAGTCATCGGCGCCGAGGCCGAGACCGCGGATTTTATCGATATCTTCCTGCCGGGCCGATACGATGAGGATAGGGATATCCTTCGTCGCACGGATGGTACGGCAAATCTGGAAGCCATCCCGGCCAGGCAGCATGATATCCAGCAAGATGAGGTCGTAAGCCTCTCCCAAGGCTTTCGCTTCGCCTGTTTTGCCATCAGCGGCGATATCGGTACTGAAGCCATTGGCTTCTAAGTAGTCCCGTTCCAATTCGGCAATGCCCTGATCGTCTTCAATAATCAAGATACGTTTCATCTATGTGATTCCCCTTTCGGTAAAGAAATGCAAATAGTCAGGCCTTTAGGCACTGTCGCCTGGGCCCAGATTTTCCCTTTCATGGCTTGAATAATCTGCTGGACCACAGCCAATCCCAAGCCGCTTCCCTTGGCAACATTGGTCCGAGCCTTGTCAGTGCGGTAGAAACTTTCAAAGAGTTTCGGCAATTCCTTCTCTGCGACGCCGCAGCCGTCATCGGCAAAAGAAAGCAGGTACTCCCCTTCCCCGCTCTCAGTCAAGGTAATCGCCATATGGCCGACGGCCTGGTCTTTGTACTTCAAGCTGTTGCCCAGGATGTTTTCTATGACCCGCTGGAATTGTTGGCGGTCTATGGAAATAACGGCCTTTGTCAGGGAGGACTGGAAAGTCACATCCAGCCCTTGCTGATGGAAATGGTCAGCTTGTTCACTGATATAATCCGTTAAATATGCAGCGATGTCAACATTTTCCCAATGGAAAGGGACCTGCCCCAGGTCAAGTTTGGAAAAGAGGAAGAGTGTACGGACCAGGCTGGCCATGTGGTGCGACGTATCGACAATCATGTCCAGGTAATGGCGTTCTTTTTCTGGCGTATTGGCGATACCGTCGAGGATGCCGCTGGCATAGCCTTCGATTTTTGTCAAAGGCGTCGATAAATCATGGGAAATACCGGCCAGGAGTTCTTTGCGGTTCTGGTCGTATTTCTTCCGCGTATCCCGCGCTGCCCGCAGCTGGAGGCGCATCTTTTCAAAAGCCTGGCACGTATCGCCGATTTCGTCGTGCGATAAGATTGGGACGGGATGATCCAAATCGCCCTGGCTGATGGCATCGGCCATATTGCGCAGCCTTTCGACAGGATCGACAATCTGACCTGCCATCCATCGCGACAGCTTCAGACCGACGAGGATGGTCAGCAAGATAGTCAGGATAGTCAGGACATAAAAGGCGATTTTCAAAATATCCTTCGACGACAAGTCGATGTACTCGTTTTCAGGATAACTCGGTACGGCGCCGGCAACGGCCAAATGGATGTCCGTATGAGGAGAAATATAGTAAAAGCGCAGGCCTTCGCCAGTCCAGTTGAAGTCCGCATGACCCTGGCGATGGCCGGCCATGACTTGTTGGCGCAGGTACACCTTGTCGATGCCAGCCGTATCGTAAAGGTCTTCCTTATCGCGCCAAATAGACACATTGAGGCCTTGGTCTTCCAAATGGTCCGCAGCCTGGAGGAGACGGCCCATGTCGCCATGATACTGGTCGGCCCGGACGCGGAGGCGGCTCAGCTCGAATTGGATGGACATGTTCTGCCCGCTCTCTGGCCAGATGAAGGAAATGATATTGGCTCGATTGATATTGCCGAATTGCAGGGCCAAAAAGATGGCCATACTGACGACAGCCGTAAACAGGACAGGAATGAAAATCATGATGAAGTTGGAAAAAAGGAGGCGCTTGCGCAGCGGCCAGTCCCGGAGTTTCATAACACTCACCTAATCTTTCCTAATCTTTCTAAGTTTGTTATATTTTACACTATATTATTAAACAAAAATACAACAAAAGGCAAATTTCTGGCGAATCTTTTTGCCCTCTTTAAAAAAGTCTGTTATAATAAGACACAAATCTAGTATAGTTTTAAGAACTAGAATTAATTAAGGGGTGTTTATGAAATGACTCAGATCACGAAGGAAACAAAAGAAGAAATACGCAGCCGTTTCCCGCAGTTCGCCGAAGCGACGCGGGCTTTTTATGCCAAGGAATTGCCGCCGGCCAAATATAAGGGCACGTCGGGCAAGTTCGGCAGCTATGGCGAACGGGGGGCCCATAGCAACATGCTGCGCCTGCGTTTTTCTGGTGGTGCCATCGAACCGGCACACATCGCCTTTTTGAAGGATGTCCTCGACCGCTATGACATCGACCTCATCCACTTCACGACGGGTGAAGCCCTGCAGCTCCACCACCTGAACGAAAAAGAAGTCCTCGACCTCTATCAGGAATGTTTCGACCACGGCATTTACTGCGTCGGCGCAGGCAGCGACAACCCGCGTAACATCACGGCCAGTCCGCTCCACGGCGTCGCTCCGGGCGAATACTTCGACATGACGCCGTACATCAAGGCAGCAGCTAATTTCGTCATCAACTGTATTCCCAAGTTCAACTTGCCGCGAAAATATAAGATCAGTTTCTCCAGCGGTCTCGACAACGAAGGCCACGCTACCTTCAAGGACCTGGGCTTCGTGGCCCGTCCGGACCACACCTTTGATGTCTATGCCGGCGGCGGTTTCGGCCTCAACGGCTCGCGCTTCGGCATCCTCATCGACGAAGGCGTCGCTCCGTTGGATATTTCCTACTACATCCTGGGCTATGGCCGGGACGTCTACATGAAATACGGCGACTATGAACACCGCGGCCAGAACCGTTCGCGCTTCATCCTCAATAAGCTCGGCGACGATGCGTTCCGTCAGGCCGTCCGCGATGCCGTAACGAAAGCCAAGGCTGAAGACGATTACCGCCTGACCATTGAAGAAGAAACGCCCCTGGCCAAGAGCGGTGCCGACGACAGCATCCTCGAAAATGGCCGCATTGGCAAACAGAAACAGGAAGGTCTTTATTACGTCGAATACAAGCCTTTGGGCGGCACGCCGGAAGTAGCTGTCTTCCATGAACTGCTGAAGACGCTCCAGACCATGGAAGGCGCTGAAATCCGTCTCAACGCCGACGAAACGGCTTATATCATCAACCTCACAGCCGACGAAGCCCGCAAAATCGCAGCCCTTACGGCCGACGACACGGCGACGACGACTTTTGAACATTCCGTCAGCTGCATCGGCGCGACGGTCTGCCAGCAGGGCCTGCGCGATTCTCACGGCACCTTCGTCAAACTGGCCAAGATGTTCAAAGACCGCGGCATCGACAGCCACTTCCTGCCGAAATGCCATTTCTCGGGCTGTCCGTCGAACTGCACGGTCCAGCAGCTGGCTCCCCTGGGCCTGCGCGGTGCCAGCAAGAAAGTCGGCGACAAAATGGAACCGGCCTTCAACATATACGCCGGCGGCAACTACGCCATCGGCAAAGGCGTCATGGGCGAACAGATCGGCGTCATCACCATCGAACACCTGCCGAACTTCTTCCTGGCCCTCAACCAGGCACTCCTCGATGCCAACCAGTCCTACGACGAATGGTATCCGCAGCATAAAGAAAAACTCATAGAATTAGTCAATCAGTTTGAATAGAAAAAAAGGGCTTGTCGCACGACGACAAGCCCTTTTTGAGTATTAAGTTTGCAGTTTGTAGTTTTTAGTAAAGGTTTTTAAATTGTTAGTGGCTAGGGGTTAGTAGAACCTTTATGCTTCCACTCTTCTCTCAACACCTTTGGCTTTCATGGTGTGCATGACCCAGAAGTAGGAGCCGCCTGTGAACAGGCAGGCCATGACCCAGCAGATGGGACTGGCACAGCAGATGCCGAAGTAGCCCCACATGGCGGCCAGGACCAGGGCCGAAACGCTGCGGCCGCCCAGTTCCAGGATGCTGCTGATGAGGGGTACGCTGGAAATACCCATGCCCTGCAAGGCGTTGCGGTAGACGAAAATCTGGCCCAGGAAGATATAAAAAGGAACGGACATCTTCAGATAGAGGAAGGCCTGTTCCATGAGGATTTCGTCATGGTCCGTCGTGAAGACGCTGATGAGTTCCCGCCCATAGCTGTACATGGCAACGGCTGCGACCAGGCAGAACGCCAGGGACACGAGGGAGCACTGGCGGACGCCCTGGCGGATGCGGCCGTACTGGCTGGCGCCGTAGTTCTGGGCCGAATAGACGGCCATGGCGATGCCGAAGGAAATCATGGGCTGCAAGGCCAGCTGTTCGATTTTCGTCGCCGATACGAAGCCGGCAATGGTTTCGGGTCCAAAAGTATTGCAGACCGACTGGAGGACCAGGATGCCCATGGAGATGATGAGGAACTGGACGGCCATGGGCAGACCCAGGCGCAGGTGCTGCCAGGCAAAGGGCCAGTCGAAGGCCCAGTCGGCCCGGGTCAGGCGCAGCATGGGAAAACGGCGGCGCATGAAACACAGACAGAGTATGGCCGAAACGGCCTGAGCGATGACCAGGGCGATGGCCGAACCGGGAACGCCCCAGCCAAAGACGACGATGAACAGCAAGGCCAGGGCGATGTTCAAGAGGGACGACACGATGAGGAAATAGAGTGGAGTCCGGCTGTCGCCGAGGGCCCGGCAGATACAGGACAGGAGATTATAACTCATCATGGCCACCAGGCCGAGGACGACGATGAGCATATAATGATAGGCATCGTCGTATAAAACATCAGATATGTTCATAAGCCGCATGATGAGCGGCATGGCCAGGCTGACGCCAAGGGTCAGCAGAAGCGTCAAAGCCAGGGCCAGCATGGCTGACGTCGTCACAGACCGGCGCACGCCGTCCATATCTTCAGCGCCGAAGCGCTGGCCTGTGATGACGGAAAAACCGGACGACAAGCCGATGGTCAGACCAAAGACGGCCATGAAGACCGGCGCGACGGCACCGACAGCAGCCAGGGCATTGACACCGATGGTCCGGCCGACGATGATGATGTCGGCGATATTATAGAATTGCTGGAAAACGTTTCCTATCAAAAGGGGCACGGTAAAAGCCAGGATGAGGCGGATGGGATTGCCCGAAGTCATACTGCGAACCATAGAATCGTCCTTTCTGCACAACGTGCACGAAGTGAAAATATTTTTATTATACCACGCTGTCCAGCAAAAACAAGTTCTAATCTTTTTTTAATGAAGTTCTCCCTTTTTTTAATATTCCTCTCATAATTGTCCGGTACAATCGAAGCAACGACACAGCTTGTTTTAAAGGTTTTGTTATCTTGGAGGTGCAGTCCCATGTATCACAGACCGTTTTTTTCTATCCCCTCATGGCTGGAACCATTCTCCACCGTTCCCCGGTACCAGCTCATCACGCTCTGTACGTACCAAAAGGAAGAGACTTTAGGGAAAGTCCGGCGCCATCAGGGACAGCATGTCTGGCAGCCGACGGACTGGGGCATGGCTGCGACGCGGGCCCTCAAAGCCATGCAGCGGAACAACCAGATTGCCATCATCAAAGAATTTACGGTCATGCCCAACCACATCCACTTATTCATCTTTTATAAGAAATTCCATCCCCGCCTGCCAGAATGGTTCATCGAAAAGGTCAAAGAATTTCTGCTCTACTACATCGAGCCGCCCCGCGAATGGCCGTCTCCCATCTGGGAAGAGCCGGTAGAGGCTCAGATGGTCTATACAGATGCGGCTCAATACGCCGTCGCTGAAAGTTTAAAAGAATATGCCCATCACTGGAAATACGACCCGCTGCATAAACGGTGAAGGGAGCAAAAAGAGGCTGCCGCATGTGCGACAACCTCTTTTTAGTTGTTAGTTGTTAGTTGTTAGTTGCTAGTGGTTAGCGGATGGCTTTAAATTTAGGGTCCTCTTCTACAAACTCCGTGCTACAAACTATGTTGAAAGAGCAACCTCTCAGTCAGCTTCGCTGACAGCTCTCCTATCAGGAGAGCCAGGCGGGCCGATCCTACGAACCACTAGCCACGAACCACGAACCGCTAGCCACGAGCCACTAATAATTCCGGTGTCTTCATCTGGCGTTCGCTGCATTGGTTTACGTAGTTGTAGAGCAGGGCTTCCAGGAATTTCAAGTCCGATCCGCGCAGGTTCACTGTTTTTTCGGTTCCCCAGGGATAATGGACCAGGGTCTTCCAGGTCTGGCGGACAGTCGGCGTCAGTGGCAGTTCTTTCATGTTTTCCGGCATTTCGTCGTCGATGTAATAGACGGGCTGCTGGCAATAGCCCTGGCCCTGATAGAAGACGCGGGCCGTGTCGATGTCCGGCAGGAAGCCGGTCAAGGCCATGAGCTGCCAGCCGGCGATGAGGGTGACGATGCGGACGTCCTTGAGTTCAATGGCCCGGCCGTAGAGGCGGACCAGGTTATACAGGACTTCGTCGGCTTCGCCGCCGGCCATGAAGAGGACTATTTCGACGAAGATCTGCGAATAGACATAGCCGTCCCAGGTCAGCTGGCGAAGGCGCTTGTTGCTGCGGCAGTCGTATTCCGTCAAGGTGTAGACGCCATCCTTTTCAAAGACGTCGAAGGTCATCTCCGCCAGCGGAGCCAGCGTCCCATAACCCATCTTGCCCTGGGTACTGCGGCGGGCCAGGACATGGAGGATGCCGGCCTGCCGGGTCAGGACGGTGACGACGAGCTGCTTGGCACTGGTCTTGCGGACGGTCAGGATGATGCCTTCATAGGACCGCGACGGCTTGCGGCCGTAATACCCGCTACGCCTCATGGTCCGCCTCGGCGTCTCCTTCCTCTCCGTTTCCCGCCCCTTCCCTTTCCGGAAGGGGTTCCGCTTTCAGACGGACAATGCGGAACCGCTGCATTTCCAGGACCGTAAAGCGGTACATCCCGATAGTGACTTCATCGTGAACTTTCGGCGTATGGCCCAAGGCATTGAAGACATAGCCGCCGATGGTATCCGTATCGACGTCGTCTTCGACGGGGATGTGCAGCAATTCTTCTACGTCTTCCAATAAGACCGTGCCGGCAAATTCATAGGCACCGTCCGGCAGGGGCTGGATTTCTTCTTTTTCCTGGGTGTGTTCGTTCTGGATCGTGCCGACCAGTTCTTCCAGGATATCTTCCAGGCCGATGAGGCCGACGGTGCTGCCGTATTCATCGACGACCATGGCCAGGTAGGTCCGGCGCGTCCGCATGAGCTGCAGGAGTTTCGACGCCGGCATGATTTCCGGCACCATGAGGATGGGCCGCTTGATGAGATTCAAATTGCTGCGCTTATGGATGTAGAGGTCCATGATATCCTTGATATGGACCAGGCCCAGGACGTGGTCCTTGTCGTCTTCGCAGAGAGGATAGCGCGTATGGCGCGACTGGCGGATGGTCTGCATATGCTGACTCATCGTATCTTCCGTATAGAGGCAGACGATGTCCTGACGGGGCACCATGATTTCCTTGGCCAGGCGGTCGGCGAAATCGAAGACGTTGCCGATGAGTTCGCTTTCGACCTGATCAATCTTGCCTTCTTTATGGCTGGCCGTGACCAGCATGCGGATTTCGTCTTCAGAATGGGCCATGTCGATTTCATTGGTCACATCGAGGCCGCGGCCGGCCAGGATGGCCCGGCCCAGCCAGTTGCCGAAGAGGATGAACGGCATGAGCGGGCGGCTCCAGGGCTGGATGAAACGGCGCAGGGCCTTGAGGCTCTTTTCCGGGCGCTGGAGGCCGATGGACTTGGGGATGAGTTCGCCAAATACCCAGAGGATGAAACAGAGGACGATGCCGGCACAGATTTCGATGAGCCAGATGAGCCACGTGTGGCCGATGTAAGGCGCCAGGAGGCCGTACAGACCATAGAGGCCGCAAAAGCCGGCAGCCCCGGCGATGAGACCGGACAAGGCCATGCCGAGCTGGGCCGTCCCGAGAAAGACGATGGGCTTGTCATAGAGGGACAAGAGCGGCTTCAGCGACGTATCGCCATCGCGGACGAGTTCTTCCAGATATTCCCGGCGCAATTGGGCAAAGGCGAACTTGCCCGTAACGCAGATGGCGCTGACGGCCAGGCAGATGAGGAAGACGAGGAGACATTGGACGATTGATTGTACTTCCATCGTACTGCCCCCTACTCGTTCTTGTAGCCCAATTCACTGAGGGCGCCCGACTTGTTGCGCCAGTCCCGTTTGACCTTGACCCAGATGTCGAGGTAGACCGACGACCCCAGGAGGTTTTCGATTTCCTGGCGGGCCAGGTTGCCCACTTCTTTGAGGACGGCGCCATTCTTGCCGATGACAATGCGTTTCTGCGAGTCCCGTTCGACGTAGACCGTGACCCGGATATAGACCTTGTTCTTGCCGCGCTGGGTCATTTCTTCGACATAGGCGGCGATGGCGTGGGGTACTTCATCGCGGGTGCAGCGGAAGAGCTTTTCCCGGACGATTTCAGCGACTAAGAGCCGTTCCGGCTGGTCCGTAATCATGTCGTCCGGGAAATACTTCGGCCCTTCCGGCAGGATCTTGCGCAATTCGTCGACGACGGCATCGACATTGTCCCCTTTCAGCGCCGAAATGGGGATGACCTGGGCAAAGGGATAGAGTTCGGCATATTCCGTAATCTTTTTCAAGATTTCTTCCTTGCTCATGACGTCGATTTTATTGATGATCAAAAAGACCGGAACGCCGACGTCTTTCAATTTTTCCAGGACGAAGAGGTCGCCAGGGCCTTTCTTTTCATTGCCGGAAATGAGGAACAAGACGGCATCGATGTCGCGCAGGGACTGGTAAGCCGCTTCATCCATAAATTCCCCTAACTTGTGCTTCGGCTTGTGGATGCCCGGCGTATCGAGGAAGACGATCTGACATTCGTCGTCCGTATGGATGCAGAGGATGCGGTTGCGCGTCGTCTGGGCCTTATCGGAGACAATCGAGACTTTGTGTTTGATGATATGGTTGATGAGCGTCGACTTGCCGACATTCGGGCGGCCGACGACGGCGACGAACCCCGATTTAAATGATTCCATAGATATAGTGACTCCTCCTTATAATTCTTCGCCTTCGCGGACGTAGCCCAGGCGCTGTAAAATAAATTCTTCTTCTTTACGCATTTCGGCTTTATCGTCCGGTTCCATGTGGTCATAGCCGAGGATGTGCAGCATGCCGTGGATGGTCAGGTAGGCCAGTTCCCGTTCAAAGGAGTGGCCGTATTCATCGGCCTGTTCCTGGACTTTTTCCAGAGAAATGATGATGTCCCCCAAGAGGGCCGTGTCCGGGCCGTCATACCCGTCGTCTTCGCCTTCATTGAGGGCAAAGGACAGGACGTCCGTCGGCCGGTCGATATTGCGGTACTGCTTGTTCAGCTGATGGATGTAATCATTGTGGCACAAGAGGATGCTGATTTCCGCATTGGGCCCCAGGCCGTAGACCAAAGCTGCTTCTTCACAGACGCGGTCGATGACTTTTTCATATTCATCATGCTGGAACGACGGATCTTCGTAATTGATGTTGATATTCATGGATATCCCCCCAATCAGTGGTCTTGTTTATAATAAGTTTCGTAAGCCCGGATGATGCGGCCTACCATATCGTGACGGACGACGTCTTCATCGCTGAAATAGACCATGCCGACACCGCGGACGTCTTTGAGTATCTTTTCGGCTTCGGTCAGACCCGACATGCGCCGGTCGACGAGGTCGATCTGCGTGGCGTCGCCGTTGACGACAACCCGCGAGTGGTTGCCCATACGGGTGAGGAACATCTTCATCTGTTCCCGCGTCGTGTTCTGGGCTTCATCGAGGATGATGAACGACTCTTCCAGAGTCCGGCCGCGCATGTAAGCGAGCGGCGCGACTTCGATGATGTTGCGGTCGATCATCTTCTGGAACTGGTCGTAGCCGAACATATCGGCCAGGGCATCGTACAAGGGGCGCAGGTAGGGATCGATCTTTTCCTGTAAGTCCCCGGGCAGGAAGCCCAGCTTTTCCCCGGCCTCGACAGCCGGCCGGGTGAGGATGATCCGTTCAACTTCGCGGTTCTTCAAGTAAAAAGCCGCCAGGGTCACGGCCAGATAGGTCTTGCCCGTCCCGGCCGGCCCGATGCCGAAAGTGACCAGGTTCTTGCGGATGGAATCGACGTAGCGCTTCTGGCCCAGCGTCTTGGGTTTGATGAGACGGCCCCGGGCAGAAATGCCGACAGTGTCTTCATAAAGGTTGTGCAGGGCCTCTGACTGCCCTTCTTTGATGAGTCTGGCCGAATAGCGGACGTGCTGCGTCGTCAAGTACGTATTTTCCCGGAATAAGTAGCGCAGGACGCGGAAGACTTCGGTCACGCAGGCCACATCCTGTTCGCTGCCGACAATCATGGCCGTATCACCGCGGACGGCAATACGGCAGTCCGGAAATTCGCGCTGCATCGTCTTGAGAAATTCATCTTTCATGCCCAGGACGGCCCGGGCTTCACGCAAATCGGAAAATTGCAGTTTCTTTTCTACCAAAATGAGATGCTCCTTTATGTCATGAATTTACGGACGGCTTTGCCGTGCAGGTAGTCACAGCGGGCTCCCTGCCGGGTGTCCCGTCTTTCCAGTTCTTCGTCGATCATGTCGCGGATGCGCCACCAGCCCATGCCCCAGTTGGCGAAATCCGTCGCTTCTTTCGGCGCCCGGCCGATGAGGCGCTGGAAGACCGTATCGGGCCGGCTGTATTCGAGGAAGGCCACGACGCGGCGGACATATTCTTCGCAGGTCCAGAGCTTGATATCCCCTTGGGCGTACCATTCGGCCATGGCCGTGTGCTTGATGATGTACAGGGCGTGGAGTTTGACTTCGTCGGAACCGAGGGCAGCGATGATTTTGGCCGTTTCGATGGTATCTTCCATCGTGTCCCATGGCAGGTCGAGGATAACGTGCGTACAGGTCCGGAAGGGATAGGCCCGGAGCATGATCATGGCATCGATGTATTCCGCGACAGTATGACCGCGGTTGATTTTGACCAAGGTCTTATAGTTTACGGTCTGCAAGCCCAGCTCGACGAGGATATCGACGCCGTACTTTTCTTTGATATCGGCCATGATATCCAGATAGGTCCTATTGAGGCAGTCCGGCCGGGTCGCTACGGCCAAGGCGACGATATCGGGCTGGCAGGCGGCGACGAGGTAATCCCGGAAACGGTCCGGCGGCAAATAGGTGTTGGTGAAATTCTGGAAATAAGCGATGAACTTGTTGGCCTTGTATTTCGGCTTGATGTGGGCCATGTTCTGTTCAATCTGCTGGCCAATGGTCACCGTCGCCGGCAGGTTTTCATACCCGGCGCCGATAGAGCCGCAGAAGGCACAGCCCCGGACGCCCAGGGTCCCGTCGCGGTTGGGACAGGTATCGGGGATGCTGATAGGCAGTTTATAGACTTTTTCGCCATAAGTCTCTTTTAAATACGTCGAATAGACGCGATAGCGTTCGTTCACAATGATTCTCCTTTGACCGGGATAAGGCACCAATCGGCCCGGTCTTTCTTCTTTTCTGCCAATACATAGGCATCGTCTGCGGGCACGGCTCCATAGCGGCTCAATTCGGCCTTCAGGGCCGGGCTGGCCGGCCAGATGCGATAGCGCATCTTGATATCGCGCCAGTTGGTAAAACGATAGTCTTTCGCATAGGTCTGCAGCCAGGCTTCGTCGCGGAAGATGGCGTCGGTCTCACTGCGCGGCGCTTCGCTCCAGCCGAGGAAGCCGGCCTGGAGGCGGAAGCGGAAAAAGGTCAGCATATCCAGGGCCAGCAGTTCTTTGGCCAACGCCTTCTGGTCTGCCGTCAGCGGCAGGACTTCTTCAAGGCAGTGGCAGAGGAAATGACATAAGGACTCATCAGACAAGGCCTTTTGGTCATTATGCAGGACGAGCCACTCCCCTGTCAAGGCTTCGTAGAGTTTCATATAATCCGGTGCAAAGAGGCGGCCGAGCCAGTTGAAAAGATATGTGAATTTCCCGGAGTTATAGGTCCGTTCAAAGACGTCTTCCAGGACCTTCAGATAAGCTACTTTTTCATAAGGCAGCCACGTCGTCGCCAGGACTTCATACGGCCCCTGGGGATCATAGCGGTAATCGCCGGGATAGTCGCGGCGGATGCCGGAGCCCTTGAGGAGCTTCAAGAAGCCAATCTGCAGCTTGTGCGGACGGAGGGCATAGATATCGTTGAAGGACTGGCGCAGATGGTCGTAGTCTTCATAAGGCAGGCCGACGATGAGGTCCAGATGGAGGTGCATCGTCCCCAAAGCGACGAGGCGTTCCATGATGTGCGTAATGCGCGGCCAGTCATTATGGCGGTGGATGGCCTGAAGCGTCGGCTCATATGTCGTCTGGATGCCCATTTCCAGCTGAATCCGTCCTTTCGGCGCCCGGGCCAGGAGATCGATATCGTCATCGGTGAGGACGCCGGGCTCGATTTCCAAGTGGAAATTGATGGGCTTATCGACGCCGATCATGTATTCGATGAGGGGCCGATGATGAGCGGGACTGCAGTTAAAGGTGCGGTCGACGAACTTGACCTGATGGACGCCGGCATCGACGAAGGCCTGCAGTTCCTTCAGGACCAGCGGGACTGAGCGGAAACGGACGCGGTCGTTCATGCCGGACAGGCAGTACTGGCAGTGGAAGGGGCAGCCCCGGGAACTTTCATAGTACATGATGCGGTGGTCCAGTTCGCGGAAATCCTGGTGTTCATAAGGGAAAGGCAGGCTGTCCAGGTCTTCCACTTCCTGGAAGGTTTCATCGCCTTGGATGACGCCGTGGACGCGGCCCAGGACGCCGGGCACTTCCGTCCCGTCGCGGCCGGCGGCCAGGGATTTCAGGAAGGCCGGCACCATGTCTTCCCCTTCCCCCTGGAGGACATAGTCGATGTGTTCGTAGTCTTCCAGGATCTGCCGGGCCGTATAGGATACTTCCGGGCCGCCGACGAAGATTTTCGTGTCCGGGAAGACCTGTTTCACCAAGTCGATGAGATGGCAGGTCATGTCGATATTCCAGATGTAGCAGGAAAAGCCGATGGCATCAGCCCGAAAAGACGCGATGTGGCGCAGGATGTCATAGACATTCTGATTGATCGTGTATTCAGCCACAGCCACGTCGACGCCCTGGTGTTCGCAGGCCGTCGATAAACAGCGCAGGGCCAGGGACGATTGGATGAATTTGGAATTCAGGATAGTAAGCAGTGTGTTCATGGAAGACCTTCTTTGAATTGTTATATGTATATATAAGTATACCGCAAGGACGGCGTTCTGTCATGTCTTTTCCGCCCCTGGCCGGGGACAGCCTTTTCGCCGGCCCCTTTTTATGATAAGATGAGATAGTATATAGATTTTCCCCTATGAAAAGGAGGCTTTTCCTTGTTTAAAATAGCACTTGCCCAGACAAACGTCCACCCTGGCAATCCACGGCAGAACACGGCCGTCATGAAAGACTTCATTGCCAAGGCCAAAGCCGCCGGCTGCGACCTCATCGTCTTCCCGGAACTCGCCATCCCGGGCTACCTCATCGGTGACATTTGGGACCAGCCCGACTATATCGACGACTGCGCCCGCTTCGGCGAAGAAATCAAAGCCTTGTCGGATGGCATAGCCATCATCTTCGGCAACGTTGCCAAAGAAACGGACCGGGTCAACCTCGACGGCCGGACGCGGAAATACAACGCCATGTTCATCGCCTATAATGGCCGCTGGATTTCGCCGGCCCGTTCGCCTTACCCCTTCTACATCAAGACGCTCCTGCCCAATTACCGGGAATTTAGCGACATCCGCTACTTCACATCGCTCATCGAAGTCGCCCAGGAACGCCACGCCTTCCCAGAAGACTTCCTGTCGCCCGTCCAGATTGCCTTCGACGACGGCCGGAAATTCCGCATGGGCCCTCTCATCTGCGAAGACAGCTGGGATGAAAATTATCCCTTCAAGCCCATGAGCTATTTAGGGAAAATGTACGACATCGATATGTTCATCAACATTTCCAACTCGCCCTTCACCCTGGGCAAGACCCAGCGCCGCCACCGCCTGTTCGGCCAGGCCATCGACAAGGTCCACTGCCCGGCCATCTACGTCAACTGCACGGGCATCCAGAACAACGGCAAGAATATCTACACTTTCGACGGCGCCAGCAGCACCTACCAGAAAGATGGCTCGCAGCACGTCGAATGTACGCCGTTCACTGAAGAAATGACCATCGTCGATTTCGATGAAACGACGCAGCGCTTCGTCTCGCCGGCCCACTTGCAGCCGGAAAAGAGCCAGATCGATGACATCTACGCCAGCCTGCACTACGGCCTGAAATCCTTCATGGATGCCATTGGCGTCCACAAAGTCGTCCTCGGCGTCTCTGGCGGCATCGACTCGGCGGTCAACGCCGCCCTCTATGCGACGGTCCTGCCGCCGGAAAACATCCTCCTGGTCAACATGCCCAGCTGCTACAACTCGGACATGACCAAGAGCCTGGCCAAGGAACTGGCCGACAACATCGGCTGCCTGTATACGGTCGTCCCCGTCCAGGACAGCCTGGAACTGACGCGGAGCCAGTTCAGCCAGGCAAAGCTCAGCCAGGGCGGCCAGGACAAGGGGCAGCTGGAACTGACGAGCTTCATCGAAGAAAACATCCAGGCCCGCGACCGATCCAGCCGTATCCTGGCCGCAGCCGCTGCCGCGTTCGGCGGCGTCTTCACGTGCAATGCCAATAAAGCCGAACTGTCCGTCGGCTATGCGACCCTTTACGGCGACAGCGCCGGCTACCTGGCTGCCACGGCAGACTTGTGGAAGCATCAGGTCTACGACCTAGCCCGCTATCTCAATGAAACCGTCTTCCACCGCGAAGTCGTCCCGCAAGGCAGCATCGACATCGTCCCCAGTGCCGAACTGTCGGACAAACAGGATATCACCAAAGGCCAGGGCGACCCGATCATCTATCCCTATCACGATTACCTCTTCGCCGCCTTCGTCGAACGCTGGCAGCGGGCGACACCAGAATCGATTCTCGAATGGTACATCGACGGTACCCTGGAAAAGAACATCGGCTGCTCCGTCGACGTCCATCAGCTCTTCCCGACGGCCAAAGCCTTCATCGACGACCTGGAACGGTGGTGGCGCCTCATCGCCGGCTTCGCCGTCGCCAAGCGCATCCAGAGCCCCCCTATCCTCTCCATCAGCCGCCGCCCCTTCGGCAACGACCTGCGCGAATCCCAGCTGACACCGTACTACACGACGCGCTACCTGGAAATGAAAGAACGCCTTTTGGCAAATGAAGCGTAAAAAAACGCCTGCTGTTTCTGCAGCAGGCGTTTTTTCGTGGTTCGTTTGGCGTTTGCC
The DNA here is from genome assembly GCF_003010495.1 of Megasphaera elsdenii DSM 20460. Classification (NCBI taxonomy): domain Bacteria; kingdom Bacillati; phylum Bacillota; class Negativicutes; order Veillonellales; family Veillonellaceae; genus Megasphaera; species Megasphaera elsdenii. Next base: position 1,796,313 of record NZ_CP027570.1, on the reverse strand, counting down.
GTGGTTCGAAAGATTCACCCAAATCCAAAGAATAAGGCTGTACACAGGATTCGCACGGGCCGCCGATTAAGGCGGCCCCTACAGCTCGCGGACTGCGTCCGCTTCGATGAACGACCCACGACAAACGAACCACAAAAGGGGCTTGTCGCTTAAGGCGACAGCCCCTTTTTCACTACATATCTTTCAGTCTTCCGACTTCTTGTTTAGGACGGACGCGTTTGTGTCCGAATGTTTCTACGATGATGAACATCATGGGGATGAGGAAGACACCGAAGATGGTGGCGATGGACGTACCGAAAACGACGGTAATCCCCATAGTGACTCGCGACGCAGCACCGGCGCCGGTAGCGATGGCCAGCGGGACAGAGCCGACGACGAAGGCCAGGGACGTCATGATGATCGGGCGGAGACGGATCTTGGCCGCTTCGATTGCAGCCGATACGGGATCCATGCCGCGTTCATCGACACGGACTTTGGCGTATTCGATGATCAGGATGGCATTCTTGGCGGCCAGGCCGATGACGGCCAGCAGACCGATCTGGAAGTACAGGTTATTCTGCTGGTTCATGAGATAGGCAAAGACCGAAGCCCCGAAGACGCCTGCCGGCAGGCTGAACATGACGGCAAATGGTACTTTCCAGCTTTCATAGAGGGCAGCCAGGACGAGGAAGACGAAGAGGATAGCCAGGGCAAAGACGTAAACCGTCTTGTTACCGGCTTCGATTTCTTCACGGCTCATGCCACTCCATTCGTAGGCATAGCCTTCACCGAGGGTGTCCTTGGCGACTTCTTCCAGGGCTTTCAGAGCATCACCGGAGCTATAGCCATTGGCCGGAGCCCCTTGGATCTTGATGGCCGGATAGTCGTTGAAACGGTTGAGGATCGACGCCGAACCGATAGCTTTCGGCCGGACGAAGTTGGCCACCGGCACGAGCTGGTTGGCGCTGTTGCGGACGTAGATGTGGTTATTGGCATCGATGGTTTCACGAAATTCCGGAGCGGCCTGGACGACGACCTTGAAGTTACGGCCGAACATGGTGAAGTCGTTGACCTGATAGGAACCGTAGAAGGACTGGAGCGTCGAATAGAGGTCGCTCAGGGAAACGCCTTCTTTGGCGACTTTATCGCGGTCGATGTCGAGCTGATAGCCCGGCGTATCGGCAGCGAAGGCCGTGTAGACCGAACCGATTTCCGGACGTTTGCGAGCAGCGGCGATGAATTTCTGAGCCGTCGCCGACAGTTCTGCCGTCGTATGGCTGCCGCGGTTTTCCAGCTGCATCGTAAAGCCCGACGACGTGCCCATGCCGTCGATAGGCGGCGGGTTCATGGCGATGACCGTAGCCTGGGGAATCTGATTGCCCATGGCCATGATCTTGCCGACCAGGGCATCGACGGACAGGGATTTATCTTTACGCTGATCCCAGTCGCTCATGCCGATGAAGGACGTAGACCCGTTCGATTTCGGCCCATTGGCCAGGATACTGAAGCCGACGACGTTCATGACATTGGTTACGCCGGGCTGCTGTTCCAGCCAATTACTAATCTTTTCGCTGACTTGTTTCGTTTCCGTCTGGGAAATGCCTTCAGGCAAGGTGACGTTCATCATGACGAAGGCGTTATCTTCTGACGGGACGAAGCCCGTCGGCATGACTTTGAAGACGCCTGCCGTAAGGGCGCTGATGATGACCAGGAAGGCCACGCACCATTTAAGGTGGAGCTGCAAGTGAGCCAGGCGCAGGCCATACCAGGCGATGAGTCTGTCGAAGGCATCATTGAATTTCTGGAAGAACTTGTAAATGCCCTTGGGATTGTCATTGGGTTTGTGAACATTCAAAATAGACGCACACATGGCCGGTGTCAGGGTCAGGGCGACGAAGGCCGAAATGAGGACCGACACGGCAATGGTCAGGGCGAACTGGCGGTAGAGGATACCACTCATGCCGCTGATGAAGCCGACAGGAACGAAGACGGCGGCCAGAACGCAGGCGACACCGATAACCGGGTTCTGTACGTTCTGCATGGCAATGATCGTCGCCTCCCGCGGACTTCGGGCGTTATACTTGATTTCATATTCGACGGCTTCGATGACGACGATGGCATCGTCGACGAGGAGGCCGATGGCCAGTACCATAGCGAACAGGGTCAAGGTGTTGATGGAGAAATCGAGGACCTTGAAGCAGGCAAAGGTACCCAGCAGGGATACCGGGACGGCGATGAGCGGAATCAGCGTCGACCGGCCACTCTGAAGGAAGAGGTAAACGATGAGGGCGACCAGCAGCAGGGCTTCGATGAAGGTTTCAATAACTTCGTGGATCGACGCCGTAACGAAGGTCGTGCTATCGTAGACAACTTTATAATCTAAATCAGACGGGAAAGAAGCCTTTGCTTTTTCCAGGACTTTACGGGCACCGCTGACGGACTGCATGGCGTTGGCATCGGCCGTCAGGCTGATCATGAAGCCGGCTGCCTTGCCGCCGCCCAGATCACTGGTAACGGAATAATCCTTAGAGCCCAGGCTGACGTCAGCAATATCGCCGACGCGGACCATGGTGCCGTCGGGATTGGTGCGGATGATGACGTTCTTGAACTGTTCTGCCGTCTGCAGACGACCGTCTGTACGCATGGTGTACTGATAGGTCTGGTTATTGGGCGACGGCTGGGAACCGATGGTGCCGACAGCGGCCTGTTTGTTCTGGGCGCTGATGGCCGAGATGACGTCGGTCGGCGTAATCTTCAAGATACTCATCTTCATCGGGTTGAGCCAGATACGCATGGCGTAGTCGGACCCAAATTCCTGGACATCGCCGATGCCCGGGACGGATTTCAATTCATCCATGAAGTACTGCGTGGCATAGTTCTTCATGAACGTCGCATCGTAAGAACCATTGGGCGACACGAGGGCGAAGACCATGGCCATGGAACTCGTCGATTTCTGGACAGTGACGCCGGTCTGAGTGACTTCCGACGGCAGCGTCGACTGGACCTGGCTGACGCGGTTCTGGGTGTTGACCGTATCCATATCGCCATCACTGCCGGACTTGAACTGGACCGTCATGGAATAAGACCCGTTATCGTTCGTCGAACTTTCCATATTGACCAGGTTATCGACGCCGACGAGCTGGCGTTCGATGACACTGGCTACGGTCGTGCCGACGACTTCGGCGTTGGCGCCGATATAAGTAGCCGAAACGCGGACCTGCGGCGGCGTGACCTGCGGATACTTGGCGACTGGCAGGGTCGCAATCGCCAACAAGCCGAAAATGGAAATCAGCAGGGAAATGACGATGGCGAAAATAGGCCGGTCGATAAAGAACTTAGATATCACGGTCTCGCCTCCCTACTGATTGGCCGACGAGTCCGACGACGTATCGGAACTGTCGTTATCGATGTCTTCCTTGGTCAGCAAGTGCTGGTCCAGGGAAGCGCCTTTGGCCTTCTGATAGCCGTCGACGATGATCGTATCGCCGTCCTGGAGACCATCGTTGATGATCCAGAACTTGCCGACTTTCTGGCCCGGCGTGACTTCGCGGTTCTGGGCTTCGCCATTGCCGTCGATGACGGAGACGTAATATTTCCCCAGCGTCTGCTGGACGGCGCGCTGCGGTACGGACAAGGCATTGCGCTGAATCTGTGTATCCGAGATGACCGTCGCATAGAGACCCGGGATGAGGAGATTGTCCGGGTTGTCGAAGACAGCCTTGACGACGATAGAACCGGAGTTGCCGTCCATGCCGTGGTTGACCTGGGTGACATGGCCTTCATAGGGATAGGTGGAACCATCGCTCAGACGGAGCAGGAGATGGTCGCCCCAGCTGCTGCCGGTACTATCAGCGGCCTGTTTGGTCATCTGCAGGTATTCCGATTCACTGATGGAAAACTCTACGTAGACCGGGTTCGTCGAAGAAATGGTGACCAAGGCCGTCGAACCGGCTGTGGCAAAGGTGCCGACGGGGACGTCGTCGACGTTCAGTTTGCCGCTGAACGGCGCATAGACGATGGTATCGTCGACGTTATCCTGAGCGGCATCGACCTGGGCCGCATTGGCTGCGACGACGGCCTGCTGCTGCTGCGTAGCCGCTTCCTGGTCGGTAACGGTCTGCTGCGGGATGGCATCCTGGCTGGCCAGGGTCTGGTAACGGCGCAGGTTCAGCTGCTGATTGGCCAGGTTGGCTTCGGACTGGGCCTGGGTCGCTTTGGCCTGGGCCAGGGCAGCGTCATAAGTCCGGCTGTCGAGGCGGAACAAAGGCTGGCCTTCCGTGACTTCCTGACCGCCCTGGACGTATTTCTCCACGACGCGGCCGGAAATCTTAGGCCGGACGGGCACTTTGTCCGTCGCCGTGACGGTACCGCTGTACTCGGCCTTGACCGGCGTGTCTGCGGCGACGACTTTATACGTGTTGACGGCAACAGGGGCCTTGGTCGCACTCTGTTGGGCACCACAGCCGGCCAGGAGCGCGGCAATGGTGAGAACGGTGACGCTCATCGTCGCAAATTTGCGTTTTTGTATCATCTTCACTTTCCTCCTATTTCTTTCGATTCCTGATTCTTAATGCCATAGAGCAAGACCTTGATGCAGCGCTTCATATAGTCACTAAAAGAGGAATCGTGATTGACATCATTAAAATAATCGATAATGTCGTCGGCTGCGCTATGCAAAAGGCGCAAGAACAGGAACTTATCAAAAGGCTTAAATTCGCCTGTCTCCTGAGCTTCATCGAGGAGCTGTTCCAAAAGGCGCCAGTCTTTTTCGTAGCGGGACTGCAGGCGGTTCCAGACATCGGGCATTTTCGTCAGAAGTTCCGATGCTTTCCGTACGGACAGGACCTGCCAGTTGTCACTGGGCACGTCGAAATAAGCGATGAGCTTGGCTTCGCAAGTCATGGTGCTGTCACTGACGATGCGCCGATGATAGGTATAGATCTTATTGGTAAAATCAGAGATAGCCTGCTCTATGATTTCTTGTTTCGACGAAAAATGTTCGTACAAGGTCCGCTTGCTGATGCGCAGGTTACGGGCCAGATCGTCCATGTGGAAATCAGCACCATGGCGGTTGATTTCACAAAGGGCTTCTGCCAGGATCTTGGCGCGGATATTTTCTGTCATGTAAACACGTCCTACTTAAAAAAAATACAAGGTGCTGTCATTGAAACTCAAACTACAAAACTCAGTACCAATTTATAGTTTAATATACAGCACCTTATAAGTCAATAAACAAGTCGATATTATTATTTCTTTGTTACTTCTTCAATTCTTCGGCAAATTTCCGGATGGGCAGGATCTTGTACAAGACGGCACCGCAGGCTGCACCGATGCAGGTATTGGGCAGGAAGGCGACGACGAAGAACCACAGGGCGACGACTTTGGAATCGAGGACGAAAGCGGCGACGGGATAAGCGATGAGGCCGCCCAGGATCCCGGTCCCGACGATTTCTCCGACGACGGCGCCCCAGATGGAATTTGTCTTCTTATACAAAAGGCCGGACAAGGCGGCGCCAATCATGCTGCCGGGATAGGCCAGGACGGTACCGACGCCCATGGCGATGCGGATGGATGAAATACAGAAAGCACCGGCCGTCGAATAGCGCCAGCCCACGAGGACCGACAAGAGGACGTTGATGAGGTGCTGCAGCGGGAAGACCCGGGCACCTCCGAAGGGAAAGGACACGAAAGGCGCCAGGAGGACGCCGATGGCGATGAAAATCGCCGTAACTGTCATTTTCTTGAGTTCACCATTATTCACGATTGATCAAAACCTTTCCATACTGTTGCAACAGCGTATCATTTAAGGCATAAAACGTATCAAAGAGACGGGCGTGGAAGGTCCCAGGTCCAGCCTGGCCGCCCCGTTCCAGAGCCAGCTCGCCGCCGATTCCCATGGCCAGGACGCCGGCAGCGGCCGCCGTGAAGGGATCGGTCACGGCCGCAAAGGACGCGATGAGGGACGTCGTCATACAGCCCGTACCGGTGACATAGGTCAACATGGGGCAGCCGTTGTGGACTTCTGCCGTCCGCTGCCCGTCGGCAATGACATCGACGGCACCGGTAATGGCGACGGTCGTCCCCAAATGCCTTGCCAGAGATGCTGCCAGGTCCGGGTCAGCCGCTCCGATGCGGCTGTCGACGCCGAAATCCTGACCGCTCTTATGGGCGGCCAGACAGGTGATTTCCGAAGCATTGCCGCGGATGACGGCCAGGGGCAGTTCGTCCAGCAGGCGCTGCGCAGCCTGGGTCCGGAAAGTCGTGCCGCCGGCGCCGACGGGGTCGAAGACGATGGGAACACCGTGAGCCGCAGCGGACCTGCCAGCTGCCACCATGGCTTCCAGCGTCCATTGCTGGAGCGTTCCCAGATTGAGGACCAGGGCCTTGGCGGCGGCCGCCATTTCAGCTACTTCCTCGACGGCATTGGTCATGGTCGGCGAGGCGCCGATGGCCAAGGTCGCATTGGCGCAGTCGGTCATGGTGACGAAATTAGTGATGTGGTGGATGAGGGGCCGCTGGCGGCGCAGTTCCTGAAGGGCCTGGGCCACAGCCGGGATGAGTTCCATCGTCAGGCCCCCTTTCAGACGTGGATCTTGAGGATGGCTTTTTTGATGGCCTTCCCCTGCCCATCGGGCGCACAGAGGCAGCGATGGCCGTCAGCCGGCGTAAAGACGGCATAGGTCCCGGGCGTCATGGCAATGACGGTATCGGCTGCGACATCGGGATTGTAGAACCAGGCATCGCTATCGGCCCGGCTGTCGTCGACGACGGGCCCGGCCTGGCATAAAGGCTGCCAGCCAATAGTTTCTTCGCCATCCAGGACATACTGGATATCGATGTAATCGCGATGGGCTTCCATCAGGCGCTGGCCGGCCGGTGCCGTTTCCGTGACGTCGACGTTCATGTAGTTCACCGTATCGAAGGTGTGGCGCCCGGGCTGCAAGTCCGACTTGGCCAGGGAGACCAGTTTTTCGATCCACGGCCGGATATATTCCGGCAGGAAACGGCTTTCCTTGTCATATTGGGAAATATTACCTACGAACATGAGGATTCCTCCTAATCTTCGTCGCTGGCTTCGCGGGCGGCGACGTTTTTATCGAACAGAGCATCGGCGAACTGAGCTGCATCGAAGGGGCGCAGGTCGTCGACGCCTTCGCCGACGCCGACCCAGCGGACAGGGACGCCTAATTCCCGTTTCACCGACAAGATGACGCCGCCTTTGGCTGTTCCGTCGAGCTTGGTCAGGACGACGCCCGTCAAGGGAACGACGTCGCCGAAGAGCTTGGCCTGGCTGACAGCGTTCTGCCCCGTCGTGGCATCGAGGACGAGAAGCGTTTCCTGCGGCGCCCCTTCGATGTTGCGGCCGGCGACGCGGGCCATTTTCCGCAATTCTTCCATGAGGTTGGACTTGGTCTGCAGGCGGCCGGCCGTATCGACAAGGAGGATATCCATGCCCTTGGCCTTGGCCGACGCCGTCGCATCGAAGACGACAGCCGCTGCGTCCGCCCCTTCCTGGTGCTTGACGATGGGTACGCCGACGCGGTCAGCCCAGATGGTCAGCTGTTCTGAGGCAGCGGCACGGAAGGTATCGCCGGCGGCGAGCATGACCGATTTCCCCTGCTGTTTGTAATACTTGGCCAGTTTGCCGATAGTCGTCGTCTTACCGACACCATTGACGCCGACGATGAAGATGACCCGCGGCCCTTCCGTTTCCGGGAGGGGTTCATCATTTTCATTGAGCAAGGCGACGATGCACTTTTCCAAATACGGTACGACGTCGTTGCCGTCTTTGATTTCCTTCGATTTGACGCCGGTCCGGATCTGGTCCAGGAGGTATTCCGTCGTTTCTACGCCGATGTCGCCGGTGAGCATGACCGCTTCCAGGTCATCGTACATGTCGTCGTCTATTTTGGCATAGCCGCGGACGACGGTTTCGATATTCTGGATGAGCGAGTGTTTCGTCTTTTCTAAGCCTTTTCGAAGTTTTGAAAAAAATCCCATAGTTATGTTCCTTCCTTTAACAATTCATCTACTTTGACAGTCAGCAGGCGCGATACGCCTTTTTCTTCCATCGTTACACCCAACAAGGTATTGGCCGCTTCCATGGTCTTGCGGCGGTGAGTGATGACGATGAACTGCGTCGCTCCGCTGTAATTCTTGAGGTATCGGGCCATGCGCTCGACATTGGCTTCGTCCAGAGCCGCATCGACTTCGTCGACCAGGCAGAACGGTGCCGGATGATAGGCCAAAAAGGCCAGGAGCAAAGCGATGACCGTCAGGGCCCGTTCGCCGCCGGAAAGGAGCGTCAGGGACTGCTGTTTCTTTCCTGGCGGGCGGATGTAGATTTCCACGCCGGCTTCCAAGATGTGTTCCTTGTCGGTCAAGGCCAGGTGGGCCGTGCCGCCGCCGAAGAGGCGGCTGAAGATATCCTGGAAATGGACGCCGATTTCTTTGAAGGCCTTGGCGAATTGTTCGGCCATGGCCGCGTCGATTTCAGCGACGACAGTCCGCAATCTTTCCCGCGATTCCTTCAAATCGTCGCACTGGCGGACGTAAAAGTCCCGTTTTTCCAAAGCCGTCTTGTATTCGTCTTCGGCAGCCGGGTTGATGGTCCCTAGCGCCGTAATCTGAGCCTTCAAGGAAGCGACCTTGTCATGAAGCTCTTTCAACGAGCCCTGACGGCGCCGTTCCATAGCTTCCTGGCGGCTCAGACCCTGCATGGCCAGCCGTTCTTCGTGATGGCTGATATCGCCTTTATACTTTTCCAGCTGGACTTCAGCCGCATGGCAGCGCTGCTGCCACTCCTGATGGCGCCGGCGAAGGTCGGCGACGACACCGTCCAGGGCCTGGCTTTTTTTCAGGGACTCGTTGCGGGTCCGGTAAAAAGCCTCTTTGGCCTGGTCACAGCGGACCGTATCGGCTTCTTTCACGGTAATATTTTTCGACAGTTCTGTCAACAGGCGGGCCGCTTCTTCCTGGCGGCGTACCAGGTCCTGGCGGCGCTGGGACAGGGCTTGTTCCTGGGCCGTCAATTCCTGCTGCCACGTATCATGCTGGCGCAGCTGGTCATCGCCGTGACGGACCTGTTCGGTCAGCTTGGCAACGGCAATCTGCCGCTCCGTCAAGGTCTGACGGCACTGGGCCGCTTCGGTCCTGGCGGCGTCACAGGCGTCCTGCCATTGCTGGACGTCGGCGGCCGGCCCCGTTTCCATCGCCGACAGCGCCGCTTCTTTCTCAACCAGCCGGGCCTGCATATCGGCCCGGTCCTTTTCCAGTTTTTCCACGCGCTCGTCGAAAGCAGCCAGGGTCTGACGGATGTCAGCCAGGGCCTTCTCTTCCTGGCCGGCCTGCCAGCGGGCCTGGTCCGCAGCCTGCCGGGCCTGGCGCAGCCCTTCTTCGGCCTGGGCCAGGTCCCGTTCAGCCCCTTCGGCCTGTTGGCGCAGGTCTTTGCCTTCGGCCAGCAAGGCTTCCAGGCGCTGCTGGCCGCAGCGGCACGTTTCCTGCAACTCCTGCAGCAGGGCCCGCCGGCTGATGAGGGATCCTTCCTGATTGCGGGTGCTGCCGCCAGTCAGGGAACCGCCGGCGTTGAACTGGGTGCCATCGAGGCAGACGATGCGCAGGCGATGACCGTATTTCCGGGCTACAGCCGAGCCCGTATCCATGGTGTCGGCCAGGAGGGTCTTCCCTAAGAGCGACGAAAAGACTTTCTCATATTTCGGCTCATAAGAAATGACGTCTGACGCGAAACCGAGCATCCCCGGCTCGCCAGCAGCCCGTTCTTCATCGGCCGTCCGCGACCGGCTGCGCAGCGTATCGAGCGGTAAGAAGGTCGTCCGGCCGGCTTTCTTTTCTTTTAAATAAGAAATAGCCTGTTTGGCAGCCCTTTCATCTTCAGCGACGACGTAGCGGACGGCACCGCCTAAGGCGACGTCGATGGCGACGGCGAATTTCGACGGGATCTGGCAGAGTTCGCCGACGGCACCGCACAAACGGCTGCGCCAGGGCTGACTGGCCGTCAGGACCACTTTGACAGCCCGCCCCAGGCCTTCGTGTTCCTGTTCCATACTCTGGAGGACGCGCATGCGCTGGGCGGCTGCGTCGATATCGCCGCGCAGGCGGCGGTATTCTTCTTCCCCTTGTTTTAGGCGCTGGCCTTTTGCACGGGCGTCGTGCCGCAGGGAAAGGGCCTGCTCTTCAAAGGCAGCAGCCTTTTCCTGCCAGTCTTTCTGCTGTATCCCGGCTTCCTGATGCCGCGCTTCGGCCTCTTTCAGGGCTTTCTTCTTTTCTTCCCACTGCTGCAGGGCCTGCTGGCAGGCGGCGTCATTCTCTTCCAGCCGGCGGCGCAGGTCTTCGCTGTCCCGGCGCAGCATGAAAGCGTCACGGCTGCGCTTGGAATTGGCATCGACCCGTTCCTGCAGGGCCTTGGCCGCCGCTTCAGCCTTGGCTTCGGCCTGGCCGAACAAGGTCTGGGTCAGGGCCAGGGCCTGTCGGGCCGCTTCCAGTTCAGCTGCTTTCTGCGCTTTCTGCGCCCGCAAGGCCTCTTTCTGTTCCTGCCAGGCATTCTGGCGCTGCTGCAGTTGTTCTGCATCAGCTCCTGCCTGGGCTTCGTTCTCGGCGAGTTCGGCCTGCCGCTGACGGCAGGCTTCGCGACGGTGGACGAGGCTGTCCAGTTCATTGTGAACGACCATGGCCTGTTCATCGAGATGGCGCAGTTTTTCGTCATCGGCAGCCATGGCGTCCAATAAGGCCTTGCGCTTGCCTTCGGCAGCGGCCAATTCCCGGGCTGCTTTCTGTTCTTCGGCTTCGGCCGTCATGCGGCCGTTCTCGGCCTTGGCCAGGAGGCGTTCGCTGTTGCGCAGTTCCTGCAAGGTCACGGTCCCTTCATAAGCCAGGCGTTCGCTGTCGAGGCAGCGGAATTTCTGCAGCGTTTCTGCCTGTTCCTGTAACGGTTCCAGCCGTTCTTCGAGGACGCTCATGAGGTCGCGGATGCGTTCCAAGTTGCGTTCGGTCTCGGCGATCTTGCGCAGGCCGTCGGCTTTGCGCCCTTTGAAGCGGCTGATACCGGCCACTTCTTCAAAGATGACCCGCCGTTCTTCCGGTTTGCTGTTGAGGATGCGGTCGACGCGGTTCTGACCGATGACAGCCATGGAATCCTGGCCGATACCCGTATCGGCAAAGAGGATGTGGATGTCTTTCAGGCGGCACGGCCGGCGGTTGATATAGTATTCACTGTCGCCGGACCGGAACAGGCGCCGCGTGACGACGACTTCAGTGAACTCCGTATCCAGGGCGTGGTCGCTGTTGTCGAAGTACAGTGAAACTTCGGCTGCCCCCTGGGGCCGGCGGGTCTGGGTCCCGGCAAAGATGATGTCTTCCGACTTCTGCCCCCGCAGCTGACGGACATTCTGTTCGCCCATGACCCAGCGGACGGCGTCAGAAATATTGCTCTTGCCGCTGCCATTGGGCCCGACAATGGCCGTAATGCCCTTGTCAAAGGTCAGCGTCGTCTTATCTGCAAAGGACTTGAATCCCCGCAGTTCCATTTTCAATAATTGCATAATGTCTACTCTCTCTGTGGACGGCCTCGACGGACACGGTACGGCGCCGCGCGGCAGTCCTGATTATTTACTCGTACAGTTAATCATACCATAATTACCGGCCTGCCGCTACTATGGCCTCCCTAGCCGACGATCGGCAAAGTTTCTGTAAAATATCGGGGAAAACCTTGACGAGTCCTGTCTTAATGGATTATATTAGAATTTGGGTTTGAAGGCCCTTATTCTGCAGAAAGGGAGAGTACCGTAATGATTCAAGTTTATAAACACAGCAACGGCCATCTGGAAGACAACATTTCCCTGGCATCGGCTGAAAAAGGTTCATGGATCCACGTCGTAAATCCGGATTCCGAAGATTTACAGCTCGTATCCATGGTCACGGAAATCCCCACTGATGTCCTGAAAACCGCCTTGGACACGGAAGAACGTTCGCACGTCGAAATCGAAGACAATTACATCTTCGTCGTCATCAACATCCCGATTATCTTGGAAACGGATAGTTATGACACCTTGCCGCTGGGCATTTTCATCACACCGGACTTCATCATCACCCTCTGTATTCAAGAAACAGAAGTCATGCGCGCTTTCACAGAGAACAAGTATCCCCTGTTCTATACCTTCAAGAAGACGCGTTTCCTATTCCAGATTCTCTATCGTTCGGCGACGCTGTTCCTGCGCTACTTGATGCAGATCAACCGCCGGACCGACGACATCGAAGAAATCCTGCGCCATTCCATGCGCAACAAGGAATTTTTCCTGCTCCTGGAATTACAGAAATCACTGACCTACTTCACGTCAGCCCTGCGCAGCAACGGCATCGTCATGGAACGGCTCATGCGCCTGCGCCGCAATACGTCGCTCCACCATCTCATCAAGATGTATGAAGAAGACGAAGACCTCCTGGAAGATGTCATCATCGAGAACAAGCAGGCTATCGAAATGGTCGAGATGTATTCCAATATTCTCATGAATATGTCCGATACCTTCGCCTCGATCATTTCCAACAACCTGAACCTGGTCATGAAATTCCTGGCATCCATTACGATCATGCTGGCCGTCCCAACGATCATCTTCAGCTTGTGGGGCATCAACGTCCCTGTCCCCTTCCAGGACACAGCAGCCGGTTTCTACTACGTCGTAGGCATTGCCATGTGCTGCACCATCGTCGCCGTCATCATGCTCTGGCGGAAGGACCTATTCTGAAAGGCCCTTCACCATGCTCTTGATGGGTTCAAAAGAGCGGCGGTGAATCGGACACGGTCCGTATTCCCGCAACGCTTCCATATGCATTTTCGTCAAATATCCCTTGTGGACGGCAAAGCCGTACTGGGGATATTTTTTATCGTATTCCACCATGAGCCGGTCACGGGTGACCTTGGCGATGATAGAAGCGGCGGCGATAGATGCGCTCAGGGCATCGCCATGGACTAAGGACTTGTGGGGCACGGTCAGTTCCCGGAGGGGCATGGCATCAACCAGGACCGCTTCCGCCGGCACAGCCAGGCCGTTGACGGCGTCGTACATGCCCTGCATGGTAGCGTGGTAAATGTCGAGCTCGTCGATTTCTTTTTCCGACTTGGCCACGCAGGATACGGCGACGGCTTCGGCCATGATCTTATCATAGAGCAGGTCCCGCTTGGCTGGCGGGACTTTTTTACTGTCATTGAGGCCGGGACATTCCCAATATGGCGGCAATATGACGGCGGCCACCATGACCGGTCCGGCTGCCGGACCGCGGCCAGCTTCGTCGATACCGGCCACGTGGTACAGGCCTTGGTTATAATAGGCCGTTTCCTGGGCATACATATGGAGGACCCGTTCCCGCTCAGCTTCTTCCCGGATTTTCTGGCGCATATAGGCAGCGGCCAGTTTGCGGACCGACACGCGGCTATCTTCTTTCATGGCTGCCAGGAGTTCCTGTACGTCATCGCCAGCGGCTAACTGAGCTTTAAGGTCGGCGACTCGGAATTTCTCGATATCCATGGTCAGTCCTCCCCTTCGAAATCGCCCAGGCGGTCCAGGGAAATGGCACCGATCTTGCCTTCACGAAATTCCTTGAGGATGAGTTTATAGGTCTTTTCCAGGTCGACGACGCCGCCCGATACGATACAGCCCCGCTTGCGGCCGATAGCTTCGATCGTATCCAGGGGCTTTTCACAGAGGCTGTCCAATTTATAGCGGCCTTTCAGTTCATCCGGATACTGGGCCGACAGCTGTTCGACGAGCTGCAAGAGGACCGTTTCCATATCGAAGACCGTGTCGGAAATGGCGCCCGTCGCAGCCAGGCGGTAGGCGCTGACCTGGTTTTCCAGTTTCGGCCACAAGACGCCCGGCGTATCCAGGAGGTCGAGCTGGTCGCCGATGTGGACCCACTGCTTGCCCTTCGTTTCGCCCGGTTTATCTGCCGTCTTGGCCGCACTGCGACGGGACAATTTATTGATGAGCGTCGACTTGCCGACATTGGGGATGCCCAGGATCATGGTCCGGACGGCACGGTTCTTGAGGCCCCTTGCCTTCCAGCGGGCCAGCTTCGGCGCTGCCAGGGAACGGACGAGGGAAATGAGCTGTTTCACGCCCTTGCCGCCTTTGCTGTTCAAGGCCAGGACTTTGCGGCCTTGCTGTTTGTAATGGGCCACCCATTCGTCGAGGACAGCCGGATCGGCCAGGTCGGCCTTGTTCAGGACGACGATGGACGGCTTGTCACCGATGAGCGACTTGATCATGGGATTGGTGCTGCTCATGGGGATGCGGGCATCGACGAGCTCGATGACGACATCGATAATCTTCAGGTTTTCTTGGATCAGGCGCTTTGCCTTCGCCATGTGACCGGGATACCAGTTGATAATCATGATATTTCCTCCTTGAAAAATAAGAAAAGGGATTGCCGCAAAGCGGCAGTCCCTTTTCGTAGTTCGTTTGGCGTTTGTCGTGAAACGACCCACGATGAACGATTTTAATTAGCCTTTTCTCGTTTTGTTCAGTTCGAGGATGTGGGCTACGACTTCGTCGATGGGTTTGTCGCCCAAGTCGCCTTTGCTGCGGTCACGCAGGCCGAAGCTGCCGTTTTCCATTTCCTTGTCGCCGACGACGGCCATGTACGGAACTTTTTCCATCTGGGCCTTGCGGATCTTGTAGCCGAGTTTTTCGCTGCTTTCGTCGACTTCGACGCGGATGCCCTGGGCTTCCAGTTTCTTGGCAACATCCTGGCAGTAAGCGAGGTGTTTTTCCGAAATCGGCAGGATCTTAATCTGGACCGGTGCAAGCCAGGTCGGGAAAGCGCCGGCATAGTTTTCCGTAAGGATACCGATGAAGCGTTCGATCGAACCGTAAACGACGCGGTGAATCATGACTGGACGATGTTTCTGACCGTCTTCACCGGTATAGGTGAGGTTGAATTTTTCCGGCAGGAGCATATCGAGCTGGATAGTACCGCACTGCCAGGTACGGCCGATGGAGTCTTTCAGGTGGAAGTCGATCTTCGGGCCGTAGAAAGCGCCGTCGCCTTCGTTGACGGAATAATCGAGGCCGAAGTCGTCCATGGCTTTGCGCAGGGCGTTGGTCGTCATTTCCCAGGTAGCGTCGTCACCCATGGAGTTGTCCGGACGGGTCGAGAGTTCAGCGTGATACGTGAGGCCGAAGGTAGCATAGACTTCGTCGAAGAGGCGGATTGTTTCCTGGATGACGTCTTCAATCTGGTTCGGCATCATGAAGATGTGCGCATCGTCCTGGGTGAAGCAGCGGACGCGGAAGAGGCCGTGCAGGGCGCCGGAAAGTTCATGACGGTGAACGAGGCCCAATTCGCCGACGCGGAGCGGCAGTTCCTTATAGGAGTGTGGTTCGTTGGCGTAGACGAGCATGCCGCCCGGGCAGTTCATCGGTTTGATAGCGTAGTCTTCGCCGTCGATTTTGGTGAAGTACATGTTTTCTTTATAATGATCCCAGTGGCCGGAAGTTTCCCAGAGCTGACGGTTCATGATCATCGGCGTCATGACTTCCTGATAGCCATAGCGGCGATGGACTTCACGCCAGTAGTCGATGAGCAGGTTGCGGACAATCATGCCCTTGGGCAGGAAGAACGGGAAGCCCGGGCCGTAATCGCTGAGCATGAAGAGGCCGAGCTGTTTGCCCAGTTTACGGTGGTCGCGCTTTTCTGCTTCTTCCATCATGTGCAGGTATTCGTCGAGTTCGGATTTCTTTTCAAAAGCGGTCCCATAAATACGCTGAAGCATCTTGTTGTGTTCATCGCCGCGCCAGTAAGCACCGGCAACAGTGCGCAGCTTAAAGGCCTTGACAGCACCGGTCGAAGCACAGTGCGGACCGGCACAGAGGTCGACGAAGTCGCCCTGGCGGTAGAGGGAGATGACAGCATCTTCCGGAAGGTCTTCAATGAGTTCTACTTTATAATCCTGACCGGCGTCTTTGAAGAGCTTCAAAGCATCGGCGCGGGACAAGACTTCTTTAGTGATAGGGAGGTTTTCTTTGACGATCTTGGCCATTTCAGCTTCGATAGCGGCGAAGTCTTCCTGTGTGAAACGGTGTTCTGTATCGAGGTCGTAGTAGAAACCGTTTTCAATGGACGGGCCAATAGCAAATTTAACACCCGGGAAGAGGTGCTGGATAGCCTGAGCCATGACATGAGATGCTGTATGGCGGAGGGTATCTTTCCCTTCCTGGTCGGCGAAGGTGAGAAATTCAACGGTCGAACCGTCGACGATAGTTTCACGGAGGTCCGTGACTTCACCATTGACTTTTGCTACTAATACTTTCTTTGCAAGACTATTGCTGAGCTGTTTGACAGCTTCGGCAAGAGAGATGCCATCGGGAAACTGTTTTTTGCTTCCGTCTTTTAATACTAATTCTGCCATTACAAACATCCTCCTTAATAAAAAAAAGCTCTCGTCCTCAAGGGACGAGAGCTTAACTCACGTGGTTCCACCCTAGTTCACCAGAAAAAAATTCCGATGTACTCAAGCGCGATAACGGGGCGGCCGGAATCCCCTACTCAGTTCGGAGATTCAGCTCCAAGGCGGTAACTCGCTAGGCTTCATAAGGCACTCACACCACTGTGCCTCTCTCTGGAATAAAGGGACTATCGAGTCATATCCTTTTCAAAGCTTCTTACATATCTCTATGTATGCGTAAATTATACGGCACGAGATGAGGCTTGTCAAGGGTGTGGTGTGCAAAGGTTTCGGATATCATACAAATATTCGTCTGGCAATCGTTTGTCGTGGGTCGTTTGCCGTGGTTCGAAGAATATTCGCCAAACGGCAAACGCCAAACGAACCACAAAAAGGCTACTGCAAATGCAGTAGCCTTTTTATTATGCACGGTTAGATAACTTATGCAATGCCTTTCTGTTTCTTGATGGCTTCCGTGAGGAGCGGGAGAACTTTGAAGACATCGCCTACGATACCATAGTCGCAGACTTTGAAGATCGGAGCATCTTCGTCTTTGTTGATAGCAATGATGCAGTCAGAACCAGTCATGCCTGCCAAGTGCTGGATAGCACCGGAAATAGCGCATGCAATGTAGATCTTCGGACCAACTGTTTTACCAGTCTGGCCAACCTGATGGAGAGCATCGATCCAGCCAGCGTCAACAGCTGCACGGGATGCACCAACAGCGCCGCCGAGGACGTCTGCACATTCTTTGAGGATACCGGTCTTGAACGGTTCTTCACTGTTCATGCCACGGCCGCCAGCAACGATAACGTCAGCGTCTTCGATTTTAACGCCTTCGCCGCCCAATTTGATGAGTTCGACGAATTTGGTCATGAA
This sequence comes from Megasphaera elsdenii DSM 20460, assembly GCF_003010495.1. Taxonomy (NCBI): domain Bacteria; kingdom Bacillati; phylum Bacillota; class Negativicutes; order Veillonellales; family Veillonellaceae; genus Megasphaera; species Megasphaera elsdenii. The sequence continues at coordinate 1,778,999 of NZ_CP027570.1, read as the reverse complement.
GTCAGCATCGGAGAGGTTAGCTTTCTTTTCGATAACTTCGCCAGTTGCAGAAGGATCTGCTTCCGGTTTTTTGAAGACATGCGGACGGACAGTACCCATCTGCGGACGGTTGTCCGGGCAGATGATTTCAGCCATGATGTTGCCGCCGAGAGCCGGACGGGTCCATACGATGGTCTTTTTGTCGTCGTCAACGCCGAGCTGCGTGCAGTCAGCGGTGAGGCCAGTCTTCAAGGAGTTAGCGACACGCGGGCCGAGGTCACGGCCGATGTTGGTAGCGCCAACGAGGAATACGTTCGGTTTTTCTTCATGGAAGAAATCGCAAATAACTTTTGCATAAGCCGTCGTATTGTAATGTTCGAGCTGAGGATCATCATAAACGTATACTTTATGAGCACCGTGAGCGATAAGTTCCTGAGCCAACGGTTTTACGTCTTTACCAATGAGGATTGCACCGACTTCGTCGCCGATGGTGTCAGCCAAGATGCGAGCCTGGCCCAACAATTCGAAAGATACATCACGTAATTTGCCTTCGAACTGTTCAGCAATTACATAAATGCCTTTATATTCTGCTAAATCCATTTTCACTGTTCCTCCTTAGATTAAATGATTTTCTGGGCAACCAGTTTTTCCATGACCTGGTCGACGATTGCCTGTTCGTTGTCATCTTCAACTTTGAGAACGAGACCACCGGATCTCTGAGGCGGTGTGAAAATCTTACGGACTTTAGTCGGAGAGCCAGACAAACCGATCTGAGCGTCGTCAGCTGCAACAGCAGCAGCGTCCAAGTTCGGGATTTCGCGGCGTTTTGCTTTCATCGTGCCACGAATGGTCGGGAAACGCGGTTCGTTCAAGTCTTTAACAGCCGTGATCAAAACAGGGAACTGAGCTTCCGTTACGATGTAGCCTTCTTCGTTTTCCTGCTGAACAGTAACTTTGTCGCCTTCGACTTTGATGTCGCGGGCATACGTAATCTGAGGAATACCGAGTTCGCAAGCGATCTGCGGGCCAACCTGTGCGGTATCGCCGTCAATAGCCTGTTTGCCGCAGAGGATGATATCGAACTGTTCGATACCTTTGTCAGCAGCCAATTTTTTGATAGCCTGTGCCAAAGCATAGCCCGTAGCTAACGTATCGGAACCACCGAGTTTGCGGTCGGACAGAAGATAAGCATCGTCAGCGCCCATTGCGAGGCCTTCACGAAGAACGTCTTTTGCCTGATCAGGACCCATCGAGAGAAGTGTGATTTTTACGTCTTTGTCAGCATCTTTCAATGCGAGAGCTGCTTCCAAAGCGTTCTGGTCGAAGGGGTTAAAAATGTTAGGAACACCAGCGCGGATGACCGTATGTTTTACGGGGTCAATCTTAACTTCTGCAGTGTCCGGAACCTGTTTGACACATACCAATATTTCCATTTACGTTTGCCTCCTAAAATCTTTTTTTATGTAACGGGCCCAGCAAAGGGCCAGGCCCGAGCATAAACTTCAATTATCTTAACAGAGCACCGCCTGTAACCATGAGCTGAACTTCGTTCGTGCCTTCGTAGATCTGAGTAATCTTAGCATCGCGCATGTGACGAGCAACCGGATATTCTTCGCTGTAGCCATAGCCGCCGAAGATCTGGACAGCTTCGGTCGTTACGCGCATAGCGACGTCGGAAGCAACGCGTTTTGCGATAGCAGCGTCAACGGTGAAGGGTTTGCCTTCCTGTTTCTTGCAAGCAGCTTTGTAAACGAGGTTACGAGCAGCTTCGATCTGCATCTTCATGTCAGCCAGTTTGAAGGAAATGGACTGGAATTTGCAGAGCGGTTTGCCGAACTGTACACGCTGTTTGGAGTATTCAACAGCATCTGCCAAAGCAGCTTCTGCAATGCCGAGAGCCTGAGCAGCAACGCCGATACGGCCGCCGTCCAAGGTCATCATAGCAATCTTGAAGCCTTTGCCTTCTTCGCCGAGCATGTTTTCAGCCGGAACTTTGACGTCCTGGAATACGAGTTCCATGGTCTGCGAAGTATGGATGCCCATCTTGTCTTCTTTCTTGCCGTAAGTAAAGCCCGGAGTACCGTCTTCGAGGATGAAGGCTGTAATGCCGTGGTTGCCTTTGCTCTTATCGGTCATAGCGAAGACAATGTAGATGTCAGCAGCGCCGCCGTTGGTGATGAAGATCTTGGAGCCGTTCAACGTGTAAGTGCCGTCATCGTTCTTCGTAGCAATGGTCTGCTGGCCGGAAGCATCAGTACCTGCGTTCGGTTCGGTCAAGCCGAAAGCGCCGAGTTTAGTGCCTTCAACCAAAGGAACGAGGAATTTTTCTTTCTGAGCTTCTGTACCGAACTGCCAAATCGGGTTAGCGCAAAGGGAAACCGTTGCCGACAAGGTGATAGCAACACCAGCGTCGTATTTAGCCAATTCTTCAACAGCGAGGATGTAGCTCAAAACGTCGCCGCCGTCATCGCCGGAACCGCCGTATTTTTCTTCGAAGTAAGCGCCGGTAATACCGAGGCTGAGCAATTCGTCGATGAGTTCTTTGTCATAAATACCTTTGTGGTCGCGTTCCGTAACGGTCGGTGCTAATTTCTTTTCGCCGAAATCATGAGCGAGTTTTAAGAAGTCCTGTTGAATATCTGTTAAGTTAAAATCCATGATGTTTCCACTCTCCTTAGTGTATAGTTAGTTTAGTAAAGCCATAAGATAAAAACCTGAACACTGAGGCGATACATTTCCAGGCAGGAAATCCTGTTTGGATATATATTCACACCGCCTCACTGCTTACAAGTGCATTGTACAACTTTTCACATGTTAAATCAATAGCAAAAAGCCTATAAACCACAATATCACTATTCCATTTTCTCATCCTAAAACTTTAACAAGACTTTTTTGTACTAATAGAGGTAAAAAGATTAAAATCTTCTTGACACGGTACGCCTTGTTTTTCCAATATACGCTATTGTACGTATACCTAACTATACTGGTTACAAATATTAAGGAAAGCTTACTGTTGTATTATAGCACGGATACCCCGGAAGTTGTCAAGGATATGTGCTGTAATTCCCCAAATTTTATAATTTTCATACGTATAAATCTTTACGTTATAAGTACGGCGCGGTTTCCAGCCCTTCTGGGATGACAGGGCCAGACCTTTCGGAAAGCCCGGTGCCGGCCGGGTGGCCAGTTCGATGCGGCCGATTTCCGGGTCATGCTCGTCGAACCAGGCTAAGGGAACGGTAAAAGTATGGTCCACTTCCCCCTGGCTGAGGACAAACCGGTCCGTATCCATATAAGCGGCAAAGGGCCATACCGTGACGCCTACAGGCGATTCCATGTAATCCAAAGGGCCCCAGACGTGGATATGAGACGGATCGACGCCGAGTTCTTCATTCGTCTCCCTGAGGGCTGCTGCCAGGGCGCTGTCGTCGCCATCGTCGATACGGCCGCCGGGGAAACAGACGTCGCCAGGCTGCCAGCCCAGCTTGCTGCTGCGCACTTCGAACACGACCTGTTCTTGCCCGTCTTTGTAAATAATCGGTACTAAGACGGCACAAGCCCGCGTATTCATGCAGGTATTCTGGCGGACAACGCGGTCCGGCCAGGGCTTAAAAGCGTTCATAGACGACTCCCTTCTAATAAAAAGACTAAGTTCAAAGAAGTACAAAGTAAAAGAGGCTGTCTTCACGCGACAGCCTCTTTTGAATTTTAACTATTTTATGACGATGTTGATGATTTTCTTCGGTACGACGATGAATTTAACCACTTTCTTATCGCCAATAAATTCCTTGATATGCGGTAAGGCCAGGACTTGTTCCTGCAAAGCGTCCTTATCGATATCGACGGCGACGGTCAGGCGGTCGCGGACCTTGCCATTGATCTGGACAGGCAGTTCGATTTCGTCGACGACGAGAGCCGATTTGTCGACTTCCGGCCAATCCTGGGCATGGACGCTGCCTTCAAAACCGCAGAGCTGCCAGAGTTCTTCCGTAATATGCGGCGTGAACGGTGCCAGAATTTTGAGCAGGTTCTTGTTGGCTTCCAGGGCAACGGCCTTATGGATGGTCTTGTTAGCGCCGACATAGGCATGCATGGCATTGACGTATTCCATGATCGAGCTGACAGCCGTGTTGAGGCCGTAGTTGCCATCGGTACCGCGGATATCTTCGGTGACCTTGGCCAGGGCCTTAAATTCCTGGAAACGCAGTTCTTTTTCAGCTTCTGTGTAATCCGTCCCATCCTGACCGGCTTTAGCCAGATCCTGGAACTGGTGGACAATGCGCCATACGCGATTCAGGAAGCGGTACGAACCTTCGACGCCCTGGTCGGACCAAGCCAGGTCGCGTTCAGGCGGAGCGGCGAAGAGGATGAACAGGCGGGCCGTGTCGGCACCGTATTTAGCGATGATTTCTTCCGGCGAGACAATGTTGCCTTTGGATTTACTCATCTTGCTGCCGTCGAGGAGGACCATGCCCTGTGTCAGGAGGCGTTCGAAAGGTTCGACGTTGTCAACGAGGCCGGCATCATAGAAGACTTTCATGAAGAAACGGGAATACATGAGATGCAGGATAGCGTGTTCGATGCCGCCGATATACTGGTCGACGTTCATCCAGTGGTTGGCTTTCTCAGGATCCCAGGCTTTTTCATCATTGCGGGCATCGGTGTAGCGGAGATAGTACCACGACGAGCAGACAAAGGTATCGATGGTATCCGTTTCACGCGTAGCCGGGCCGCCGCACTTCGGGCACGTGCAGTGGACGAAGTGTTCACTCGTAGCCAGCGGCGATACGGCACCGGCTGTGAATTTGACGTCTTCCGGCAGCTTGACCGGCAGCTGGTCTTCCGGTACGAGCTGTTCGCCGCATTTCGGGCAGTAGATGATAGGAATCGGAGCGCCCCAATAGCGCTGACGGGAAATGAGCCAGTCGCGCAGACGATAGTTGACGCGGCGTTTTCCTAAGCCCTTTTCTTCCATGTAGTCGATGATGGCTTTCATGGCCTTATGCATTTCCATACCCGTGAAAGGACCGGCATTGACCAGGACGCCGTCTTTGTCTTCATAGGCATGGTCCATTTCTTCCAGCTTCAGTTCGTGGTCTTTCGGCTGCAAGGTAATGATTTTAGGGATATTGTATTTCGTAGCGAACATCCAGTCACGCTGGTCACCGGTCGGTACGCCCATGACGGCGCCAGTCCCATAATCGTAGAGGACGTAGTTGGTGATCCAGATCTGGACACTCTTGCCCGTGAGCGGATGGACGCAGTCGATACCGGTATACATGCCGACTTTTTCCGATTCTGTGCTCGTCCGTTCGATATCGCTGGTATTGCGTACTTTTTCGCAGAAAGCTTCCAGTTCGGCCTTCTTGGGATTGTTTTCCAAAAGCTTGTGGACCAAGGGATGTTCCGGCGGCAGGACGACGAAAGTGACCCCATAGATCGTGTCCGGACGCGTCGTGTAGACGGCGACTTTTTCCTTCAGACTGGGGATATCGAAACTGAATTCCAAGCCTTCACTGCGGCCGATCCAGTTCTTCTGCATGGTCTTGACGCGTTCCGGCCACCCCGGCAGGAGCTTCAAGTCTTCCAGCAGGCGGTCGGCATAATCGGTGATCTTGAAGAACCACTGTTTCAGGTCCTTTTTGACGACCGGCGTGTCGCAGCGCCAGCATTTACCTTCGATGACCTGTTCGTTGGCCAGGACGGTGTTGCATTTTTCGCACCAGTTAACTTTCGCTTCTTTGCGGTAAGCCAGACCCCGTTTGTAGAGCAGTTCAAAGATCCACTGCGTCCATTTATAGTATTTTTCATGGCACGTAGCGACTTCGCGGTCCCAGTCATAAGACAGGCCCAGCGCCTTCTGCTGGCGCGTCATGTTGGCGATGTTGCTGTATGTCCATTCTGCGGGCGGGATATTGTGCTTGATAGCTGCGTTTTCTGCAGGCATACCGAAAGCATCATAGCCCATAGGATGCAAGACGTTATAACCGTTCATGCGGCGATAACGGGCAATGACGTCACCAATCGTGTAATTGCGGACATGTCCCATGTGCAGATTCCCAGACGGATACGGGAACATTTCCAATACGTAATACGGCGGCTTGCCGTTGTCTTCGCTGCAGCAGTCGCATTTACTTTCTTCCCATACGTGCTGCCATTTCTTTTCTATTTCCTGTGGAATATACTTTTCCAATTGTGAGAGCCTCCTATCCTGCCCCAGTCAAAATACAGACAGTCTGTATTACAGCGTCTTGAGTATTATTATAGTGGCAGGGCGGCGTCAAGTCAATTCATGTTTTGCAAAACGCTGCCAAAAATGTAACGGTTCAAAGCCCTTGCGCCAGAAAGCGGCACCGCCCAAGCCATATGCCTGGACCAGTCCGGCCTTAGCTTTCAAGGATTTTTCATCTTCGAACCAGATCTTGACGGTCCCCGTCGTCAGGGGTAGTTCCAGGTAATAGAGCTGCAGATCGTCATTCCAGACGACATAATCTTTATAAGCCTTGAGGATATCTTCGCTGTCGGCCATGGTCAGGGTGCGGACAAAGAGCTTGCTCTTGCCGCTTCCCTTATGGGCCGAAGACGTCGATGGTGTCGTCGTCAGCTTTTTGGGCGCTGTCTTGATATGGCGCGGCAGGACGCGGCGCTTATACGTTTCCCCGTCAAGTTCGACCGGCATGATGACCGGCTGTTTGGCCCGGCGGGCATTTTCCTGTTCTGCCGTCACGACCTGGACCAACATCGGCAAAGCGGGCGTTTCGGCTGCTTCGGTCTTTGCCTCGCCGTATTTCACACCTTTCATCGGCGGTGCGCCGACGACAGCCGGCCAGTCGCGGATATCTTTCGGTAAGTCGCGGCCATCGCTGGATTCATACCACAAGCGCATGTACAGGGGCATGCCCAGGAGGACTTTCGAAGGCGGTACGAGATCGATCGTATTCTGCACAGCCCGTTCGACCCAGGGATAGGAAGCGACAGGGCCGGCTTTGGCGCTGCTCCGGCCGAACTGGTCATAGGCCATGACCATGAGGTAGTCGAGATGCGGGGCCAGGGCCGCCCGGTCATAGACGAGGGACCAGTTGGGACTGTCCGAAAGAGGCGTGACATCCATGGAAAGCTTGATGCCGTAGGCATGGCAGGCCTGGGAAATCTTGGCTACAAAAGCCGTCAAAGCGTCTTTATCGCTGTAATTGATGTTTTCAAAATCGATGTTATATCCTTTGAAATCATATAATAAAGCGTAGCCGACGAGCTGGCGGACCATGGTATCCTGGAGGCGGCTGTTGCTCAGGATCTGATGGGTCAGTTTGGGGTTGAAATTATTGTCGAGCAAAGGCCACATGGCGTATCCCTTGCTGGTATACGTCGAAGCCAGCATATCGAAGTCGGGATTGCGCAGTTCGATGCCGCTTTCAGTCAGACGGAAAGCGCAGGGAGACATGACAGGCTGGTGTGTCTGTAAGGACGGCAGGTTGGCGTCTTCCTTCATGACAGGGTCCCAGAAGAGGACCGTCCCCATCTTCCCTTCTTTCACTGCTGCCGGGGCCGCATCCTGCACCTCGCGGAGTTCCGGTACCGTATGGACGGGCTGGGACGGCGGCAGGAGTTCGTTCTTTTCTGTCGTCCCGTTGCCCAGGACATAGCTGATGCCCAGTGGACGGCGGACATGGCGGATATTGATGGTCCGGCCGCCGCTGACAGCCCGTCCCGGCAAGGTCAGCTGTACATTTTCATTCTGCCAGGCCGTCGAACCGTTCCGGGCCTTCGGCAGGCGGAACCAGTACGTCCCCTTGGCATGGTCGGCTTCGCGGATGCCGTATTGTTCCAGCGCTTTATCCGAGACGAGCCAGCGGCCCTGGTCTTCGACGATTTCTAAATCTTTGATGGCTTCATTGGGAATCGGATTGGACACGACAGGCACGCTGAAAGCCGGGTCCGAGGCCTTGGCACTGTCGGTGACCGGGCCATTGGCCAAGGAAACAGCGCTCAGGGACAGACAGATCAAGGCGGCCAGGCAGGACGTCCGCATAACATGGTTGTATTTCATCGTCATTTGCTCCTCATGAGGATTGGAAAAAACTCTTCAATCCTGTATAATTCTATGGTAACCGTGAACCTATTCAGGTTCTGTTCACATTGTTTCATTATACCACAACAAAGGGGTGTTTTATATTGCATCAATATCTATTTTTTATCGGTTCTTTCCCGATCCGGGCTTACGGGCTGTTGTTCATGCTGGGCATCGTCTCTGCCGGTATCACGGCTTACTATATCATGAAGCACGACGGCCGGGGCTGGCACGTCCACATCTTTGATTTCACCATGTACTGCGGCCTGTCAGGCATCGTCGGCGGCCGGCTGTGGGACGTCTTCTTCTTCGACTGGCCGTACTACCACAACCACCTGGCAGAAATCCCCTACGTCTGGCAGGGCGGCATGGCCATCCAGGGTGGCCTGCTCTTCGGCGCCATCGCCGGCATCGTGTATACCAAATACCATCACATCGACACCTGGGCCTTTGCCGACCTCCTGGCACCGGCTATCATCCTGGGCCAGTCCATCGGCCGCATGGCCAATCTCATGAACGGCGACGCCTTCGGCCATCCTACAGGCGGTGACTTCGGCATCGTCTATCCCGACACGACGCTGGCTTATCACACCTACGGCAGTCAGCCCTTGTGGCCGGCCGAAATCTGGGAAGGCCAGGCCGACGTATTAGTCTTCGTCGCCCTCCTCCTGTACAGCTGCTTCCCCCACAAGAAGGGCCAGGTCTTCTGCCTGTATGTCATGCTCTACGCCGTCGAACGGTTCTTCCTGGAATTTCTCCGCGGCGACTACGTCAACCTGACATTAGGCTTGAAATCGGCTCAGATGACTAGCGTCATCGCCTTTGTCATCGCTCTGGTCATTTTCATCGTTCTACAGTTCAAGGGGAATGTGGATGAAAAAATCAGTGGCTAGTGGTTCGTGGCTAGTGGCCTGTTGGCTGCATCGTAGGGGCCGTCCTGAAAGGCGGCCCGCCTGAATCTCTGTACACGCAAAAGAGGCTGTTGCATTAAGCAAAAACATGTGCTTAATGCAACAGCCTCTTTTGATTTACGGGATTCCCACAAACGGGACGCTGGCGAGTATCTCCTACTTTTCTTCCCGTTCCAGGGCATCTTTCAGGGTATGCCATGCCAGAACGGCGCATTTTACGCGGGCCGGCATGTTGGAGATGTTCTTCAGAGCGATGGCATCTTCCAGTTCTTCCAACTTGTCATCATCTGTAACTTCCCTTTTGATCATATCCAGGAAGAGGTCGACCAGACGCAGGGCTTCTTTGACGGTCTTGCCCTTGATGAGGTCGATCATGATGTCCGCCGAAGCCTGGCTGATGGCACAGCCGTGGCCGGTATAGGCGGCGTCTTTGATGACGCCGTCCTGGATGTCGGCCTGGAGGGTGATGTCATCACCACAGCTGGGGTTATGGCCGTGTTCGCTGAGGTTGGCATCTTCCAGGGGATGTTTGTTTTCCTGACACTGATTGTGTTCCAAGATGATGTCGGAATACAATTCGTTCATATTTTCCATGACTCTCTATCTCCTTAGTCTTTAAAACCCATCTGCTTGCGGACGAGGGGCAGTTTTTCCAGGAAGTAATCGACTTCTTCCAGGGTATTGTAGATATAGAAGCTGGCACGGTTGGAAGCTTCTACGCCCAAATGAGCACCTAAAGGCTGAGCGCAGTGGTGGCCTGAACGGATGGCGATGCCGAAGCTGTCCAGGATGGTCGCTGCGTCATGAGGATGGACGCCGTCGATGGTGAAGGTGATGACGCCAGTCTTTTCAGCCGGATCCGTGCTGCCGATGATGTGGATATGGGGAATCCTCTTCATCCCTTCCAGGCAGTGGCGGGTCAGTTCTTCTTCATGGGCTTCGATATTGTCCATGCCCAAATCTTCCAGATAGTCGATAGCAGCGTGCAGGGCAACGGCGCCTTCGACGTTCTGGGAACCTGCTTCAAATTTAAAGGGCAGTTCGTTGAACGTCGTCGACTGTTCTTTGACGTATTCAATCATATCGCCGCCGAGGAGGAACGGTTCCATGCCTTCCAAAATGGCTTTCTTGCCGTAGAGGACGCCAGTGCTGGCAGAGCCGCACATCTTGTGGCCGGAGAAAGCGAAGAAGTCGCAGTCCATATCCTGGACGTCGGTCTTCATATGCGGCGTCGACTGCGCGCCGTCGACGATGGCAATGGCACCGACAGCATGGGCTTTGGCGACGATTTCCTTGACCGGGCGTTTCATGCCGAAGACGTTGCTGACGGCGGCAAAGGCGACGATTTTCGTCTTGTCGTCGATCTTGGCCAGGTCTTCTTCGGTGAAGTGGCCTTCTTCGTCGAGGTACATGTAATCGAGTTCAGCCCCGGTCTTCTGGCAGACGCGCTGCCACGTGACCAGGTCGGAATGATGTTCCGAAATGGGAATGACGATCTTATCGCCCTTCTTCAGGCGCGGTTCTGCATAGCTGCGGGCTACGAGGTTCAGCGCTTCTGTCGTATTGCGGACGAAGATGACTTCTTCCGTCGAAGCGGCATTGATGAATTTACGGACTGCTTCGCGGGCTTCGTCGTACAATTCACCAGCTTCGATGCTGAGGACGTGGGCGCCGCGATGGGGATTGCCGTTGTGGTGTTCCAGGAGGTCTACGATGGCGTGGATGACCTGGTACGGTTTCTGCGTCGTCGCAGCATTATCAAAGTAAACGATCTGATGTCCATTATGGACTTTAGTCAAGATGGGGAAATCTTTGCGTACATTTAGCATGACAATCACCTTTCTTGCGGCAGAACTGCATCTTTTCACGGACAGCCTGGAGCGCTCTATTTTCTAAATCTTTATCGCCCAAAGCATCGATGACCGGGCGGATGTTCGATTCGACGATGATCAGCTGGGCACCGCTTTCGTTGAAGCCGCGGCTCATGAGGTAGAAGAGCTTGTCTTTATCGATCTGGCCGGCACTGGAAGCGTGATTCCCGACGACGTCATCTTCTTTGCAGAGGAGGAGCGGTACGGAAATGGAATGGACCTTTGGGCTGAGCAGGATGCACGTATCCGATTCGGAGCCGACAGCCTTCTTGCCGCCGCGGAGGAAGTCGATGGTACCGCGGAAGAATTTCTTCGACGTATCGAGGAGAGCGCCTGTCGTCAGGATATCCGTATTGGTCTTGACGCCCTGCGTCGGAACCCAGTAAGAGAAGTCGACGATCTGGTCGTCATGGCCGAGGTACATGGCCTGGCTATTGAAATTACTTTCATCCTGCATGAGGTCTGTCTTGTAGTAGACAATGGCTGCTTTGCCGCCCAATTCGGCACTGACGTAGTCGATGGTGCTTTCTTTGCCGGCATCGCCATAGCGGTGTTCGACGTGGCGGACGTGTTCGCCGTTGAGCTGGACCTTGCTGATTTTGACGTGAGCGCCTTCGCCGGTCTTGACGAAGGTCAGGAAATTGACGGAACCGTCTTCGGCATCGCCGTCAAATTCCAGATAAACGGTCAAGTCGCTGTGGGCAGCCGCTTCGATTTTGAGCTGTGCCGTGAGCTGAGGCATATCGGCGCTGAGGCTGTATTTGAGATGGACCGACCCTTTCTGGTTTTCGCCGACGCTGACGGCGCAGCCGGAATTGGCCTGGTTCAGTGCTTTTTGAAGTTCTTCCGCATTGGAACCCTGGAAATCATTGAGGCCTACAATCTGGTTGCCTTCATAGAAAGCGACAGCTGCTTCGCCATCGTGACGTTCTTCCGGCGTGTAAGCCGGGAGAGCCTGGGCTTTCAAGGGGTCCAATTCCAAGTGATTGACCTTCATCCAGCGGAAGGTCGGACGCGGGAGTTGGTTGTACTGGATTTTTTCTGTCTTTACTGCCATGATGTTCCTCCTCCCCTATTTCAACGAACCTTTGAGTTCGAGATTGATCAGGTTGTTCATTTCGACGGCATATTCCAGAGGCAGGGCCTTGGATACCGGTTCGACGAAGCCCCGGACGAGCATAGCCCGCGCTTCATCTTCGCTGAGGCCGCGGCTCATGAGGTAGAAGATAGCATCATCGGAAATGCGGCCGATGGAAGCTTCATGGCCGAGGTCGATATTGTCGTTCTTGACGACGATAGCCGGAATCGTATCGGACTGCGATTCTTCGTCGAGCATGAGCGATTCGCAGCTGACGTTGGCTTTGGCACCGTCAGCCGGCGGATTGATGACGACACTGCCGCGATAGATGCAGACGCCGCCGCTCTTGCTGATGGATTTGGAGTTGATGTTGCTCGTCGTATTCGGCGCATTGTGGACGACTTTCGAGCCCGTATCGAGGTACTGGCCCTTGCCGGCAAAGGTGACGCCGGTAAATTCGCAATGAGCGCCTTCGCCCTGGAGGATACTCATGGGATAGAGGCACGACGTGTGGGAGCCGAAGGAACCGGTGACCCAGTTGATAGTGCCGTTCTTGCCGACGATGGCCCGTTTGGTATTGAGGTTGTACATATTCTTGGACCAGTTTTCGATGGTCGAATAGGTCAGGGATGCATCGTCACCGATGAACAATTCAACACAGCCCGCATGAAGGTTGGCGACATTGTATTTCGGCGCCGAACAGCCTTCGATGAAGTGGACCTTGGCTCCCTTTTCGACGATAATCATGGTATGTTCGAACTGGCCTGCACCCGGTGCATTGAGACGGAAATAGCTCTGCAGTGGGATGGAGACGTCGACGCCGGCCGGTACATAGACGAAGGAGCCACCGGACCAGACGGCACCGTGAAGGGCGGCGAACTTGTGATCCGTCGGCGGGACGAGCTTCATGAAGTGGGCCTTGACGATGTCTTCATATTTTTCAAGGGCCGTATCGAAGTCGGTGTAGACGACGCCCTGCTGGACCAGTTCGTCCTGGATGCTGTGATAGACGACTTCCGAGTCGTACTGGGCGCCGACGCCGGCGAGGGATGTCTTTTCGGCTTCCGGGATCCCCAGGCGGTCGAAGGTATCTTTGATGTCATCCGGTACGTCGTTCCAGTCAGCTTTCATCTGAGCGTTCGGGCGGACGTAGGTGACGATGTTATCCATATCGAGTTCGCTGATATCCGGACCCCAATCAGGATAGTCCATATGGTTGAAGATGTCCAGCGATTTGAGGCGGAAATTGAGCATCCATTCCGGTTCGTGTTTCTTTTCGGAAATTTCGCGGACGATATCTTCCGTCAGGCCGGCATCGGTCTTATAGGAATAGGTGAAATCTTTCTTAAAATTATACATATTGCCGAAATCAGCAAAGGTATCGATTTTCTGGCGTTCTTCTGCCAGTTTTTCTTTTTCCTGTTCGACAAGTTTTTCTTTGTTATCAGCCATAGCTGTACCTCCTACTATCCTTTGTATGCGTCGTAGCCGTTGGCTTCAATAGCCTGGATGAGCGATGCATCGCCGGTCTTGACGATCTTGCCGTCGATGAGGATATGAACGAAATCAGGTTTCAAGTGCTGTAAAATTTCACTGTGGTGGGTAATGACCAGGATAGAATTATTTTCATTGTGGTACTTCGATACCGTTTCCGATACGATGCGGACAGCATCGACGTCGAGGCCCGAGTCGATTTCGTCGAGCATGGTCAGTTTCGGTTCGAGCATGCACATCTGGAGGATTTCCGTCTTTTTCCGTTCGCCGCCGGAGAAACCATCGTTGACATAGCGTTCGGCATAGGATTTATCCATTTTCAGCTGTTCCATCTGAGCGTGGAGCTTCTTGCGGAACGGCATGATGCGCTGCTGCTGGCCCGATACAGTGCTCTTGGCGTTACGGATGAAGTTTTCAACGGAAATGCCCTGGACAGCGATGGGCTGCTGGAAGGCCATGAAGATGCCTGCTTTGGCGCGTTCGTTGACGGGAGCGTCCGTAATATCCTTTCCTTCAAAGAAGATCTTGCCGGCTGTGACGACATATTTCGGGTTGCCCATGATGGCATTGAACAGCGTCGATTTGCCGGCGCCGTTGGAACCCATGATGACATGTGTTTCGCCTGTGTTGATCGTCAGGTCGAGGCCTTTGAGGATTTCTTTGCCTTCGACAGCGATATGCAAGCCTTCTACTCGTAATAATTCACTCATCAGTATCACTCCTATAAAAGTTATGCGTTTTCTTCTACCCTGTCTGCCAGGATAAAACGCAAATTTCTGTATTGATAAAGTGTACTATTTAGATACACTTACTGAACTGTTCTTAATGTACTCCATAAACGCCATAAAGTCAACCTATTTAGTAGCGTTTCTGGTTATTTTTTATCAAATTTATTATGCATCCACCGGGTCCGTGCCTTGCTATGCATCCAAATCTGCATGACACAGACGACGACAGCCGCCGCCAGCAGGCCTAAGAGACCTGCCGACGGGCCATCGACGGCAATGGCATAAAACAGATAGGCATAGACGACGATCCACAAGAAGACCTTGAGCTTCATGAGTTTCGTCAGCTTATTCACAGGCGCCGCATCCTTCACAGTTTTCTTCGGGATCGCCGAAGAGGCGGGCTTTCTGGCCGCGCATGGCCAGGACAGCCTGGATGTACATGGCACATTCGATGCGTTTCTTCTGGATCTTGCAGCTCAGTTCATACGGCGTCTGGATATTGCCACCGTACTTGATATTGTTGGCATGGCAGCCGCCGCTGCAGAAGAACTTGGCCCAGCAGTCGCAGCAGATGGGCTTGTTGAGGACGTGCATGTCGCGGAAGAGCGGCGGCAGTTCCGTATTGGTCACGCCGTCATAGACATTGCCGATGACGTAGTCGTCCTGGCCGACAAACTGATGGCACGGATAGATATCGCCGTTGGGGACGACACACATGTATTCATGACCGGCACCGCAGCCGCGCAGGCGCTTGGCGATACAGGGACCGCGGTAGAGATCCATGATGAAATGATAGTAAATGAAGGGACGGCCTTCATCCATACGCTTCAAGTAGAAATCAGCCAGGCGGTCATATTCTTCGTAAATGCGGGGCAAATCGTCGTCCGTAATGGCATAGGACAGATCGTCACCGACGACAGGTTCCATGGACAGGCCTTCAAAGCCGAGGTCGGCCATGTGTTCTACGTCTTTGGTAAAATCGAGGTTGTATTTTGTATACGTCCCGCGGACGTAATATTCTTCACCATTGCGATGCTTGGCAGCATAGACCTGATTGTCCGCACAGGTCTTATAGGAGCCGTGGCCACCGGCGTCGGGGCGCATGCGGTCGTGGACTTCCGGACGGCCGTCGAGGCTGAGGATGAGGCTGATGTGGTTATCCGTCAAATACTTGACCTTGGCTGGGTCGAGAAGCATGCCGTTCGTCGTCAGGGACAGTTTGAAGACTTTATCGTGGATCTTTTCCTGTTCCCGGATGTATTCGATGGTCTGCTTGACGACGCCGAAGTTCATCAGCGGTTCGCCGCCGAAGAAGTCGATTTCGCAGTGCTGGCGTTTGCCTTCGGTGCTCTTGATGAGCAGATCGACGGCGTGTTTAGCTACGTCGAAGCTCATGAGTTCCCGCTTGTGCGTATCATAATCGCCCTGAGAGGCAAAGCAGTACTTACAGCGCAGGTTGCAGTCGTGCGCGATGTTCAGGCATAAGGACTTGATGACCGGTTCTTCTTCGGCAACGACCTTGAAGTTTTCCGTCATCGGTGCGAAGAGCATTTCCTTTTCGATGAGCCCGTCCAATTCCCCCAGGGTTTCATCTAAATCCTTTTTGTCATAAGTCCCGGCAAAAGCCTGATAGACAACTTCTTTATTGGTACCGTCATAGACGTCGAGGACATCGTAGGTCATCTTGTCGATGACGTTGATGATGCCGCTGTTGACGTCGAGGAGCATGTAAGTGCCGTTCTGACAGTATTTATGAATCATTGGTTTAATTTCAGCCATGAATAATGTTTCCTCCATACAAAAAGAAGGGGGTGCCGCGCGAGCGACGCCCCTTTTCCTTCACGTAACTTATTTTGTGCAGATCTGATTGCCAACGGTGCAAGAAGTTTTGCAAGCGGACTGGCAGGACGTCTGACATTCGCTGCAGCCAGCGTGCTGTGCCGTCTTCTGGATCGATTCTGTGTTGATCGTAATGATGTGTTTTGCCATGATATTCACCTCTCTATCAATGATTATTCCTTATTTTACCACATTCTCAGTGATTCTACAATATGACAGGATTACAAGAGTTTGAAGCCTTCAAAGAAGAAATTCTTGCCCATGCTGATGACGATGGATCGTTCATCGAATACGTCATTGGTATCGAAGAATACGTCGAAGCCTTTCTTATAAGTGGCATAAATCGAAGTGATGCGACTTAAATAACTGCGGATTTCCTCTGCTGTCACTTCCGGTTCGCCGTCAGAACGCCATTTCTTGTTCTTGAAATTCGCAATCAGCGGCGCGTGAGCGATGACACGGGAGCGATGCGCCAAAACCCAGTTCCAAACTTCTTCGCCGTACTGCTGCGCTTCCTCTTCATGGCCTTCATCGAGGCCATCGAGAGTGAACAGGACAGGCCGGCCTTCGTACATGATTTCATCCATGTAACTGCCTTTGACATATTTTAAATTCACAGAAGCACCCCCTGCAAAATCATGTGAAACATGACGAATATTTATGTCTAACAGTAATCATTGTATCGTGCTTCCGGAAGATTGTCAATAAAAAGAGCTTGCCGCATATGCGACAAGCTCTTTTTAAGTTTGAAGTTAAAAGTTTGATGTTTGATGTGGATGGTTTGAAATTTAAAGCCATCGCTTCAAACGTCATACATCAAACTTCACACATTCAAAAATTAGTCCATTTTTACGAAAGCGTCTTTGTCTGCGCCGCAGGTCGGACATACCCAATCTGCCGGGAGATCAGCGAATTTCGTGCCAGCTGCAACGCCGTTGTCTGCGTCGCCTTCAGCTTCATCATAAATATAACCGCAAATGCTGCATTCGTACTTATCCATGTTCTTTTCCTCCTGAATCAACGTATTAACGAATAATTCTTATTAATTATTTTTGACATGTTTATGATATCATATTGGGCAAAAAAAAGCAAGATTATTTTACGACTTATTTTGCCTGTCTTCCCATATTGATATCGATGATGCCCGACGAGTACGGAGCTACCTCATACTGGCCGAAGACGAAGTGGATATTGCGGCTCTTGTCGAGGTAGAAATTCTTCGGATCTTCCGTCAATCCATTGAAATATGACGACAGGACGTGGCCGCTCAAAGTCAGCTTATTCGTGATTTTCTGCAGGGTGAAATACTTTTCATCACCCGGTTTGACCAAATCCCGCCAGTTGGTGATCCGCTTGCCCGTCGCTACATCGAAGACGACGCCGGTCTTCCAGCTCGTCGGATGAGCGGCTCTGTCGAAATAGAGATAGCCTTCATCGAGGAAGGACAAATACTTGCCATCGTTCAAGGTGACGGTGTACGTCTTTTCTTCCGTCAATTTGATGCCCTTATCGCCCTGCTGGTCGAAAAAGGTCTTGGCCTGCTGCTGTTCATCGGTAAAATACTGGGCTATCAATTGGGCCGCTCCGGCGTTGTTGGTCATGGTAATGGCCGGGTACTGGATACTGAGGACGCTGCCATCGCTATGGGTATAGACGGCTTTCGGCGCATCCTGGATAAGGGCTGGCGAAGCAGCCATGGCGACGGCCCCCATGAGCCAGGCGCCACATAAAATGGTAAGGACTTTTTTCTTCATATAATCCCTCCTCTTTCATTTCTTTTTATTATACCATATTTATTGGGTCATTTTCCGCTTTTCATCGGTTCCCAGGCGGAAGAAATAATAAACATTTTCGGCAGCCTGGCGGTTCATGCCCGGCACGGCAGCCAGTTCCTCGATGGACGCCGCTTTCATGTCGCCTAAGGTCTTGAAGGCCGTCCACAAGGCCTTGCGCCGTTTGGGTCCGATGCCTTCGACGTGGTCCAGGATGGACACGAGGCTGCGCTTGCCCCGCAAATGACGGTGATAGGTAATGGCAAAGCGATGAGCTTCGTCACGGATGGCCTGCAACAGCTGCAGTTCCGGCGTGTGGTGACTGAGGATGATAGAATCGCTGCGGCCTTCGACGAAAACTTCTTCGATGCGCTTGGCCAGACTGATGACCGGCGCTTCGCAGCCGGCCTGGCGGATGACGGGCAGGGCCGCATGGAGCTGGCCTTTGCCGCCGTCGATGATGATCAGGTCCGGTACGGGCCAATCCTTTTCACCATAGCGCCGTTCCATGATTTCCGCCATGGACTTGAAGTCATCAGGCTTGCCCTGGACGGTCTTCAGCTTAAAGCGGCGATACTCCTTCTTAGCCGGCTGACCATGCTCGAAGACGACCATGGAAGCGACGGTCTCGATGCCCTGGGTATGGGAAATATCGAAGCACTCCATGCGTTCCGGCAGGCAGGGCAGGTTGAGGATCCGCGCCAGGCCTTCGACGGCACCGGTCGTCTTGTCCACGTCGTGCTGCCACTGCAGCCGTTTCTGTTCCAAAAGGCCGGCTGCATTTTCAGCAGCCATGTCCAGGAGTTGTTTCTTCGTCCCCCGCTGCGGGATGACGACAGTGACTTTCTTCCCCTTCTGCTGGCTCAGGCGGCGTTCGCAGCCTTCCCGGTCTTCCAGGCCTGGTACGACGATTTCTGCCGGGATGAAAGTCCCGTCGCCATAATACTGGTCAACGACGGCTTCCATCAGGGACGGCACATCGTCGTCGCTGCCGTTGTCCAGGGAAAACGTTTCCCGTCCCATGAGCTTGCCCATGCGGACCGTATAGATCTGGACGCATGTCTGCCCGGCCTGACGGGCCAGGCCGATGACGTCCATATCGCCGCCAGTCGTATTGACGATGTTCTGCTGTTCCTGGATGACGGCAATGGCCTTGATCTGGTCACGGTACATGGCAGCCTTTTCAAATTCCATGGCCTCCGCAGCCTCTTCCATCTTCTGCTGCAGCGCCTGGGAAACGCCGCTGTCCCGGCCTTCGAGGATATCCAGGGCCTGGCGGATCAGGACCCCGTAATCCCCTTTGGTGATATAGTGGACGCAGGGCGCATCGCAGTGATGCAAATGGTACTGCAAACATGGCCGGTCCGTCGGCATGGTCCGGCACGACCGGATGTGGTAGGCCCGCTGCATGAGCTTCAGGACGCGGTGGACGGCTGTCGAATCGGCAAAGGGGCCGAAATAGCGGGCGCCGTCGCGGCTGACGCGGCGGGTCATGAAGATGCGTGGGTAATCTTCCTGGACGGTGACCTTGATATAGGGATAGGTCTTGTCGTCGCGGAGCATGATGTTGTAGTGGGGATGGTATTTCTTGATGAGCGTATTTTCCAGGATGAGGGCTTCCATTTCCGTAGCGACGACTATCGTTTCCAAGTCCACAGCATGGCTGACCATGGCCGCTACTTTCGGCGCCCTGTTGGCATCGTGGCGGACATAGCTGGTCACGCGGTTGCGCAGATTGACGGCTTTGCCGACGTAAATGATTTTCCCCTTCTCATCTTTCCAAAGATAGACGCCGGGCTGGGTCGGCAGGTTACGAACCTTTTCCCGGACGGCTTCGCTGACAGCCATGGCTTATTCTCCCTTCTCGCCGGCCATGAGGGCCTTGGTGCGTTCCAGGACGGGCTTGAGGAATTTTCCCGTATACGAAGCTGGTACCTGGCAGATTTCTTCCGGCGTTCCCGTGGCGACGACGGTCCCGCCGCCGGCACCACCTTCGGGACCGAGGTCGATGAGATAGTCTGCCGTCTTGATGACGTCCAGATTGTGTTCGATGACGACGACGGTATCGCCGCCGTCAACGAGCATCTGCAAGACGTCCATGAGCTTGTGGATGTCCGCCGTGTGCAGGCCCGTCGTCGGTTCATCGAGGATATACAGGGTCCGGCCGGTACTGCGCTTGGACAGTTCCGTCGCCAGTTTGACCCGCTGGGCTTCACCACCGGATAAGGTCGTCGCCGGCTGGCCCAGGCGGATGTAGCCCAGGCCGACCTGCTGCAGCGTCTTCAACTTATTGACGATGCGCGGGATATTTTCAAAGAACTGGCAGGCGTCGTCAACGGTCATGTTGAGGACGTCGGAAATATTCTTGCCCTTGTATTTGACTTCCAGCGTTTCCCGGTTATAGCGGGCACCGTGGCAGACTTCGCAGGGAACGTAGACATCTGGCAGGAAATTCATTTCGATGCGGATGATGCCGTCACCCTTGCAGGCTTCACAGCGGCCGCCTTTGATATTGAAGCTGAACCGGCCGGCTTTGTAGCCGCGCACCTTGGCTTCTGCCGTCTGGCTGTAGAGCTGGCGGATGGCATCGAAGACGCCCGTATACGTGGCCGGATTGGACCGCGGCGTCCGACCAATAGGCGACTGGTCGATGTTGATAATCTTATCGATGTATTCGACGCCTTTCAAGGCCTTGAACTTGCCCGGCCGGTGCGGCGTTCCGTAAACGGCCTCAGCCATGCCCTTGTACAGGATTTCATTGACCAAGGTCGACTTACCCGACCCGGATACGCCTGTAACGACAGTCAGGGTCCCGATGGGGATGGACACGTTTATATGTTTTAAATTGTGTTCGGCTGCGCCGATGATTTCCAAAAAGTTCCCACTCCCCAGCCGCCGTACTTTCGGGACGGGAATGTACTTGGTCCCCTTCAGGTACTGGCCCGTCAGTGACTGAGAGCAAGCCATGATATCTTCGGCCGACCCTTGGGCGACGATGGTGCCGCCGTGTTCCCCTGCAGCCGGACCGATATCGACGATATAATCGGCAGCCCGCATGGTATCTTCGTCGTGTTCGACGACGATGAGTGTATTGCCCAGGTCGCGCAGGCGCTTGAGGGCTTCCAGGAGCTTGTCGTTATCCCGCTGATGCAGGCCGATAGACGGTTCGTCCAGGATGTAGAGGACGCCGACCAGGCCCGAACCGATCTGGGTCGCCAGGCGGATTCGCTGGGCTTCGCCGCCAGACAGGGTCCCGGCCGTCCGCGACAGAGTGAGATAATCGAGGCCGACGGTCTGCAGGAAATTCAGGCGGGCCTTGATTTCCTTGAAAATCTGTTTGCCAATGAGCTGCTGCTTTTCCGTCAATTTCAAGCTATCGAAGAAGGGAATCATATCGCTGACAGGCAAATCCGTCAATTCAGCGATGTTCAAGCCGCCTATCTTGATGGCCAGCGCTTCGTGGCGCAGGCGCGTGCCATGGCAGGTCGAACAGGGCTTGACGGTCATGAATTGTCCGAACTGGTCGCGCATCATATCCGATGAAGCCTCGCGGTAGCGGCGGCGGACCATGGGCAGGACGCCTTCAAAAGTCGTCGAGAACTGCTTTACCTGGCCGCGCAGGTTCTCATATTCAAAGACGCACAGGTCGTCAGAACCGTCCATGAGTTTTTCCTGCAGTTCTTCCGGCAAGTCGTCGTAACAATTATCCAGGGTAAAGCCATAAGGCCGCAGGAGACCGCCGAGCTGGCGCATGAACCACGAATCGGGATTACTGCTGAGAGCCGCTACAGCGCCGTCGGCAAAGGATTTCTTGCGGTCCGGCAAAACGAGGCGGGCATCGACTTCCATGGTACTGCCGATACCGGAGCAGGCCGGGCAGGCCCCGAAGGGACTGTTGAAAGAAAAGAGATGCGGTTCGATTTCCGGCAGGCTGACGTGGCAGTCCGGGCAGGCGAAATGCTGACTGAAAGTCAGGACTTCTTTCGTAGCCATACGGAAAATGTGGACGATGCCATCGGCCAGTTTAGCCGCCGTTTCCAAAGAATCAGTCAGGCGCGTCAAGATACTGTTCTTGATGACCAGGCGGTCGATGATGACGTCGATGGTATGCTTCTTATTCTTATCCAAGGGAATATCGTCGGACAAAAGGTAGACTTCGCCGTCGACGCGGACGCGGACGTAGCCGTCCTTGACCAATTTGGCCAGGAGTTTCTGATGGGTCCCCTTGCGGCCGTCGACGACAGGGGCCATGACCATGACCTTTTCGCCTTCGCCGAGGGCCATGACAGCATCGGCCATCTGCTCGATAGTCTGCTGGCGGATGGGCTTGCCGCATTTCGGGCAATACGCTTCGCCGACGCGGGCATAGAGCAGGCGCAGGTAATCGTAGATTTCCGTAACCGTCCCGACGGTCGACCGGGGATTGCGGCTCGTCGTCTTCTGGTCGATGGAAATAGCCGGCGACAGGCCTTCAATGTAATCGACATCAGGCTTATCCATCTGGCCCAGGAACTGCCGGGCATAGGCCGACAGAGATTCGACATAGCGGCGCTGGCCTTCGGCGTAAATCGTATCAAAAGCCAGGGACGACTTGCCCGAACCGGACAGGCCCGTAAAGACGACGAGCTTGTCCCGGGGAATCTTGACATCGATGTTCTTTAAATTGTGCTGACGCGCACCTTTAATGACAATATATTTATCTTCCATGATGCTCCTATACTCAATATTATATAAAACATGTCGGACTCAGCGGGTCGCCCACACGGCGACCCCTACAACGGAAATGTTCAAAAATTTAATCCATCACGGTAAACGATGAACGACCCACGACAAACGATAGGATAAAAGGGATGGCGTATGCCGACAAAAACCTTTGCATGACTATTTTCTTTTCGCGTCAGGCCGCTTTATCTTGCGGCGATAGCGGCGCTTGGGCATGTCGGCACCCTGCATGTCTTTGGGCAGGGTGTCGTCGTGGCTCATGTCGGCCAGCTGCTGGCGCAGTTCCCCTAAGCGGTCGCGCAGCTCCGCCGCTTTTTCAAATTCCAGATTCTTCGACGCTTCCTTCATCTGCAAGGTCATGGTCTTGATGACCTTATTCAGGGCTTCGCGGGTCATCTTGCCGCCTTTCTTCCCTTTCTGGCTGCCATAGGCCGCTTCATCTTCAGCGACTTTCGTCAGTTCGATGAGGTCGACGACGTCTTTTTTGACCGACTTCGGCGTAATATGATGTTTTTTATTATAAGCATCCTGGATTTCCCGGCGGCGCTGGGTTTCTTCCATAGCCTTGGCCATGGAATCGGTGATCTTGTCGGCATACATGATGACCGTGCCGTTGACGTTCCGCGCTGCCCGGCCCATGGTCTGAATGAGCGACGTTTCCGACCGCAGGAAGCCTTCCTTATCGGCATCGAGGATGGCTACCAGCGAGACTTCCGGCATATCCAGGCCTTCGCGCAGGAGGTTGATGCCGACCAGGACGTCGAAGACGCCGGCCCGCAGGTCGCGGATGATGTCGGCCCGTTCGATGGTAGCGATATCCGAATGGAGATAGCGCACGCGGACGCCCATTTCTTTCAGGTAGTCCGTCAAATCTTCGGCCATCTTCTTGGTCAGCGTCGTCACCAGGACGCGTTCGTCCTTTTCCGTACGCTGGCGGATTTCCCCCAACAGGTCATCCATCTGGCCGGCAATGGGACGGACTTCCACGTTCGGGTCCAACAGGCCCGTCGGCCTGATGATCTGCTGGGCCAGATTGGTCTGGACTTCCATTTCATAGGGCCCTGGCGTAGCGCTGACGTAGACGATCTGATTGATGCGTTCGACAAATTCTTCAAATTTCAAAGGCCGGTTGTCCAAGGCCGACGGCAGGCGGAAACCGTATTCGATGAGGTTTTCTTTGCGCGACCGGTCACCGGCATACATGGCCCGCAGCTGGGGCAGGGTGACGTGCGATTCGTCGACGAGGATGAGGAAATCATCGGGGAAATAATCGAGAAGCGTATACGGCGCCTGACCGGGCTTGCGACCGGCCAGATGGCGCGAATAGTTTTCGATGCCTGAGCAATAGCCCATTTCTTCCATCATTTCCATATCGTAGCGCGTGCGCTGTTCCAATCGCTGTGCTTCCAGCAAGTGGCCCCCGTCTTTCAGCACTTTCAGCCGTTCGTCCAGTTCCTGACGGATCGTCCCAAGGCCCGTTCCATCTTGTCCTTGGTCGTGACATAATGGCTGGCCGGATAGATGGCGACGTGCTTGCGTTCGGCAATGACTTCGCCGGTCAGGACATCGACTTCGGTCAGGCGGTCGATTTCGTCGCCGAACATTTCGATGCGGATGACGGAGTTGTCGAAAGCCGCCGGAAAGACTTCGATCGTATCGCCGTGGACGCGGAAAGTCCCGCGTTCGAGGTTCATGTCGCTGCGGCTGTACTGGATATCGACGAGCTTATGCAAGATCTCTTCCTGCGATTTTTCCTGCCCCAGGCGCAGGGATACGACGAGTTCGCTGTAATCTTCCGGGTCACCTAAGCCATAGATGCAGGAAACGGAAGCGACGATGATGACATCGCGCCGTTCAAAGAGACTCATCGTCGCCGAGTGGCGCAATTTATCGATTTCATCGTTGATGGACGCATCTTTCTCGATATACGTATCCGTCGAGGCAATATAGGCTTCAGGCTGATAGAAGTCATAATAGCTGACAAAGTAGCCGACTTCATTATCGGGAAAGAAGGATTTAAATTCGCTGCACAACTGGGCTGCCAAGGTCTTGTTGTGAGCGATGACCAAGGTCGGTTTCTGGACGGCTTCGATGAGCTTGGCCATGGTGAAGGTCTTCCCGGTACCGGTAGCCCCGACGAGGACCTGGGCCCACTGGCCGGAACGGACGCCTTCCGCCAGGGAGGCGATGGCCTCGGGCTGATCGCCCATCGGTTCATACGGGGCGACGACGTGAAAGGGATGAGACGTATCGTAATCTTTATTGTAATGGGACATATCCATAAGCGTTACCTCTTTTTAGGGCCCTTCTTCCAGTTCCTATAGAGAGACCAGGGCCAGAGAACCGTAACCAGGACGGTAAAGGCAAAACCTGCGTCCGACCAGTTGCGGGTAAACAAGACGAAATACGACCAGGCCAGGGCGGCAAAGCCGACGAGGTACAAGACCCAGGTACGGGTATCGAGCCCGTGGACAGGTCCCTTCTTCTTTTTAGGCTGTGCCGCTGCCGTCGTCCCTTCCGGAACAGCCGCAGTATGGCTGGCTTTTTTGCGCCGATTTTTGCGTGACATAGTAGTCCTCCTTATTTGTTGACGATTTTTCCGATATTCTTCAATTCAATGGACAAGGTCCCGTCGGGATTATTGATGAACTGGATGAAATCGGTATTTTCGATGTATTCTGAAGGAAAGGTAATTTCAATGCCCGTATCGGTCTTGATTTTATGGCTGCGGCCGGCTTTCTGGGCATATTCCTTTTCGATGGCCACGGCCTCGGGCAGTTTGGCTTCTTTGATTTGCTCTTCAAATTCCCGCTGCAGCACTGGCGAATCGCCGAAGACATCGCTGCCCAGGTCCTGGGGTGAAAAAGAATCGGCTGTTTCAGCATTTTCTACGAGATAGGTCTTGGCCTTCGACAAGGCTTCAACCGTACTGGCTCCGTGTTCTTCAGCCACTTTCTCGGCAATCTTGCTGACGACTTTCACGGCTTCCTTGCTGGAAATGACCGACGTACACTGCAAGAGCTTGTCCGGCAGGAGATAGACGTCTTCGCCATCCATTTTCCGCTTCTTGTCGACGAAATGGATGGAAAAATCACTCAGCCTGATGAGGGCATAGGCATCGGCTTTCTGCGCCGTCCCGGGCAAGATGGCGTAATGCTTGATGAGCTTGT
Source organism: Megasphaera elsdenii DSM 20460 (assembly GCF_003010495.1). Taxonomy (NCBI): domain Bacteria; kingdom Bacillati; phylum Bacillota; class Negativicutes; order Veillonellales; family Veillonellaceae; genus Megasphaera; species Megasphaera elsdenii. Next base: position 1,753,367 of record NZ_CP027570.1, on the reverse strand, counting down.
TGTATACCGTCCCTTCGTCGTCGAGGATCTGATGGGTATAGGCCGTCTTGTTTTCCAGCATGAGGATGCCTACGTTGCGGACATCGTCGTCATCCTGGAAATCAATGACCAGGAGGTCTGTCGATTCCGGTTCGTCGCAGTGAGCCAGGAGCTGATAGAGTTCACGGGCCGTCTGGGATGCCAGGTCGTCGAAGGTCATCGTCCCGTCGGCCAGAGCCTGCAGCTTCATCTGAAAGGCACTGGTCGCATAGAAGACGCCTGTCTTCTGGGCGGCATCGCCGATGATGCGGTTCAGCCGTTTGCTGACGTATTCGTAGACGACATCGCTGCTGAAATCGAGGTCTTTCTGGGATACCACGCAGACATTAGTGTTGAAATCAAAAATATGGAGTACTGCTTTATTGATCATCATAATGAGTATTCATCCTTTACGCTTGTTTTCGTAATTCAAAGACACTGGCTTCTCGTGAACAGAGGACGCGGAAAGGCAGCCAGTGGCCCGTACCGCGGTTGACATAGCCCTTGCACTCGCCTTTCTGGAACAGGCCGCGGAGGTATTTGAAGCCCAAGGCCGAAACCAGCGGCGCAATGGGCGCGAACTGGGCACCGTGCGTATGGCCGCATAAGGTCAAGGGGATGTGGTGGGCAAAGCCCTCATCGATAAAGGCCGAATGGTGGGCCAGCAGGACGACAAAAGCGTCTTCCGGCACTTTGGCCAGGGTTTCCCGGACGTACTGTTCCCGTTCTTTGGCAAAGGCCTCGTCGCCTTTGGCAAAACTATAATCAGCAGCCGCAATATAAAAAGACCGGCCGTCGCGGCCATTACGCCCTTTCAAGCCCTGACCGCAGCCACGGCTGGCCTGAAAAGAGGAATTGCGCAGTACCCGCACCGGCGTCGCTTCGAGCATGGCCGTGATGGCATTGAAATCGCGGTAATACTCATGGTTGCCGTAACAAAAGTCGATGCCGTCGGGAAAGCGATGGACATTGGCTTCAAGGATGGCCCTGGCTTTCGGCAAAAGGGCCAATTCATCAATGAAGTCGCCTGTGATTTCTAAACGGTTCACGCCCTGGGCAGCTACGGCATCCAAAGCTTCCTGCAGTCTCCGGGGACTGAAGAAGAGCCCCATGTGCAGGTCTGACAGCTGACCGATTTTATAGCCGTCGAGATAATCTGGCAGATTTTTGTATTTCAAGACGTGATACGTCGTGTCTAAATCGCGTTCGCCTAAGAGATTGCCGGCCCCGCTGGTAGCCAGAGCCACTGCCGGGACCAGGGCGGCCAAGCCTTTGAGGAAAGCCCGCCGTGTCACGCCGGACGCCCGCCGCTGCCGCCGTCGCCGGCGGCGCCTGGGACGACAGAAGAATCGGGCTATGGCAACGACGGCCAGGCAGGGAAAAGCCAGGAGACAGGCCAACAGCCAAATCAGGCCGGCCATGGCCTTGCGGTCGTATAAGCCATCCCAGCCAGAAGCGACGAGGCCGGGAAAGAGGTCTTCATAGTGATAGAGGCCGAAGGCCGACAAGACAGCCAGCAGCAAGGCCACCAGGAGCAGCAGCCAGCGATGGCCCGTTCGGACGACATAATCCCATAACAGGGCCGAGACGACGCAGATACAGGACGTAATGACCATGAAATTAATAAAAAAAAGCCCTTTCATCAATTATACCATGGCAGTAATCTTGCCATGCGGCCCGGCCCAGGGCAAGGACGCATAAGCTTTACAGTCGATCCACTGCCAATCCTCCTCTTCTTCGAGTTTTCCCTGGGTGATGCGACCTTCATAAATCGTCATCTGCCAGGTCTTATGCGAAAAGACGCTCTTCAGAGAGCCTATGGACTGGTCATCGGCAGCCAGGGTCAGTCCTTTCTGCGCCAAGAGCTGACCGACAGCATGCAGGCCTTCCTCCCCTTTCCCCTGGGCATTAGGAAATTCCCACATCGACGCCAGCAGGCCCGTCGGCGGCCGGCGATGAACGAGCCACTGTTTCCCCTTACGGACGACGACGACAGTAATATCTTCGACAGGCGATTTCTTCTTGACCAGGCGGATGGGCAGCTCACATTCTTTCCCAGCCCGATGAGCCAGGCAGAGCTCTTGTAAAGGACAGTAGGGACAGCGGGGATGCTTAGGGATGCAGATCATAGCTCCTAAGTCCATGAGAGCTTCGTTAAAGGCTCCAGGCGCTTCGTCCGGAAGTTGCTCTGCGACGAGAGCTGTGACTTTCTTCTTGACCGGTGTCGACAAGATATTTTCTTCAATATCATAAAGGCGGGCAAAGATGCGCAGGACGTTGCCATCGACAGCCGGTTCTTTCTGTCCATAAGCCAGGCTTAAAATAGCGCCGGCTGTATAATCACCAACGCCTTTCAAGGATTGCACGTCTTTTTTATTTTCCGGCACGTGGCCGCCGTATTTGGCCTGTACTTCCTGGACGGCCTGGTGGAGATGGCGGGCCCGCGAGTAGTAGCCCAAGCCCTGCCACTGCCGCAGGACTTCATCTTGAGAAGCCGCCGCCAAGGCGGAGATGGTCGGAAAATGGTCCATCCAGCTGTCATAATAGGGGCGGACTGTTTCGACTTTCGTCTGCTGCAGCATGATTTCCGAGACCCAGACCTTATACGGATCCCGCGGCGTTTCATCGCGCCAGGGCAGGTCCCGGCCATGGGCGGCAAACCAGTCGAGGAGCAGCGGGCTCCAATGTTCTTTCTTTATATCCATATAAATAAGCCTCTTTCTTTCTACACTATTAACTACTAGTATAGAAATCCAGAGGCTTTTTGTCAAACACGTGTTCTCTAAGTTTCATCACGTTTCAGAATGGGCACCGCCGCGGAGACGCAGGTTCTCTTTCTTAGGCTGAACAGCTTGGCGTCCTTTCTGATACTTTTCATCACTATGGTGCGGCGGAGACTCGTGACTTTAGTCATGAGAGGAGCCGCACCTCCCCTCCTTTCAATAATAAATAATAGACTTTTAGCAAAAAAATTATGATATAATAATTTTGATGAAGTAGTATAGATTTTAGAAAGGCAGGTGAAAAAATGTCTAACCTAACTAAAACAATAAAACTTCGTATACACGCTACTCCCGAACAAGAGACGCTGTTCCGTCAGATGACTGAACAATACCGTCAGGCTTGTAACTTCGTGTCGCAGTACATATTCGACCACCGATTTAACATGACCTACCAAAGTCTCAACAGAGAGCTGTACAGTGACCTGCGCAGCCAGTTCGGTCTGAAATCGCAGCTAGCCCAGTCTTCTATCAAGACGACGATTGCCAGATATAAAACGGTAAAACAACAGCTCTTCCAAAATCCTTACAGATATAAGGATGAGAATGGCAACTGGCAACGCATTACCAAGACATTGGAATGGCTTTGGAAGCCGATATTCTTTACTCGTCCGCAAGCTGATTTGGTCCGTAACCGAGATTACAGTTTCGTTGATGATGGTCAAATCCTATCTATCAATACACTCGGCAAAAGAACCAAATGCACTTTTGAGGGCGAACATTTCGCTGAATACCTTGATGGCGCTTATGACCTTGGAACAGCAAAACTGGTCGAACTCAAAGGGTTATGGTATCTCCACATTCCCGTAACCCAAGCTGTCGAAGATTTTCAGAAAGAAAACGTCCGTCATGTTGTCGGTATTGACCGCGGATTACGTTTTCTTACTGTTAGTTACGACGAACAGGGCAAAACTGAATTCGTCTCTGGTAAGAAGATGGCTACTAAACGCCATAAATTTCAGGAAGTCCGCCGTCAGCTCCAGTCTAAAGGTACAAAATCAGCAAAGCGTAGACTCAAAGCCATTTCTGGACGAGAGAACCGTTGGATGTCTGATGTAAACCATCAGATTTCTAAGACACTCGTTGAAAAATACGGCAAAGATACGCTGTTTGTGCTTGAAGATCTGACCGGTGTTAGCTTCGAAGAGTCCCATCTTTCAAAAACGGCTAAACAAAATTACGACCTGCGCAGCTGGGCGTTCTATCAGTTGGAGCAATTCCTGACCTATAAGGCTCATGAAAATCGTTCCGAAGTTCTGAAGGTATCTGCTAAGTATACCTCTCAACGTTGTCCCAAATGCGGTACTATCCACAAAGAAAACCGTGACCATCACAAACACTTATATCGTTGCCAGTGTGGTTACAGATCTAACGATGACCGTATCGGAGCTATGAATATTCAGCTCCTCGGAACTATGTGGATTTCCGGAGATAACCATCCTCGTTATGAAAGAATAACAACTGCTTCGGAGTAAACTCCTTAGCAAAGCGGGTGTTGTCAGCCCCCCCGATGATGTAGGCGGATTTAGGAAGACATCTTTTAGATGTCGTTAGTACCTATGTAGTTCCGACTTACAAGCTCCCGACTTTAGTCGGGAGTAGTTGACACTGCTGCAGCATTTTCCATTCGCGGAAATTTTCTGCCATAATCTTTTCCATTCGCCATACATACATGTGAAGGCCCCCTCTCAAGATCGGATAATACCAAAAACAGAAAAGACAACGACATCAATCATGACATCGTTGTCTTTTCTTTGATTCTATTATATCGCTATTTCATCCCTTGTCAAGGGACTAATGTATTGCAACAAGCAACAAAACGGTGTTCCACGTGGTCGCCCCTACGAGCCATGAACTGCGAATCACGAACTACGGGCCACTATATCCGATGAAGGTGTTTCAGGGATAAGTCCAGGATAGGCGCGGAATGGGTCAAGGCGCCACTAGAGATGTAATCGACGCCGATATCGGCCAAGGCGGCAATATTTTCTTTGGTCACGTTGCCGGAACATTCCGTTTCAGCCCGGCCGTCGATGAGGGCTATCGCTTCTCTCATCATGTCGTGGCTCATATTATCCAGCATGATGATGTCGGCGCCGGCTTCGACGGCTTCGCGGACCATGTCCAACGTTTCCGTTTCGACTTCGATTTTACGGACAAAAGGCGCATAAGCTTTGGCCAAGGCAACGGCCTTGGCTACGCCACCGGCAGCGCTGATGTGATTGTCCTTGAGGAGGACGCCGTCGGACAGGTTATAGCGATGATTCTTACCGCCGCCAACCGTGACAGCATATTTTTCAAAGACCCGCATATTCGGCGTCGTCTTGCGCGTATCGACGAGGGTAATCCCAGTTCCTTCCAGCAGGGATACGACCTGATGGGTATAAGTCGCTATGCCGCTCATGCGCTGCAAATAGTTGAGTCCTACCCGTTCGGCCGATAAGATGGCCTGCATACTGCCGACAACTTTAGCCAGCTTCTGGCCTTTGTGGACTTCATCGCCGTCTTTCGTAAAGAATTCAAACCACACCTTGTCATCCAACAGCGTAAAGGCCCGGGCAAAGACATCGAGGCCGGCAATGATGCCATCTTGTTTGCACAGGAGCTCCGCTTCACCCTGACAGTCTTTCGGCAAAATGGCATTAGTCGTCACGTCTTCACTCGTAATGTCTTCCTGAAGGGCCTGCAAAATCAATGGGTCAGCCTGCAATTTCATGGTTACGCTGTTCATCACATTCACGCTCCCTTTCCATTTCATCTAAGACCTGGTGGCGGTATTCTTCAGCCAGTGTATCTTCATGGCTGCGGATAAAGGCTTCTGACGATGCACAAGCTTGGGTGAAATCGGATTCACTGACAATCTGCTTAGGCTGCTTATCCATTTCGGCGATATGCTGGGCTGCGCGCTTGCCGAAGACCAAGCTTTCCAAGAGGGAATTGCTGGCCAGGCGGTTACGGCCGTGGACGCCGTTGCAGCTCGTTTCGCCGACGGCATAGAGGTGGTCCATCGTCGTCTGGCTGTACTTATCGACGTGGATGCCGCCCATGAAGTAGTGCTGGGCCGGCGTGACCGGGACCCAGTCTTTGGTCGCATCGATGCCGTCTTCCAGGCAGCGTTCATAGATATGTGGGAAATGATGCTTAATGACGTCTTCGCCGAGAACGGTCATATCGAGCCAGACAAAAGGACGGTCATCTTTCTTCATCTGTTTGCGGATTTCTGCCGTCATCAAATCGCGGGGCAGGACTTCATTGGCAAAACGCTGTCCATCTTTACCGCGCAGTTTGGCTCCTTCGCCGCGGACCGATTCGGAAATGAGGAAGCTCCGGCCAGGTTTCTTAGAATAAAGCGACGTCGGATGGATCTGGACGTAGTCGATGTGTTCCAGTTCGACGCCGTGGCGCATGGCAATAGCCAGGGCATCGCCTGTAAGATGGGGGAAATTCGTCGAATGGTCGTACAAGCCGCCGACACCGCCGCTGGCCAGGATCGTTTCATCGGCCTGGATGGCCCGGTACTGGCCTTGGCTATCGCGGGCGATGATGCCCAGGCAACGGTTTCCGTCGGTGACGATGTCAACCATAGTCGTGAAATCGCGAATGGTCACATTGGGCAATTGACGGACAGCGGCTAAGAGATGGCTGGTGATTTCCTTGCCCGTAATATCTTCATGGAACAAGATGCGGGCCCGCGAATGGCAGCCTTCCCGCGTGTAGTCGAGCGAACCGTCGGCCTTGCGGGCAAAATCGACGCCGTAGCCGATGAGTTCGTCGATGACCGGCCGCGACGAGCGAATCATGATATCCACCGATTCGCGGCGGTTTTCATAATGACCGGCTTTGAGCGTATCTTCCATGAAGCTGTCGTAGTCGTCCTTATCGTGAAGGACGCAGATGCCCCCTTGGGCTAAAAAAGAATCGCTATTTTCCACTTCATCTTTGGTGATCATGAGGATTTGTTTATCCTGCGGCAGGTGCAGGGCGGCAAAGAGGCCGCTGGCACCGGTACCGACGATGACAATATCTGTTTTTTCTGTTTCCATGACATATACCTTCTTCTATTTGGCTAATTCCAGCATCCGTTCCAATGAACGGACGGCTTTACTAGCGACGGCCGGATCGACGTGGACTTCATTCGTTTCATCGCGCAGGCAGTCGCGGACTTTTTCTAAGGTGACCTTTTTCATATTGATGCAGTACGCATCTTCCATAGCCGGATAAAAAGTCTTATCGGGATTGCGCGTCTCTAATTCATAAAAGACGCCGCCTTCCGTACCGATGATAAATTCCTTGGCGTCGGACTTCCCGGCATAATCGATGATTCCCGACGTACTGCCGACATAATCGGCCAGGGCCAGCACTTCTTTACGACATTCCGGATGGGCCAGGAACAGGGCCTGGGGATGAGCAGCCTGGACCTTCTTCACATAAGCCGGATCGACCGTATCGTGGCGCGGGCAGAAACCGTTGTTGAGGATAAAATGCTTATCCGGGACCTGTGTCGAAACGTAGTGACCCAGATTCTTGTCGGGCGTAAAGAAAATATGCTTATTCGGCAGCTTCCTGACGATCTTGACGGCATTAGACGAAGTAACACATACATCGGATACGGCCTTGACAGCTGCCGTAGAGTTGACATAGCAAACGACGGCCAGGTCATCATACTGGGAACGGACCTTTTCAATCGTCTCCACATCAGCCATATGGGCCATGGGGCAGCTGGCCGTCGCATCCGGCATGATAACTTTCTTCTCAGGGTTCAGCATCTTGGCACTTTCGCCCATGAAATCGACACCGGCAAAGACAATGATCTTGGCATCCGTTTCAATCGCCTTCTTGGCCAGACCAAAAGAATCGCCGACAAAATCGGCATATTCCTGCACTTCATCAGGAACATAATAATGAGCAAGGATAATCGCCTGCTTCTCTTTCTTCAGCGCTGCAATCTCATCTTCGATATACACAAAACTTCATCCTTTCAGGGAAAAGGTTGCCCCACAAAGACGACTCTTTATGTGACAACCTCTCTTGTTCAAAGTACATAACGGCTCACCCCGGGACAGGACAACCCGTTTTTTGTTTACCCTATTATACCGTATCGGTAAAGATTTGACAATACTACTGTCAAGACAGCGTAAGATGTAAAAAAGAGACTGCCGCAAAAGACAGCCTCTTTTTACGTTGATCGTAGGTCGTTCATCGTTTGTCGTATGGGATTAAAAATATCCATCCATCGCGATGAACGATAAACTACGAACAAAAACTTTTTTAATTGGTTAGCGGATGGCTTTAAATTTAACTTCAACGCTACCTTACAAATTACGATGGGATAGACAAAACTGCCTGTGATATCCGCTATTTATGGTCGTAGTATTTCGGATCACTGAAATATTCCTTTGTCTTAGCCCGTACCTGCGGGAAGAGAATGAGCAGGGCAATCATGTTAGGGATGACGACTAAGCCCATCGCTACGTCCTGGATGCCCCAGACGAGATTGATTTTTCCTAAGGAGCCGACGAGACACAAGAAAGGAAAAATGTATTTGACGACATTCGTTACTTTATTGCCGAAGGCATACGTAAAGCTCTTGGCGGCGTTCCACCACTGCCCCATCAAGGTCGTAAAGCAGAAGATGAGCAGAGCCAATGTGCCTGCGTGTTTCAACGGTTCCCAGACGGTTCCAAAAGCGTTGAGAGCCAATACTGTTGCCGAATTGCCGGAATGCTGCATATCAGTGACGCCGACTACAAAAGCCGTAATGCTGCAAATGACAATGGTATCAAGAAAGACTTCAGCAACCCCCGTAATTCCTTCATCGACGGGATGCGGTACAATCGAGCAGCCATGAGCAAACGGAGCGGTCCCTTCCCCAGCTTCATTGGAGTACATGCCGCGGGCAATCCCGTACTGCATGGCTTTAGCAATAACATAGCCGCCAGTACCGCCAGCTACAGAATCAAAAGACCAGGCCTGAGTAAAGATTTCAACAAATACATGCGGCAGCTGTTGAATATTCAGCAGGACAACTAATACACCGATGACGATATAAAAGATGGACATAGCCGGAACGAGGTTCATGGCCAGATTAGCCAGACGTTTCAAGCCGCCCAGAGTGATGCATAAAAGCAGGATGATGAGGACGACACCGGTCATGTACGTCGGGACGCCGTAATTCGAATAAAGGATGCCTGAAATCGTATTGGACTGTACCAAGTTAGCCCCCATCATTTTCGTACACATCAGCACGGCAATGACGACGCCGAGCCAGGGCATTTTAAGGCCATCGCGGATATAGTACATAGGACCGCTGAGAAGGTTACCGTTTTCATCTTTGCCGCGATACATCTGGGACAAGACGATTTCACCATATTTCAAGGCCATGCCGAAAAAGGCAGCTACCCACATCCAGAAAACGGCTCCCATGCCACCAGACAAAATAGCCGTGGCGACCCCGACAACGTTGCCGCCGCCAACATTGCCCGCCAGTGTGACCATCATCGCTTTGAAAGTGGAAATAGATCCATTCCCTTTATCTTCATGACGGGACTTATAAGAATCGATGAGGGTCCGGCGAATAATGAAACCAAAATGGCGAATCTGGATAAATCCGTTAGAAACAGTATATAAAACCCCTAAGGCCAGCAAAACAAAAACCAGCCATCTTCCCCATAGCCAGGAGTCAATCAATTGTACAATCGCCTCTAAATTTTCCATGTCATACTCCTTCCAAGACGCGCTTCACCATATCCGGGAAATTGCCAATGACGCAATCGACACCATAATCACGCAGCTGCCTTACACTTTCTTCGTCATTGACAGTAAACGTATTGATTTCAATATGATGTGCCTTGACTTCGGCCACCGTTTCTGCTGTCAAACTGCCATAATACGGATGATAACATTGAACTCCAACACCTTCTGTATAGGCCCCAGGATTGATGAGCCACGTTTCCGTCAACAAGCCATATTTTAAATCAGGTGCCAAGGCTTTCATACGCAGAACACTTTCATGATTGAAACTCGAAATGATGACTTTATCTTCTAAATGATAGCGTTGCAACACAGGCCATACTTTAGCTTCAATCCCTGGATAAGGATAGACACCTGTCTTCAATTCAATGTTCGTCACCAAGGGCGTCCCAGCTACCCATCGGCAATATTCGTCAAAAGTCGGAATGGTCTGAAAGCCTACTTCTTCTGAATAGATATACGAAGCATCGAGTTTCTGCAATTCTTCCAGCGTATAATCGCGGACATTGCCCGTGCCATTCGTCGTCCTGTCGACCCGTTCATCATGGATGACCACGAGCTCACCATCTTTCGTCAGCTGTACATCCATTTCAATTCCATCGGCACCACATTCTAATGCCTTGCGGAAAGCGAGCATCGTATTTTCCGGATATTTGCCGCTAAATCCGCGATGTGCAAAATTCTTCATAAAAAAACCTCCTAGTAATGATTCTGTGTCCATTATAGAGTATATCTGCTTGACGAATCAAGAAAAATTTTTCATATTATAATTTACAATATTTTACAACTTACAATATGTTTTATACCCATATAAAAAGGACCTACCACACCAACATGTAGTAAGTCCCTTCAAGATTTAAGATTTCAGCCACTCTCTAACAACGAGCCACTAACCACTAGCCACTATTCCTTATCCATGGATCAAGTCGAGCATGGCGTGGAGTTTGTCGATAGTTTCTGCTGCTTCCTGGCGGATGTCTTCCGGGTCGCGGGTGATGCGGGCGACGCCGCTGTCCATGGCAGCTTTGGCGACAGCGGCGGCGACGGCCGGAGCGACGCGTTTATCGAAGGCGTCGGGAATGACATGGTCTTCGGCCAGTTCGTCATCACTGACCAGAGAGGCGATGGCATAGGACGCAGCCAGTTTCATGTCTTCGTTGATGCTGCGGGCCCGGACGGCCAGGGCGCCGCGGAAAATGCCCGGGAAGACCATGACGTTGTTGATCTGGTTCGGTGCATCCGACCGGCCGGTGCCGACGACTTTGGCACCGGCTGCCTTAGCGGAAGCATAGTCTGTTTCCGGAATGGGGTTGGCCATGGCGAAGACGACGGCATCGTCAGCCATGGACTGGATGATTTCCTTAGTAAAGATATGCGGGGCCGATACGCCGAGGAGGAGGTCGGCGCCTTTGACGGCATCGGCCAGGGTCCCATGGGCATGGGACGGATTGGTCAGGGAAGCCAGTTCAGCCTGGACAGGATTGAGGCCTTCCATGCCATCATAGAGAATCCCCGGACGGTCGACCATAGTGACGTTCCGGGCACCGGCGCGGACCAGGAGGCGGCCGATGGAGGCACCGGCTGCACCGGCGCCGTTGATGACGATGCGGGCCGTCTTCAAGTCCTTATGGACATAGCGGAAAGCACCGATGACGCCGGCCAGGGCGGCAATGGCCGTACCGTGCTGGTCGTCATGGAAGACGGGGATGTCCATTTCCTTCTTCAAGGTCTGTTCAATTTCATAGCACTTCGGCGAAGCAATGTCTTCCAGGTTGATGCCGGCAAAAGACGGCTGCAGGCGTTTCACCGTTTCGATAAATTTCTTCGGGTCCTTCGTATCCAGGCAGATAGGGACAGCATTGACACCGCCAAAGACCTTGAACAGGACCGATTTCCCTTCCATGACCGGCATGGCCGCTTCCGGCCCGATGTCGCCCAGGCCGAGGACACGGGTCCCATCGGATACGACAGCAATCATGTTGCCGCGGCAGGTCAGGTCAAAAGACAGGTCCGGATCTTTCGTGATTTCCCGGCACGGCTGGGCAACGCCCGGCGTATAAAGGATACTCAGGTCGTCGTGGGTCTTGAGGACTTCCCGGGGGATTGTTTCAATAATGCCGTGTTTGCCGCGGCGGATTTTCATGGCTTCTTCATCAAAATTCATAACGCTAAAACTCCTCCTGTAACTGATTATGCATTAAAAATGGCCTGAGGTTCTGTAAATTCCAGCATCCCATCCTTGCCGCCTTCACGGCCGATTCCGCTGTCCTTGAAACCGCCGAAAGGCGCTGTGACGTCACGCGGGCTGTCGTTGACGTAGACATTGCCCGACAGGATAGCCGCTGCCACTTTGGAAGCTTCGGCTTTATCCGGGCCCCAGACGGCCGCATTGAGGCCATACGGCGTATCGTTGGCAATGGCCAGGGCTTCCTCAACCGTATCATAGGTAATGACGCAGAGGACAGGCCCGAAAATCTCTTCACGGGCAATGGTCATATCGTTGGTCACATCCGTAAAGATGACAGGCTTGACATAGTAGCCTTTTTCCGGAGCTTCCGGACGGCTGCCGGCCAAGAGGGTTGCCCCTTCTTCCATGCCTTTGGCGATGTATGTATCGACGGTCTGCCACTGGTCATACGAAACGACAGGGCCGATTTTCGTCGTTTCCAGGGACGGGTCGCCGACCGTGTATTCCGGCAGTATCTTCAGCATGAGCTGTTCAATCTTGCCCTTTTCTTCCCGAGGGATGATTAGACGTGACAAGGCTGTACAGGTCTGGCCGCTATTGAGGAAAATAGAATTGAAGCACTGGCGGATGGCTTTTTCATAGTCCGCCCCTTTCAAGAGGATGAAAGGCGACTTGCCACCCAATTCCATGCTGATGCGCTTCATAGAGCCCAAGGCGCGTTGGGAGACCTTGATGCCAGCTGCCGTCGAGCCGGTAAAAGAAACCATGGCGATATTCGGGTCATCACAGATGGCATTGCCGACCTGGCTGCCCCGGCCGGCGACGAGGTTGAAGACACCTTTTGGGAAACCGGCCCGGTCAAAGGCTTCGGCCAGATAGTACGCCGTCACCGGCGTGTGCTGGCTCGGCTTGAGGACGACCGTCGCTCCGACGAGCAGAGCTGGGACGACTTTCTGGATAATCTGGCCTAAAGGATAATTCCAAGGGGTGATGCAGCCGATAACGCCTAAAGGCCGACGATAGACGACGGATTGAGATAAATGTTCGACCAGTGGCAATTCTGGTGCCAAGTCGATATACGACTGGGTCCGCACGAACTGGTAGCCGATATGGTTAGTCCGGGCAAAGGCCACCGGTGCCCCTAATTCCTTGACGACAGCGTCGACGAGCTGCGGTTCCAGTTTAATCATCTGGACCAGCAAATTTTTCATATACGTGATGCGGTCTTCCAGCGGCATAGCCGACCAGGCCGAGAAAGCCATGGCCGCGGCCTTGGCAGCCGCAGCAACATCATCGGCACCGGCCGCAGCGACCGTAGCAAAGACGCTCTTATCCGCCGGATTCTCGACCTCGATATATTGGCCGGATAAAGGTGCCACCCACTGACCATTGATGTATAATTTCTTCAAATCCATGAAACTACCCCCTTTTACTCGAGATTATTCTTTAATTATAGAGAGAAGTCCTCGATTATGCAAGTCAGAAAAATAGACTGCCCAAAAGGCAGTCTATTTTTAGTGGATAGTGGTTAGTGGTTAGTGTTATTTCGCTTCGGCTTCTACCGGTTCTTTGCTGGAGACGAAGTGGCCGATGAGGGAACCGCCGATGAGTCCGATGATGAAGGGCACGATCCAGCCGAAACCGTAGGTCGACAGGGGCGTAGCCGTAACGATGGCCTTAGCAAAGCCCAGGCTGCTCAGGCCCGGCAGGGATTCCAGGAGAGCAAAGAGCGTGACCAGGTATACCGAGCCCTTGTAGGCGCCGTTATTGGGCATGAAGCGACCGATGATGCCCAGGATCAGGAGGGCCAGGCACGGCGGGTAGCAGACACCGAAGATCCAGCCGATGTAGGTGACGATACCGTCGACGCCGAGGAGGGCCGTCAGGGCCGACAAGATGCAGCAGACGACAGCCACTTGTTTGTAGCTGACGCGTTTGCCCGTAGCCGTGCTGGTGAACTCAGCTACAGCCGCAACCTGACCGATGGCCGTCGTCAGGCAGGCCAGGACGACGGCTATGCCCATGGGAACCATGACCCACGTGCCGACGCGCTGGATAATGGCGACCAGGAGTTCCGCACGGCCGATGGTCTGGGCATAATCGCCGCTGACGCAGGCACCCATGTAGAGCAGGCTGCCGTAGATGATGAGCAGCAGGATGAAGGAAACGATGCCGCAGTAGATGAGGACTTTATTGCGCTGGCCGACAGTCGTATAGCCTTTGCCGTAAATGGAACTGATGAAGACAGCAGCCATGATAAAGCTGACCAGGACGTCGCCCGTGTTATAGCCGCCAAGGAAGGCGTTGACGAAGGGATGATCCACAGCCGGATCGACGGGCGTCCCCAAGGGATTGAAGATACCGGCAAAGGCGACGATGACCAGGATCAGGGCCAGGAGGGGCGTCAGGTATTTGCCCATGCGGTCCATGACGTTATTCTGGTCAGCGACGAAGAAGAAGCTGATGACGAAATAAACGATGACCAGCGGGACGAACGGTGCCGACGGCAGGTTGCCCTGAATACCGAGCTGGATGGCCGTCGCGCAGGTACGGGGAATGGATACGAAGGTACAGACCAGCATGAGTGCTGCCAAAAGGATATTATACGTATTCTTCCCTACCCGTCCGGTAATGGCATGGACGTCGCCGTTGAGGCCTATGATGATGAGTGTAAAAATCGGCAGGAAAATACCGGACAGCGTCAAACCAGCCAAGCCGGACAGGAAATCACTGCCGCTGTTCAAGCCGAGCTGAGGCGGGAAAATCAAGTTGCCTGCACCGAAATAGGTAGCGAAGAAGGCAAACCCCAGGATGAGCACATCCAGTCCCCGGATGGCCTTGCCGCCAGAAGAATTGTTGTTCATGAAGATACCCCCTAAGAATAAATGTGAAAATAAGTACGTAATACGCCAAAAGAAAAGAGGCGCTGCCTCCAAGCTGCGCCTCAGTCATAACGATATCTTTCAGGAATAGCCTGTAGGAATTGGCACCTTACCGCTGGCAGGTTGCCGCAGCGTCATCGGGCCCGTCCCTCAGCTGCTCTTGATATTACTTATGAAATTTTGTCTGTATTGGTAATATTTTATTAAATTTTTAATTACTTGTCAATGATTTTATTTTATTTCTGACAACTCGGACAAAGATCGGCTAAAAAGCAGTTGTCACACAAGGGCTTACGGGCTTTGCAGACCCGGCGGCCATGCCAAATGAGCCAATGATGGGCCCGGCTCCACCATTCCTTGGGAATAGCCTTCTGCAGTCCCTTTTCGACTTCCAGCGGCGTCTTGCCTTCCGCCAGCTGCAGGCGGTTGGATACGCGGAACACGTGGGTATCGACGGCAATGGCCGGCGTATCGAACAAGATACTGACCAGGACATTGGCCGTCTTGCGGCCGACGCCAGGCAGCTTCACCAGTTCATCGAAGGTCTGGGGCACTTCGCCGTGGTATTTCTCACAGAGGATGGCACAATTAGCCAGGATATTCTTGGCCTTGCTGTGATAGAGGCCGCAAGTCCGTATCTTTTCTTCCAGGCCTTCCAACCCTAAAGTCAGCATCTTTTCCGGCGTATTATATTCCGGGAACATGCCAGCCGTCACGATATTGACCCGCTCATCCGTACACTGGGCCGACAAGATGACGGCAATCATCAGTTCAAAGGGCGAGTTATAATGCAGGGCCGGCTTCATGATACCGTACTGGTCCTGAAAACGCTGTAACATTTCATCTTTTACTTTCTTAGAAATAGCCATATTATTTTACTTCCTCATCCGTATTGATCACGTCGTTCAAGCTCCCCATTTCATAGCCGCCCAAATCGAGGGTGACGTAGGTAAAGCCCGTATCTTTGATGGCCCGGACGATTTCCTGGCGATGAGCCAGGATCGACGGGATTTCATCGACAGCCACTTCGATGCGGGCTACATCCCCGTGATACCGGACGCGCAGAGACCCCTGGATATAAGGAGCTACCGCCGCTTCGGCTGCATCGATCTGGGCCAGGCGGTGCGGCGTCAGTTCCACACCGTAGGGAATACGGCTGGCCAGGCAGGCCGCACTCTGTTTATTCCAGGTCTGGAGGCCGAATTCCTTCGATAAGGCCCGGATATCCGCTTTGGCTAACCCCGCTTCGATCATCGGGCTGCGGACGAAGTCAGACAATTCTTGCAATGCCTTCATGCCGGGACGATAATCGCCGAGGTCGTCGACATTCCCCCCATCGACAACCCACTGATAGCCTTCGGCCTTGGCCAGCTCCACCAGTGAGGTAAAGCGTATCTTTTTGCAGATATAGCAGCGGTCTGGCGGATTCTTGATGAATTCCGTATCTTCGAATTCCGTCGAATGGACCAGACGGTGCTCGACGCCGATGACCTTAGCCATGGCTTTGGCGTCAGCCGCTTCACTGCCCGGCAGGGTTGCCGAAACAGCCGTCACGGCCAGGACGCGGTCTCCCAGGGCCTGGTGCGCTGCATAGGTCAGGAACGTGCTGTCGACGCCGCCGGAAAAACCGATGACGACGCTGCCCATATCCTTTAAAATCTGCTGGAGTTTTTCATATTTCTTGCCTGTCTCTGTTGAAATCAAAAAGAGTTCCCCCTCGAACCAATATAATCTTGATAGAATTGCCGGATGACGCCCTTCATTTCTTCGTCATCGACATAAGGCAGCGCCTGCTGCCATAACGCCTGAGGCACGCCATAATAGGCTTCGGCGATACTGCCGGCAATGGCTGCCTGCGTATCCGTATCGCCATTGAGCCAGATGGCCTTGCGAATCGTATCTTCATAATCCATCCCTTCCAGGAAACATTCGATAGCTTCAGGCACACTGTCGTCCGTCGTACAGGTAAAGCCATAAGACGGACGGATCTGAGCCAGGGTTTGGGACAAATCATAGAAATACTTTCGGAGATACGCGGCAATCTCCGCTTTCCCCTTCCCCTGCCGGGCCAGGAAAATGGCCGAGGCGACGGCGACGGCCCCCTTGATGGCCTGCGGATGGTCATGGCTGACGACGGCCGTCAGTTCAGCCAGTTCCTGCGCTTCATCAAGGGAAGCGGCTACCCAACCGGCCGGGCTGACGCGCATTGCTGCCCCATTGCCATAACTTCCATAAGCCGGCGCTTCGTCGGCCAGGAACCAGCGGCGGAACATGCCGCCGAAACCGGCATTGGGATATTTCCGGCACCAGTAGCGGAGCTGTCTCCGCAGCGGCCCGACATAGCCACAGTGAGAAGCCTTCCCCTCCATCAAAGCCGCCGCTACGGCTACAGTCGTCACCGTATCGTCGGTAAAGCGGCTGGCCCTGGTAAATAAAGGGAAATCTAAGGAATCTGCTGTTTTATCAAATTCATAAACAGAACCGGCGATATCGCCAATGATGGCACCTTTCATGCAATCATCTCCTAAAAGAAATGGGCTGATTCTTCTTTCAATACTTTATCGCGCAAAGCCGACAGCTTCGTACTGCGCTGGACCCACATTTCTTCCGGGTTGACCAGGCGCAGGTATTCCGGCCATAAAGTCTGGATCTGCTGGTCGGCATAGGCCATGATTTCCTTGAGGTCCGGTTTCTGATAGACCAGTTCACCTTTCTGGAAAATCGGGATGAGCATCTTCTGGACGCGGTAGGTCCCGCCGGGAATGGTCCGCGAACGCCACGGGGCTTTGTCGCTCTGAAGGAGGAGGTCCTTCGATTCGTCGATGCTTTCGCCTTCGAGGATAATGATGTCGGCCTTCATCTTGCCCGTCTCTTTATCGTAAATACGCAGGACGTTCTTCAGGCCCGGATTGGAAATCTTTTCCACATTATCGCTCATCTTGATTTTAGGTACGAACTTCCCGTCGTCATACTGGCCGACGAGTTTAAAGACGCCTCCCAGGGAGGGGCTGTCCTTAGCGGTAATCAAATTCGTGCCGACGCCCCAGGAATTGATGACACAGCCCTGGGCTTTCAATTCGGAAATGAGGTTTTCATCGAGGTCATTGGAGGCAGCAATGATGGCATCGGGGAAGCCGGCTTCGGCAAACATCTTATGGGCTTCTTTCGACAAATAAGCCAGGTCGCCGCTGTCCAGGCGGATGCCATAAGCCTTAGGCAGGGTGCCGGCCGCTTTCATTTCCTTGAAAATCGTGATGGCATCTGGCACCCCCTGTTTCAGGGTATTATACGTGTCGGCCAGGAGAATGAGGTTGTTCGGATACTGGCGGGCATAAGCGCGGAAAGCTTCCAGTTCTGACGAGAAGCTCATGATCCAGCTGTGGGCCATCGTCCCTAAAACGGGCATGCCGAACTTAGCCCCAGCCAGGACGTTGCTGGTCCCGTTAAATCCGCCGATCATAGCCGACCGGGCACCGTAGACGCCGGCCGATTTCCCCTGAGCCCGGCGCAGACCAAATTCCATGAGATTATCCTTGCCAGCCACCGTCCGGACGCGGCGAGCCTTGGTGGCAATAAGGCTTTCATGGTTCATGATCATGGACATGCATGTTTCTAACAATAACGCTTCGTCTTTCTTCGTCTGGACGCGCAGGAGCACTTCCTGCGGAAAAGCGACTGTTCCTTCAGGCATAGCATAAATGTCACCTGTAAAGCGCAGGTCCTTCAAGTATTCGAGAAATTCGTCCTGGAAGAAGCCCGTACTCTTCAAATAGGCCAGGTCGTCCTCACTGAAATGTATATTGTGTACATAATCGATGAGATGTTCCAGCCCGGCGACGACCGTATACCCCCCTTGGAAGGGATTGGTCCGGTAGTAACGGTCAAACACGCATTGTTGTTCGTGCTTGCCTTCAAAAAATAAGCCCTGCATCATCGTCAACTGGTACAGGTCTGTCAATAATGCTTTCGTATACAAGATAACTCGCCTCCAAAAAGTAGTTATTCCTATTATACATCAGTTAACGATAAAGGAACAACGAATTACCGATTTTGCATACATTGAAAAATCCTATACGGACTTGGCATGATAAAAGGCGCTGTCGCATGAAGACAGCGCCTTTTTTTAGTGGTTAGCAGTTAGTGGCTAGTGGCTAGCGAATCACGAGCCACGAACCACTTCACTTCCTCTTCAACACTTTGTGGACAGCCTGGATGACGTCACTGGACGACAAATTATAGGCTTTCAGGAGATCGTCCGGTTTTCCTGATTCACCGAAGCGGTCCTGGATGCCGACGAGTTCTACGGGGACGCAGCAGTGCTGAGCCAGGGCTTCGCAGATAGCGCCGCCCAGGCCGCCCATGATCTGGTGTTCTTCACAGACGACGACGGCCCCCGTTTCGGCCGCACAGGTACAGACCGTATCCAGATCCAGCGGTTTCACCGTATGGATATTGACGACGCGGGCCGAAATGCCTTGGCGATCCAGTTCGTCAGCCGCCGTCAAGGCTTCATGGACCATGAGGCCGTTGGCGAAGAGCGTCACGTCGCGGCCATCCCGGAAAATGGCTGCCTTGTAGAGGTCAAAAGGCGTATCCTTATCGGTAACGACGGGCGCCGGATTGCGGCCGAAGCGGACATAGGACGGTCCCTTGATGTCGTAGACAGCCAGGGTAGCCTTATACGTTTCCCACCAGTCACACGGCGTAATGACCATCATATGCGGGATGACCCGCATGAGGGCGATATCTTCCAAAGCTTGATGCGTAGCCCCGTCAGGGCCGACGGAAATGCCGGCATGGGCCCCGCCGAGTTTGACGTTGAGGTTATTATAGCAGACGGTATTGCGGATCTGCCCCCAGGCTCGGCCTGTCAAAAAGACGCCATACGTCGAAACAAAAGGTACGAAACCGGTCAGAGACAAACCGGCCGCTGTGCCGACCAGGTCTTGTTCCGAAATACCAACATTGATATATTTTTCAGGATATTCATGGCGGATCCATTCGGTCCGCGTCGATTTAGCGACGTCCGCATCGAGGACCAGGACATCGTCATGAAGACGACATAATTCCAACAGGGCCTTCCCATAGCCGTCGCGCATCGGTACTCGTTCCATTACGGCACCTCCGTTGTCAATTCATCCATAGCCAGGCGGTACTGGGCTTCATCCGGTGCCGCACCATGCCATTGAGCCTGATTTTCCATATACGATACGCCTTTGCCCTTCACGGTATGGGCCAGGATGACCGTCGGCTTGCCTTCATAAGTTTTCGCCGCACTGTAGGCCTCATACAAGGCATCCGTATCGTGACCGTCGACGCGGAGGACATGCCAGCCAAAGCTTTCCCACTTGGCGTCCATGGGTTCCATATTTTTAATCGATACCAGGGAATCGACGAGCTGTAAGCCGTTGCAGTCCACAATCAGACAAACATTGTCCAAATGGTGCTGGGACGCAAAGGCCGCGGCTTCCCAAATCTGGCCTTCCTGCTGTTCCCCATCGCCGATGAGACAGAAGACCTGCGGCATTTCGTGGCGTATCTTCAAGGCCAGGGCGATACCGTTGGCAATGGACAGGCCCTGCCCCAGAGAGCCGACAGCGCAGTCGAGACAAGGCAGTTTTTCCAGGTTGGGATGCCCCTGGAGCGCGCTGCCGACAGTCCGCAGCGTATCGAGCAATGCCAGGGAAAAATAGCCTTTATGCGCTAAAATACTGTAATAAGCCGGCGCAGCATGGCCTTTCGATAAGACAAAACGATCCCGTTCCGGCGCATGGGGCCTGTCGGGAAAACACGTAAAGACATCGGTAAAATAAAGTGTTGCCATAATTTCGACAGCCGACAGCGAGCTGCCGGGATGGCCAGAGCCGGCACGGTAAATAGACCGCACCGTATCCCGCCGTATCTGCGTACACACGTCATGTAGATCATGCTTCATGAAGCATAGCCTCCTATGTCAGGCCGTCAAGAAAAAAACGCCGCGTACCCCCTATGTCTGGCGGCGATACGCGTGCGTTCGGACATACGACCTCTTTTGTTCGTTTCCATTTCTTGAGTTTATTGTACAATGATTATATACGCAAGTCAAACGGAATATACCATTTAGCTATGTTTTATAACTGTATAGCAAAGGTCGTTTTCATTATATGAATGAATAGCATACTTTCCTATTCTTTCATGGCTTTGACGACTTCCGGGTCTACGGCGAAGCCGTGGGCTTCGTCAGGGAAGCTGCGGTCTTTGACGTCGTGGATGTACTGGCCTACGGCATCGACGATGGTCTGATGGAGGTCGGCATAGGTCTTGACGAATTTCGGACGGAAGCCGCTGCTCATGCCCAAGAGGTCCGTGCATACCAGGACCTGGCCATCCGTACCGTTACCGGCGCCGATGCCGATGGTAGCTGCCGTGTGGAGGGCTTTGGTGATTTCCGTAGCGATATCCGTCGGGACACATTCCAAGGTGATAGCAAAGGCACCGGCTGCCTCCAGTTTCAACGCATCGGCAATCAGTTGCTTTGCCGTTTCGCTGTTCTTCCCCTGGACGCGGAAGCCGCCGAGCTGATGGACGGACTGCGGTGTCAGGCCGATGTGGCCGACGACGGGGATGCCGGCTGTCGTCATGGCTTTGACAGCTTCGCAGACACTGGCGCCGCCTTCGAGCTTGACGGCATCGCAGCCCGTTTCTTTCATGAGGCGGCCGGCGTTATGCAGGGCCTGCTGGGTGCTTTCCTGATAACTCATGAAAGGCATGTCACCGACGACCAGGGCCCGTTTGACACCACGGACGACAGCCGCCGTGTGATGGATCATATCTTCCATGGTGACCGGCAGCGTCGATGTATGGCCCATGACGACATTGCCCAGGGAATCGCCGACGAGGATCATATCGATACCGGCTTCATCGACATTCTGAGCCATGATGTAGTCATAAGCGGTAATCATGGAAATCGGCGTGCCTTCTTGTTTCATTTTCTTAATGGTCAGATTGGTTACTTTTTTGTTCATGATGGACTCCTTCTGCCATCGCAAGGATTCTTGTCAGCTCGTCGTGCTGTTGTGCTGTAATCGTTTCGTTCTTTAAGGCTAAGTCGGCGGCGGCACGGCCAAAAGCGCAGTACGGATGTATCAGTTCAGCCGGCATGACCGCCAAATGCTTGACGACAGTACCGGCATCACCGCGGGACACAGGTCCCGTCAAGGCCGTCCGCCAGACCTTTCGTTCCCGGACATTCTGCAAAGTCCCATCGACGAGCGGCATGAGTGCCTTTGCCGCATCGCCGTCACTCTCTGTCCAGCGTCGCATGAGCTGCTGAGCCAGGGCCAGGGCCGTCACGACGTAATTGGAACAGAAACAGGCTGCTGCATGGTAGAGCATCCGTTCTTCAGGCGGCACGAAAAAAGGCGTACTTCCCAAGGTACGGACGATGTTTTCTGCACCCCCCCGGGCCTGTTCGTCCCCGTCGACAGCCATGTAAATCCCCTTCAGCCGTTCCGCTGACGGTTCGGCAAAACTTTGCAGCGGATGGATGCTCCCTGTATGGATTCCCAAAGAAGCCAGCGCTTCGAGGGGTGATAAATCCATAGCACCGCTGCAATGGAATACGCAGCGGTCAGACAACTGGCGCTCCCCTTTCAAAGAAGCCGCCAGCTCACGGCTCACGGGAGCCAGGACATCGTCGCGCACTGTCAGCAGCAGGACATCGCAGTGCCGGATGAGGTCAGCGCCATCAGTATAGGCCGTGGCATGGAGCCGGGCAGCCTGCTCCTGTGTATGTTCTGCTGTAGAACAAAGGATGCCTTCCACAGCAGAAGGAAAAGCTAAAACAAAAGAAGCGCCGACTCTGCCGGCGCCGATAATACCTAAACGCATGATAACTCCCTCAAAAAAAAGCGCACTCCACCCGGGAATGCGCGTAAAAAGCCTACGTTTACAAGAATTCGTCCCGGTCTTTCGATCCAAGCGATATGCTATAAAATTATGATAGATTGATGACCCGGATTTTATACGGTACGGATCCAAAAGATTCCGTCCAACCCGAATCACATGTACAGGATACTACATTTGTGAAACTTTTACCAATAACTTTTAGGAATAGGTGAGTATGATAGTGGTTCGTGCCCTATAGGGCCGACCACGTGAGGCGCCCGTCCTGAAAATATTCACGAAAACGAGATACGCCAATTCTAATAATGGGCTAGCCACGAGCCAATCGAGTAGGAGGGATTTCTGAGTAGAAATCCCGACCTCTCACACCACCGTGCGTACCGTTCGGTACACGGCGGTTTCCTAGTTTTCGCATACTTGCTTGTAATAGCTCGTCATGGTTATGTAGCCAAGGCGGGCTATTTCTTTATTCGTAAGAACTGAGTTCAGCATTGCCGCTGCTCGCCACGGACCTTTTCGGCAGTTAGCCATTTCCAACACTACCCACTTGGGCGCGCCGTATTGGCTTATCATCCGGTGTTTCGTCCGTACCTTCTTCCATTGTTTCCAGTATATGGTTCGTATTTTGCGTCGAATCCATCTGTCAATTTGAATTAGCAGTTCCTTCATATTCGCTAGTTTAAAGTAATTCACCCATCCCTTTATGAATCGTTTCAATAGAAGGGCTCTCACTTCGTTTCCTTTTCCATTGCTTCGTTTCAATATAAACCGCAAACGGTCTTTCATCTTAGTAATGGATTTCGGATGCACCCGGAGTCGGCATTTTCCATTCTTTCGGTAGAAGCCATATCCCAGATATTTAACATAGCGGATGTGGGCTACGTGCGTCTTATTTCGATTCACCTTGAGAAATAATTTCTTCTCAATATATCGAGTGATGCTTTCCAAGGTCCTTTCGGCACTTCTTCTGCTTTTGCAGAGTATCATGCAGTCATCTGCATAGCGGACAAATTTATGTCCGCGCCGTTCCAGCTCCTTATCCAGCTCATTCAGCATGATGTTACTCAAGAGCGGACTCAATGGCCCTCCTTGGGGAACCCCCTGTTCACTTCGTTCGAACATCCCATGCCGGATAACACCAGCATGGAGATATTGGTGTATCAGCGAGATGACCCGGCCGTCTTTTACGCTCCTTGACAGAACTTCTATCAATTTGCTTTGGCAGACATTGTCGAAAAATTTCTCCAAGTCCATGTCTACGACGTAGACATAGCCCTCATCTGCATAGGCCTGGCATTGTTTCAACGCATCGTGGGCGCCCCGTTTGGGACGGAACCCGAAACTGCTATCTGAAAACTGTGGCTCGTAGATAGGCACAAGAACCTGCGTAATCGCCTGTTGTATCATGCGGTCTACGACCGTAGGGATTCCTAATTTCCGGAATTTCCCTTTTTCCTCTTTGGGTATTTCAACCCGACGGACTGGCTGGGGCTTATATTTCCCATTCCGTATTTGCTGAAGGAGGTCCAGGCGATGTTCCCGCAGGTAGGGTAGAAGTTCATCTACACTCATCCTGTCGACCCCGCCGGTTCCTCGATTAGACTTTACCTTCTTATAGGCACCATTTAAGTTGTCTCGTGATAAAATCTGCTTCAACAGACTGTCCGCTGGCAAGCTTGCAATGATGTCGTTGTGTTCAGCAATCCTCGCATGGGCAGACGCTTCCACATATCCCGATTGTTCCGCAACCTCTTTTTGTGGACAGCCTTCTTGATGAAGTTTTCTGTCTTTCATTCCATGATTGGTTACTTTCATTAACTAACATCTCCTAGGATTCGGCCCTTTCCTCATGGTCTATAGCCCATAAGGTACTATGGCCTCGGCTGACTCCTCATGATAAATCTTATTTCAACCATGATGTCCAATCTATATGGCACCATCATGTCCATGAGGCCTCCCCGGGTAAGAACGCACTCTTTCTCTCCATGTGTCTGCCACATCTACTATTCATGGTTCCGTGTAGCTATGGGACTTCAACCTGTTAGGCGGCCTTATCCCCATGACTAGCCTTATGTGATTTCTGTTCGTCAGACCAGAGATTTGCCTCGACCTTCCTTCAGATTCCATCTCACGATGGACACCCTTGGTTCTGGCTATAGCCTTCCCGCTACCGGGCGGCTTAGGGACTTTCACCCATTAGAGTGCGCCCATGCCGGGCGCACCTAAAAAAGGCGCTGTCTTCATGGGACAGCGCCTTTTTCATTCAACTTTTATTCACTTAATACGGCGGCGCAGCGGGCGCAGAGGGTCGGGTGATTTGGGTCAGAGCCGACGGTATCGCTGTGGATCCAGCAGCGTTCGCATTTTTCAGCTGTCGACGGGACGACGACGACTTTCATATCAGCATGGTCTTCACCGGCAACGGCATCAGCCGGAGCTTCGCCTTTGACCAGTTTGGCTTCGCTGACGATGAGCAGCGTAGCCAGCTGATCCTGCCACTGGCTGAGGAAATCGTAATCTTCGCCATCGGCATAGATAGTGACGGCAGCGTCGAGAGCATGGCCGATCTTGTGTTCTTTACGAGCGCCTTCGAGGACACGCGTCAAATCGCGGCGGTACGACAAGAACTGAGCCCAGCGGGCATCGAGGTCGGCGTCGAGGTATTCTTTATGAGCTTTCGGCCAATCCGTGAGGAGGACACTTTCTTCCTTGCCTTCGACAGCCGGCATGTTCTGCCATACTTCTTCTGCCGTGAAGGACAGGACCGGTGCGACGATCTTGACCAGCGTATCGAGGATGACGTACATAGCCGACTGGGCGCTGCGGCGGATCTGGGAATCAGCCTTTTCCGTGTACAGGCGGTCTTTGATGACATCCAGGTACATGGCACTCAAATCGACGGTGCAGAAGTTGTGGATAGCGTGGTACATGACGTGGAACTGGTAATTTTCATAAGCGTCGGTAACTTCTTCGAAGACCTGTTCCAGGCGCAGGAGAGCCCATTTATCGAGGTCCGTCATGTCCTGGTAGGCAATCATATCCTTAGCCGGATCGAAGTCAGCCAGGTTGCCCAGGAGGTAACGGAAGGTGTTGCGGATCTTGCGGTAGACGTCGGAGAGCTGTTTCAAGATCTTCGGCGACAAGCGGATATCACCCTGATAATCAGCCGACGATACCCACAGGCGGAGGACATCAGCACCATATTTTTCGATGACTTCCTGGGGAGCGACGGTGTTGCCGACAGATTTACTCATCTTGCGGCCTTCGCCGTCGACGGTGAAGCCGTGGGTCAAAACCGATTTATACGGTGCATAGCCGTTGACAGCGACCGACGTGAGCAGGGAGCTGTTGAACCAGCCGCGATGCTGGTCCGAGCCTTCCAGGTACATTTCGCAGGGATAATCGAGGTCCGGATCGTTTTTCAGTACGCCCTGATGGGTGCAGCCGCTGTCGAACCAGACGTCCATGATATCCGTTTCCTTGCGGAAGTGTGTACCGCCGCAGTGCGGGCATTTATAGCCTTCCGGCATGAGTTCCTTGACGTCGTGCATCCACCACGTATCGGACCCTTCTTCGGCAAACATCTTCTGCAAGTGAGCGATGGTTTCGTCGTTGATGATGTGTTCCCCGCAGTCTTCGCAGTAGAAGATAGGAATAGGCACGCCCCAGACACGCTGACGGGAAATGCACCAGTCACCGCGGTCGTGAATCATGTTGTAAATGCGGTCGTGGCCCCAGGACGGAATCCATTTGACTGTATCGATTGCGTCGAGTGCTTTCTGGCGGAAACCGTCAACCGAAGCAAACCACTGTTCCGTAGCGCGGTAGATGATCGGTTCCTTGCAGCGCCAGCAGTGCGGATACTGATGGCGGAAAGTGCTCTTGGCAAAAAGGGCGCCCAGTTCAGCTAATTTTTTGATGACCGGTACGTTCGTATCGAAGACAAACTGACCTTCAAAACCAGGAACCTTGTCGGTATAACGGCCTGTGCCGTCGACAGTACCCAACGGTTTGAGGCCCCAAGCAGCATATTTCTTGCAGACATCAAAGTCGTCCTGGCCATGGTCCGGAGCGGTATGGACGAGGCCGGTACCAGCTTCGAGCGTGACGTGGTCGCCGAGGATGATGGGAACCTTGCGGTCGTAGAAGGGATGCTTGAAGACCAAGCCTTCGAGCTGCTTGCCTGTCATGACGTCCGGCAGGACTTCGTAGTCTTCGACTTTGCCAGCTTTCATGGTCGGTTCGACCAAATCTTTGGCCATGAGCAGGTATTCATCGCCGATGCGGACCCAGACGTATTCAAAGTTTTCGTTGGCACTGATGGCAACGTTGCAAGGAATGGTCCAAGGCGTCGTCGTCCAAATGAGGGCGAAGACTTTGTCCGGGTCAGCGCCTTTCGGCATATGGCAATTGAGGTCGACGGACTTGAATTTAACGTAAATGGAGAAGGACTTATCATCCTTGTATTCGATTTCAGCTTCAGCCAGGGCCGTTTCGCAGTGCGGGCACCAGTAAACAGTCTTCAGGCCTTTGTAGATATAGCCTTTCTTGGCCATTTCGCCAAAGACACCGATCTGAGCGACTTCGACGGGTTTGCGCAAGGTCAGGTACGGATGGTCCCAATCACCGAGGACGCCGAGGCGGATAAAGTCTTTCTTCTGTTCTTCTACGCGGGCCAAGGCGTAGTCACGGCATTTGGCGCGCAAGTCGAGCGGTGCCATTTCGTGGCGGTTCAAGCCCGTATCTTTGATGACGGCATGTTCGATAGGAAGGCCGTGCGTATCCCAGCCGGGAACGTATTTCGTGTAGCAGCCCTGCTGGGTCTTATATTTGAGGATAATATCTTTTAATACTTTATTCAATGCATGGCCGATGTGGATTTTGCCATTGGCATACGGAGGACCGTCGTGAAGAATAAACTTGGGCGCACCGTCCCGTTTCTTCAAGCGTTTTTCATAAATCTTGTTGTCCTGCCAGAATTTCAAAAAGTCCGGTTCCCGTTTCGGCAAGTTGCCGCGCATGGGGAAATCGGTCTGAGGCAGATGTAAAGTCTTACCGTAATCCATTATGTTTCCTCCTCTGAATCTGTGAAAAAAAATAACGTCTCCGTCCCAAAAGGGACGAAGACGTAATCACCGTGGTACCACCCTATTGACTGCCGGAGCAGCCACTTTGACGCGCAATAACGACGCGACCCGGCAGCTGGTTCGCAGCTGCAGCTCCCAAGTGATCCGCCAGCATACGGCCTTTGCCGGGCTCTCACTATCCCCGGTTCGCTGAAAAGGCGTAGGCGACACTGGCCGTCTTGTTCATCGCTTTTCATTTTTTATGACAATTACTTGTACATAGACGTATTGTAAAGGCTTCTCCCCCATTTGTCAAGAGGATTACTTCCAATATTGGACCGTACTTTCATCGATACCGATGGAAGCCGCCTTGAAGACAGGGTTCTTGCCTTCCTTCTTCTGCTGCTGGTAGTCGCGCATAGCTTTGACAGCCGTATTGCCCAGGATGAAGCAGGCCGGGATGTTGATGAAGCACATGACAGCCATGAGGATATCGGCAATATCCCAGACAGCGGCCATGGACATGCCGGCGCCGACGAAGACGACGAGGACGCAGACAATACGGAAGGTATTGACGAAACCGTGGGACGGAGCCCCCTTGTGGATAAAGCGGATGCAGTTATCGACGTAGAACAGGTTGCCGATGAGCGTAGAGAAGCCGAAGAGGAGCATACAAATCGTAATCAGGAGCGGACCGAAGCCGCCGAAGACGGCTGTCGCTGCATTCTGGACATAAGCCGCACCGGCTACTTCCTTGGTGATGGGCACGCCCGAGAAAAGGCCCATGAAAGCCGTGGCACTGCAGACCAGGAGGGTGTCGATGAAGACCGACAGCATCTGGACCAGGCCCTGTTTAACCGGATGGCTGACATCGGCTGCGGCTGCCGCATTCGGGGCCGAACCGATACCGGCTTCATTGGAATAGAGGCCGCGCTTGATACCATAGATCATGCAGGAGCCGGAGATGCCGCCGAGGATGGACTGGAAATCGAAGGCATCGGCAAAAATCATGGCGAAGACCTGCGGCAGGCTGGTGATGTGGAAAAGGATGACGATGAGGGCTGCCAGGATATAGACGCCGCCCATGACCGGAACCAGGACCGATGTGACCTTAATGATACGCTGGCCGCCGCCGATGAGGCAGTATGCGACGAGAGCGGCAAAGACAGCGCCGATGATCCACGGCGTCGTCGTCGGGTCGTAGAAACTGTAGACGAGGAACGTCGACTGCATGTTGAACGAGCAGAGCAGGTTAAAGCCGCCGGCATAAGTCACGATCAGGGCAAAGGCAAAGAGGACGCCGAGCCAGCGCTGATGCATGGCCGTTTCAATGTAATAGGCCGGACCGCCGTAACTGTGGCCTAAGGGATTGCGGCGCTTGTAAATCTGAGCCAACGTACTTTCAATAAAGGCCGTCGCCCCGCCGATGATGGCTAGGAGCCACATCCAGAAGACAGCGCCGGGACCACCCAGGCAGATTGCCGTCGATACGCCGATGATATTGCCCGTACCGACACGGGACGCCGTCGAAACCATAAGGGCCTGGAAAGACGATACTTTCCCGGCTTCTGTCGGTTTTTCCATGACGACACGGATACTCTCCGGGAACAGGCGCAGCTGGACACAGCGCGTCTTCCAGGAAAAAATAAGGCCGGCTGCGATGAGGATGACCATTAAAATAGGATAATAAAGGACATCATCGAGATAGTTCAGGACAGCCATAATCATAGAATCACATCCTTACTATAAAACAAAAAAAGTATAAAATAAATAAAGAAGTTCTTTAAAAATGATAAAGGATTCTATGATAATTTGTCAATAGGTTATGGAGGAATGGTCCTACCCCGTTCCTATCCTCCCGACCCTGTAGTATAATGAAAAGGAAAGGCAGGGATTCCCATGACATCTATTGAACAAGTAATACAAAAAGCCATCGCCTTCGACCACGGCGACGCCCGGCGCATCCACCATTTCCTCAAGGTCTACGCCTACGCCGACACCATCGGCCGCCTGGAAGGACTGCCGGCAGACCAGCAGGACATCCTGCGGACAGCCGCCGTCCTCCACGACATCGGCATCCACGCAGCCGAAGAAAAATACGGTTCCTCGTCGGGCAAATACCAGGAAATCGAAGGTCCCGCCCCGGCCAGGGCCATCCTGGAAGAACTCGGTGCTGACGAAAAGCTCATCGACCGGGTCTGCTTCCTCATCGCCCACCACCACACCTACGACGGCATCGACGGCCTGGACTACCAGATACTCCTGGAAGCCGATTTTTTGGTCAACGCCTATGAAGACCAGCTGAAACCGGAAGCCATTGCCACCTTCCGCGACAAGGTATTCCGTACCCCATCGGGTCTGCAATTATTAAAAGATACGTATCATGTGTGAAAGGAGCCCTTACGATGACAGATATTGAAAAATTCGTCGACATGGTCAAAAATTCCGATAACATCGTCTTCTTCGGCGGCGCCGGCGTCTCGACGGAAAGCGGCATCCCCGATTTCCGCAGCACCGACGGCCTGTACAACCAGCACTATAAATACCCGCCCGAAACGATCCTCAGCCATTCCTTCTTCATGGACAACACGGAAGAATTTTACCGCTTCTACCGCGACAAGATGCTGGCCCTCGACGCCCAGCCCAACATGGCCCATATCAAACTGGCCGAACTGGAAAAAGCGGGCAAACTAAAAGCCATCGTCACCCAGAACATCGACGGCCTGCACCAGAAAGCGGGCAGCCAAAACGTCTTGGAACTACACGGCAGCGTCCATCGTAACTTCTGCATGCACTGCAACAAGTTCTTCGACGCCGAATACATGAAGAATTCCACAGGCATCCCCAAGTGCGACGCCTGCGGCGGCATCATCAAGCCTGACGTCGTCCTCTATGAAGAAGGCCTGGACAACGACGTCATCGAACAGTCCCTGTACTACATCAGCCACGCCGATATGCTCATCATCGGCGGCACGAGCCTCGTCGTCTACCCAGCAGCCGGTCTGGTCCGTTACTACCGCGGCCATAAACTGGTCTTGATCAACAAATCCAGTACGGACATGGACAGCGCAGCCGACCTGGTGCTCCACGACCCGATTGGTGAAGTCTTCAGCCACGTAAAATTATAAATAAAAAGTAAACTTTCTTCTCATTTGACACACAATCATAACGTGCCGTAGTATACTAAATGCAATGTATAATTTTATGCGTTTTTCTGCATACGCAAAAAGAACGAGAAGAAAGAAGGTCTTTGATTCGTGAAGAAACAAGTAGTCTGTACCCTGACAGCCGCCTTAGCTGTCACTTCCCTGTCGGCCTTAGCCGCGAATCCCTTTGTCGATGTCCCGTCTGACAGCTGGGCTTACAAGTCCGTCGTCGAACTGGCCGACGCCGGTATCATCCAGGGCGTCGACGGTCAGTATTTCCAGGGCCATCGCAACATCACCCGCTACGAAGCCGCTGAAATGGTCGCCAAGGCCATGGCCCATATGGACAAAGCCTCTGTCGAACAGCGGGCCCTGATCAACAAGCTGGCTGACGAATATGCCGACGAACTGAACAACCTCGGCGTCCGCGTGACCAACCTGGAAAACCGCGTCGGCAACACCCGCGTTTTCGGCGATGCCTTCGTCCGTTACCGTTACCAGAACGGCAACAAGAAGAACGACAATTCCTGGGATACGCGCTTCCGCATCCGTGCCCAAGGCCAGGTCAATGACCGCACCAAGGTCACAGCCGGTGTCAGCACGGGCTTTCGCCCCTTCGCCAGCAACAAAGCCGCTTCTGACGAAGGCAACAACCCCTATATGGATTTAGCCAAAGTGGATTACAACTTCGGCAGCAAGAACTGGGAACTCAGCGTCGGCCGCAATGACGTCTACCGCATCGGCCGCGACGCCTATGGTCTGCAGTACTTCGATGCCCTGGACGGCGCCGAACTGCGCTATCACAACGATAACCTGGCCATCACCACGGGCTACGGCAAATTCAAGGACGGCAAGAAGCCCGGCGTCGATACGGTGAAACCTATTTCCGACGCCCATTCGGACCACTTCAGTACCGACGGCTTGAAGACGGGCTACGGCGAAATCGACGTCTTCTTCGGCGGCGGCAAAGCAGCCCGTTCCGAAGCCGGCATTTACTACAACCGCCTCCACCAGTCCAACCACAGCTCGGGAGAAGACTATTTCGCCAAATACATTGCCGGCTACTTCGCCCGCGGCAACTACGGCAAGTGGAGCGCCCTGGCCAACTACGAACACATCGGCTTCAACGCAGGTGTCAAGAACGTCGACGGCCAGGATTACGGCGACGCCTGGATGGGCAAACTCCAGTACGGCAATGCGTCCTTCGCCGCTCCCGGCAGCTGGGATACGTGGCTGGAATACCTCGACCTCGACGACGGCTCCTTCCTCGGCGGCAACCCCTTCACGTGGCGTTTCTCCAGCGACATGGATAACCAGCGCAGCTGGGGTATCGGCGTCGACTACATCGTCGCCAAGAACCTGAAATTCAGCGTCATGCAGTCCTTCGCCAGCCAGGCCAAGACCGGCAGCCAGGATCCCCACGAAATGACCCGCATCCACTTCCAGATGCTGTTTTAATGTTCGTGGCTCGTGGCTAGTGGTTCGTGGTTCGTTTTTGCGGCCTTATGGCCGCACCGTAGGGACCTGTTTGCTCGGACTCAGAAGCGGCTTTGCCGCAATAGACTCTGGAAATCAGGCGCAGGAGCGCCCAAAGGCTCCCCTTCATAGGGGAGCTGGCCGCCAACGGCGGTCTGAGAGGTTCTTCGGAAGAGGTTGGCATCGGCCGCCTGGTAAGGCGGCCCGCAGGGTTCTATCTGGCCGGAGCTGCTTGGTAATCGCCATTTTCTGAATAGGTATGTGATACTGGGCCTCTCAGCTCAGTCGTGTTTATTTGCTGATTTACAACAGCTTGATAATCACCATTTTCCGAATAACCTTGGTGAACAGGGGCAGTTGCAAAAGCAGCCATTCCGCTTACACTGAATGCTCCAAAGAGGACAGCTAAAATAATCTTTTTCATAATAATCATACTCCTTTATGTAAATAACGATTATATATCCTATAATCTTCCTCGGTAAAAACGTTGAAGACGACTTCTATCGGCTCATGTTGCCGCAGCCACTGCGATACGTTGGTTACGGCAATGTGGGCCGCTTCTTTTTTAGGGAAGCCGAAGACGCCTGTCGAGATGCAGCAGAAGGCCAGGGACTGGCAGCCTTTGGCGGCGGCCAAGTCGAGGCAGCTCCGATAGCACGAAGCCAGCTGGCCTTGGGTCTGTGGCGTCAAAGCCCCCCGGACGATAGGTCCGACGGTATGCAGGACGTAGCGGCAGGGCAGGTTGTAAGCCGGCGTGATTTTCGCCTGGCCCGTCGCCTCAGCATGGCCCTGGGCCTGCATGATAGTAAAACATCGTTCCCGCAAAGCCACGCCGGCCATAGTATGGATCATATTGTCGATACACGAGTGGAGCGGTCGAAAACAGCCCAGGAGCTGGTCATTAGCGGCATTGACGATGGCATCGACAGCCAGCGTCGTAATATCTCCTTGCCAGAGATGCAGATGCTCATGGCTAGGAATGGCCGGCAGATAGCGGCCATCGGTAATCCCTTTTTCCCGCGTCAGTCCCTGGAGGACAGCCGCTTCGGCAGCTAGGAACTGCGGCGACGGCACATGTTTCCCCGGCTGGCGGACGTTGCACAAGGCCCGGTAGAGCTGGAACGCCTGACCATCGTCATCGGGAATGTCATAAGCGGCGTATTCCGGCATTTCCTGCTGAAGCTGGTGAATCAAAAAAGCAAGTTGTTCATGACGGTTCATGACTCTCCCCCCTTTCTAAGGCAGTGAGTACATCGGCGATATCCCCTTCGATGCCGATGGCCTGCCGGCGGATCCATTCCGGACTGCGGGCATCACTGGCATTGACGCAGGCGTAGATGGCCTGCGGATTAGCCTGGGTGTACTGCCAAAAAGGAATCTTGATGATTCCCGGCGTATTCATGCCGACGCCTAATTCCAGGTAGAGCACACGTCCCTGCCGATGGTCCTGCAAAAACTGCTGATACCGGCGGGCCGCCGCCTTCCAGCCTGCATCTTCGACGAACGTGTCGTCACAGCGCAGGTTGGGCACCAGGTCCTGGCCATCTTCGGGGCTGCGCGGCCAGAGCGCCGCCGGGACCTGCATGGAGACGGTCCCCTTTTCCGGCGGCACGAAGCAGTGATGTGAGTCATAGACGAAGCCCTGGGCCTCCATCATGGCGACGATGACCGCCTCATTATCATAGGTCCTGGCCGTCACGGGATATTTCTCCTGGAACAGGCCGTAATCCCCTTGCGTATAGAACAAGCGCTTTTTATCGAAACGGGCTTTCTGGAACTGATGGTCCACATTGGTCGTCAAGACGAAATAATCCTTGTCCCGCACCAGGTCATACAAACGGCGATAGACATCGGTCGGTGCCGGGACGTAGCGGTTGATGTAAATGGCCCGGCTCCACCAGGCCCAGTATTCGCGAACATCGGAAAAGTGGAAAAAGCCGCCGGAATACATGTCGCGGATGCCGTATTTCCTGATGAAATCCGAGAAATACCGGCGGAACCGTTCACCGGAATAGGTCAGGCCCGCTGCCGTCGAAAGGCCCGAACCGGCACCGATGACGACGGCCGCTGAATCATGCAAAGCCCGTTGTAACTGCTGAATCTTTTCCATTCCCGGCACCTCCTTCAATAGCGATGAAAAACTTAGGCCCGGACGACGCTGATGCGCTGATTGATGTGATGGCCCTTTTCGATTTCGTCGACCATGGCGATGGCATAGTCGGCATAGGAAATAATCGATTCGTTACGGCTGTTCAAAGTCAATTCTTCGCCGCCCAGGATGTATTTCCCCGTCCGTTCGCCATCGGCCTGGAAGTCCGCAGCCGGGCTGACATAAGTCCATTTGACATCGTCGTGCTGGCGCATAGCCTTTAAAACCTCAGCGGCAGCTGCTGCCAAAGGCTTGAATTCATCAGGGAAATCCGGTGCTTCGGCCAGGACAGTCGTGTGTTCTTTATTAGTAAAGAGTGAGCCAGCCCCGCCGACGATGAGCAGGCGGACTGGGCTGCCGCTGAGGATCTGGCAGAGATGTTCCGTCGTCGTCATATAACCAGGCAGGGTTTCCGGCGTCCAGGCCCCAAAGCCGTCGACGACAGCATCGAAACCAGCCAAATCAGCCGCCGTCAAATCGAGGATATCTTTCTGTACATAATGCTGGGCATCAGTCATATTTTCTGCCTTGCGGCCAAAAGCCGTCACATCGAAACCGCGGCGGACCGCTTCAGAAATAACCTTACGAGAAACACGACCACCAGCAGCAACAACAGCAATTTTCTTATTCATAATAGACTACCTTTCTGCGCACAGCGCAATGCAAATATATGTTGAAATGGAATGTTCCTTGTTGTAATTAATTTATTTACAATTAGGATAGTTGTAATATATCACATTACAGCTATCTCGTCAACCCTTCTTCGGAAATTAGTGTAACTTTTTTTATTACATAGCAAAAAGAGCTTGTCGCATACGACAAGCTCTTTTAAGTGGCTAGTGGTTAGCGGATGGCTTTAAATTAAAAACCATGCCTCAAACATAAAAGAGAAAAGACCCTCGCATGATGACAGAAACCTCATGCGCCCCCTTCCCTTAGAAATAGACCAGGGTGACGCCGGCACCGCCGCCGTCTACGTCGTCGAGCTGGTATTTCTTGACGAATGGCTGGTCGTCGAGGAAGGCGTGGATCTGACGGCGCAGGGCACCGCTGCCCTTGCCGTGGATGATTTTGACCGGGCTGAAACCGGCAGCCAGGGCCTGGTCCAGGAAGCGTTCGACTTCCGGCAGGGCTTCGCTGAACGTCTTGCCGATGATGTTCAACTCCGTCGCCACGCTGGACGTGCGGATAGGCCGGTATGACGAAGCGGCAGCCGCTTTCTTTTCGGCCTGTTTTTCTTTCTTCAATTCGTCCAAGTACGGCGCGCTGACATCTTTGAACTTGACGCGGACCGTCATGCCCCGGACGGAGACGGTGAGCTGTTTGCTGCCGATGTCTTCGACCGTGCCGACACTGTCCAGGTTATTGACGAAGACCTGCTGGCCGACTTTCAGCTTCGACAGGTCGATGGGGTCGCGCTGAGGCTTTTCGGCTTCGGGCAGGGAAATCTGCTGGATCGCCCGGCGGGCCTTGTCGATAGCCTTGGCCTTTTCCCGGTCCGTCCCCTCTTTGGACTGGGCCTTCAGTTCACGGATAATCTTTTCCGCTTCGACGCGGAGGTTGCGCTTGAGGTCGACGGCATCGCGGCGGCTGGCATCGATGATATCCTGCCGCTTGGACGTGACCTTATCCTTTTCTTTGCGCAGATCGTCTTCCAGTTTCCGCGCTTCACGCAGGCGGTATTCTAGTTCAGCCTGTTCTTCATCCATCTTTTTGGCCTGTGCATTGAGCTGGGTCAGGACTTTTTCCATATCCATGTCCTGCGCCTTGCTGCGCAGGTCTTTTGCTTTTTCCAGGATGTCCTTGGGCATACCCAGGCGTTCGCTGATGCTGAAAGCATGAGAACTGCCGGCCGAACCGATGCGCAATTTATACGTCGGTTTCAGTGTTTCCATATCGAATTCGACGTGGCCGTTTTCGATGCCCGGCGTATTATAGGCATAGTTCTTGAGGTCGTTGTAATGAGTGGTGACCATGACATACGACCCTTTCTGATAAAAGGCATCGAGGATGGCAATGGCGATGGCACTGCCTTCGGCTGGATCCGTGCCGGAACCGAGTTCGTCCGCCAGGATGAGGTCGTCCGGGCCGCAGTGCTTGAGGATGTAGATGAGCTGCTTCATATGGCTGGAAAAAGTACTCAAGTTCTGGGAAATATCCTGTTCGTCGCCGATATCGGAAAATACGTCGCGGAAGACGGGCAGTTCCGACGATTCGCCGACGGGGATGAACAGGCCGGCTTGATGCATGAGGACCAAAAGGCCCAAGGTCTTCATGGAAACGGTTTTACCACCGGTGTTGGAGCCCGTAATGAGGAGGATGCGATAATCGCCGCCGATGACAATGGTATTCGGCACGACGTGTTTGGCGTCGATAAGAGGATGGCGGGCCTGGATGAGCTTGATTTCCCGCGTCTTAGAAACAGCCGGACGGCAGGCTTTCATCTTCAAGGCTAACTGGGCCTTGGCAAAGGCAAATTCCAGCTGGCCTACACATTTCGTGCTGTCATACAAATCGTTGTACTGCTGCTGTACTTTCGCTGTCAGACGGCGGAAAATGCGTTCGATTTCCTTCGTTTCGCCAATGCGTGCAGCTTGCAAGTCGTTGTTGGCATTGACGATGGCCAACGGTTCGACATAGAGCGTCGAGCCACTGGCCGACGTATCATGGACGATACCCGGAAAAGCATGGCGGTATTCCTGCTTGATAGGAATGACATAACGGTTATTGCGCACGGTGACCAGGGCATCTTGGAAATACTTCTGGTATTCCTTATTCTGCAAGACATTATTGACGTAGCGCTTGGTCTGCCGTTCCAGTTCGACGATGCGGCTGCGCAGGCGCATCAATTCCGGCGACGCATTGTCCCGTATTTGGCGATTGTTGTCGAAGACCGTCGCGAAAGAATGGGACAACTGGGAAAAATCGCCGATAACGTCTGCCTGTTCGGCCAGCTGAGGATATTCGGCGCCGCGGTCGGCAAAGAAAGACCGGATTTCCCCATAATGCTGAAGATTATTCCAGATATCGATACATTCATGCGAATCAAGGGTCACTTCGCGCTTAGCCTTTTCCAGAGACGGCCGGATATCGACGATGCCGCCGAAGGGCGTACTCGTTTCCGTCTGCATACAGCGGACGGCTTCTTCTGTATCAGTCAGATTCCGTTCAATGACTTCGCTGTCGTTCACCGGTCTCAGGCGGCGGGCGATTTCCTTGGACAAACGGGACGGTGCCAGGCGGACCAGCATGTTCTGGACCTGATAGAATCCCAAAATCCGCATACTTCTTTTATTCATAAATAGCATTACTCCTATTATTATAAAATTCCGTGGAAGAAATGGCCCCGCGTCACCGTCTGGTCTTCCTTCCCTAAGAGCATCGTTTCCGTCCCATCGCAGAGGCGGCGGTAACGGCTGACTTGCTGGCCGATCCACTGGGGATTGCGGCCGCGGCCTTCGATGCGGATGGCGGCGATGCCAGCGCGGCGAAGGTCTTTATAATACGGCGCCATATCCAGGTCACGGCTGTTGAGGATATGGTTACGGCAATACTGGTCAGTAACGACAGGGAACGTTTCATCCCGCCGGTCCCGTAAGGCATAGGCACCGCGGGCACAGACTCCAGGGCATCCTTTCTTCTGGCCCTTGCCAGCAAAGGAAGAAATGACGCACGATTCGGTGACCATCATTTCTGCCCGCCCCTGGACGACGGCTTCGATGGGACAGCCGCTCTGGCGGACCATGTCCTTCATCTGGCGCAGCGTCGCTTCGACAGACGCCGTCACGGCAGTACAGCCCAAAGCCGTATAGACCTGGGCCGCCTGGCTGTTGAAAATATTGAGGGACCAGTCCGCCCGGACCGGCAGGGTGACGTTCAAGTCTTCCAACATCGTAAAGACGGCCATGGCCCCAACATAGATACCATCGATGCCAGCGGCAATAGCCCGTTCCAGTTCATTCTGGACAGCTGCCCGGTGTTCTTCGCGGACGATGCGCGGCGTAGCCGCCCACAGGGCAGCCCCTTGTTCATGCGCTGCCTGGACAGCGGCCTGCCAAGCCTTGGTGCCAAAGGGATGGTGATGATACGATTCGCCGCCGAAGAGGATGATATCAGCGCCATGAGCTACCGCCGCGGCGACGCCGTCGACACTGTCACAGCGGACGATGAGCTCCATGGCCTGAACAGGTTCATCCGGCAAAGTCGAAGACTGCCAATCCGGAGCCGTACCAGCTGCGGGCCGCGGGTAATCCGCCAGAATACTGTCGATCAAAGCCTGTACAGCCTGACGGCGAAGGCCGTTGAGGACGCTGGCCGGAATCATCTTCGTTTCATCCCAGACGGTCACACTGGCCAGGACAAAAGGCGTGTCGCCCAAGCGGCCGACCTGTCCCTGGACATAATCGGCCGTCGCTGGCCGTTGACGGGCCGGTTCAGGCTGGAAATCGGCCACAGTCGATGCAGTATGGCCATTTTCATCCCACAAAGTCAATCGCAAATTCCCATCTTCTGCCACATCGACGTGGCCGTAGATGGAAAGCTTTCGAGTCAAGCCGCCGACTACGTCGTCGGCCGTCTGCCGGCCCGATGGATTCCGCTCAGCCAGTGTATGGCGGCTGACGCAATTTCCGAGGAAATCGGCTTGATAACTGCGATTAAAAGCGCTTTCCAAAAGGGCTGCCGCTTCCCGATGAGCTGCCTTTCGCTGCTGCGGACTCTGGTAATGGGCATCGATGACCTTTCGGTACGCTGAAACGACAGTCCGCACATAGGTGTCGCCCTTCATGCGGCCTTCGATTTTAAAAGACGTAACACCGGCATCGAGCAATTCATCAATATAATCGAGGGACTTCAAATCTTTTAAGCTGAGGACATATGCTTCGTGTTTCATGACAGGTTCGCCATCACAGAGCAGGGTATACAGCTGGCGGCAGGGCTGGGCACAGGCGCCTCGGTTGCCGCTGCGGCCACCGAGGAAACTGCTCATCAGGCACTGGCCAGAATAAGCCATGCACGACGCACCGTGGATGAAAACTTCAATGGGAATAGACGATTGCGAACAGATGAAGCGGATTTCCTGAGCCGACAACTCACGCGACAAGACAGCCTGTGTGAATCCATTGGCTTCCAAGAAACGGACGCCGTCCAAATCGGCTACCGTCATCTGCGTACTGCCGTGAAGTGGCAGGTTGGGAGCGACTTTCCGGGCCAGGGCCGCTACGGCCAGGTCCTGGACGATGATGCCATCGACGCCGAACGAGTCGAGGCGTTGCAAATACGCAGACAAAGCCTCTAATTCCGTGTCAGCCATAAGGATGTTGACGGTGACATAGACTTTGACGCCAAATAAATGAGCCGTCCGGACAGCCTGGCCGATTTCGGCATCGTCGAGATTATGAGCAAATTTGCGGGCATTGAAGCCTTTCCCGCCAAAATAAACAGCATCGGCACCGGCGTCAATGGCGGTGAGTACATTTTCTAAAGAGCCTGCCGGGGCTAATAATTCTGCCATGAAATTCCTCCTGTGATAATAATAGTGGTTCGTGGTTCGTAGGGACTGTCACATGAATGCAATATACCATCATGGCGTTCCCCTTCTCTTTTATGTTTGAGGTTTGATGTTTGACGTTTGAGGCAATGGATTGAAATTTAACCTCCTCCACATCAAACATCAAACTTTCAACTTCAAACTCGCAACGTTAACGGTTCCCTATCAATTGCTGGTAAATATGAGTGAGCAATTCCGCCGTGACCGGATACGGCGTGCGCTGGACGCCGCCAGTGGGCAAAGTCATGGTAACGAATTTCTTGATTTCTTCGTCACTCAAGTCGACCGTATCGCCCATGAGATCCTTCATGAGGGCCGTAAAATCGTCGAGACCCGCCAGGCCCAGGATAGCCCAGACCTTTTCAGCCTTATCGGCCATCGTTTCTTCCATGAGCTTCATGTATGCCGGCAGGAGCAGGCCATTGGCCCGGCCGTGGCTGATTCCTTTATAATACGTCAGCATATAGCCCATACTGTGGACCATAGTCGTTCCCGTCTGGGCAATCGTGATGCCGGCCAGGGTCGACCCATAGAGCAGGTCTTCCCGGACGACAGGCGAAACATCGCCTGTGAGGTCCGTCAAGTGGACGCCGAGGAAACGCATAGCCTCTTCCGCCCAGACATCGCTCATGGGCGTCGATGCCGTGGACATATAGCCTTCGACAGCGTGGGACAAGGCATCAATGGCCGTATCAACCGTAACCGTTTCAGGGACGCTTTCCGTAAAAGCCGGATCCACAAAGGCATACGTCGGGAAAATGAGAGGCGTGTTGATAGACTGCTTGGTCCCGGCCTTGGGATTCGTCAAGACACTGACCTTGGTCACTTCACTGCCCGTGCCAGCCGTCGTCGGTACGGCAACAATGGGCAAAGGCTTGCCATAAGGCCCAGTGAACAGCTGTTCATCATCCAGCTCATTCGTGCAGACCAAGGCGATGGCCTTAGCCGCATCCATAGGCGAACCGCCGCCAATACCGATGACGAAATCGACACCCTTTTCCGAAGCAAAGGCAGCGGCCTTGCGAATCGTCGCCACAGACGGATTATTTTCGACCTCATCAAAAAGGAACCAGGAAATCCCCAATTCATCCAGCTTTTCCACGACAGCCGCCTGAGAACCATTGACCTTGGCCGAATGACGGCCTGTGACCAACAGCGCTTTCCGTCCCAAGTCAGCCAGCACATCGCCAGACTGGGCCACGCAGGCCTTTCCAAAAAATACCTTCGTCGGCATATAATACGTAAACATGAAGATTCCCCCTTCACAGCACAAACAGTTTAGTTTCCTATCCATTTTATCATCTTTACGGCGTCGGGGCTAGTAGTAAAAAAGGACTGCCGCTTCATGCGACAGCCCTTTTCGTGGTTCGTTTGGCGTGGTTCGTTTGCCGAAGTTTCAAATTCGAACTGAAAAAAGAGGCTGCGCATAAAGGGAATATCCTTCATGCGGCAACCTCTTCTGTTTGCATAGGTTTTTCGAAAATCTCTTGAAAAAAGATTAACGTTTCGAGAACTGGGAAGCCTTACGAGCTTTCTTGAGACCGTATTTACGGCGTTCTTTTTCACGCGGGTCGCGTGTGAGGAAACCAGCTTTTTTGAGAGCCTGACGGAAATCGCCGTCGACTTCCAAAAGGGCACGGCTGATGCCGTGACGGATTGCGCCGGCCTGGCCGGACGGGCCACCGCCTTTAACGTCAGCAATGACGTCATACTGTTCGTTTACGCCAGTAAGTACGAGCGGCTGTCTAATAACCAATTCCAGTGTCTTACGACCGAAATATTCAT
Organism: Megasphaera elsdenii DSM 20460; assembly: GCF_003010495.1. Lineage (NCBI taxonomy): Bacteria > Bacillati > Bacillota > Negativicutes > Veillonellales > Veillonellaceae > Megasphaera > Megasphaera elsdenii. The sequence goes on along the minus strand of NZ_CP027570.1, from coordinate 1,711,695 downwards.
TCAATTCTTTTTTGTTGACTGTGATGTTACCCTGACCCGGAACCAGACGAACTCTAGCAACGGATGTCTTTCTACGGCCAGTGCCGTAGTACTGTGCTACTGCCATGAAATCTTCCTCCCGGTATTAATTAGCGAATGTTTAACTTCAAAACTTCAGGTTTCTGAGCCTGATGCGGATGTTCGGCACCTGCATAAACGTTCAGTTTACGATACATCTGTTCACCCAATTTATTTTTCGGGAGCATGCCGCGAACTGCCATTTCAACAACGCGTTCCGGACGTGCTTCGAGCATATGACCGGCCTGAGTGAATTTAGCTCCACCGGGATAACCGGAATGATGGAAATAGGTTTTCTGGATTAATTTCTTACCTGTTAATTTAACCTTTGCTGCGTTTACTACGATTACATAATCGCCTGTATCAACATGCGGGGTAAAAGTAGGTTTATGTTTTCCCCGAAGAATTTTAGCTACTTCGGCAGCAAGACGGCCTAATGTCTGGCCTTCAGCATCAACAACAAACCATTTACGTTCGATGTTGCCTGCATTAGCCATAAATGTAGTTTTCATGCTGTGTAATTCCTCCCTGAATTTAACTAACTGACCAAGCTTTTGGTGCTCTTTCTCCGGGGCTAAGTGGAGTCCAAGTGAAAAGCTTACCTATTTATTTTACAGATTTAGGCATACCTTGTCAAGCTTTTTTTCTGCTATAGAGAGGAAACTCCTATTTTTCCGTCTTGCCGTTGACAATCTGCCAGACCTGGGCAACGAACTTGCTCGCCGCCGGTGACATTTCCTGAATATCCGGGACGGCCAGGCCCAGCGAAATCGACTGAGCCGGGGCCAAAGGCCGGAGTTCGACGCGGCCAGTCCACTTCTCCGTCGTCAAGCGGTTATTGATGCTGATTCCCAGGCCTTCTTCGACCATGCAGTACGCCGTGTACGGATCGGTCGTCGTGAAACGGATATCGGGCTGCACCTGCTTAGCTGCCAGGAAACGGTCGATATCCGTATCGTGATCTGGCAGAGGGATGACGAAAGGCGCGCCGTTCAACCATTCTACGGGAATCTCCTTTTCTGCCGTCCAAGGATGATCCGGCGGCAGCCAGACGACGAGCTCATCGTCTTTCAAAGGAATCCAATCATAGGCCACATCCCCTCCGGGCTTGGCGGCCAGACAGCAGTCGACGGCCTTTTCATTAATCCACTGGGCCAGCTCCTGATTCGTCCCTTCCAACAAATGAATCTCCACCTTAGGATACTGGGTCTGGAAATGGCGCAAAATCGCCGGCAGCCACGCCGCAGCGACACTATAATAACTGCCAATATTGAGGACGCCGGCCAGGACCCCCTGGATGGCCGCCCCCAAGTCGGCGGCCTTTTGCGAAGCCCGGACGACTTCCTGAAAAACCGGCACCATCTGCAGGCCATTGGCCGACGGCCGGACGCCCTGCTTATTGCGCACGAGCAGCGGGAAGCCGATTTCCTTCTCCAGCGAGCGGATCATGCGGGTCATCCCCGACTGCGTATAGCCCAGTTCCTTGCCAGCCGCTGTCAAACTGCCATATTGAATCGCCAAGAGCAAAGCCTGGCATTTCACACTATCCATATACTCATTCACCCATTTCGTCATGACATACATGCTAAATCACCGTTTGTGTCATTATCCTATTGTAGCTTATAATGAGGTCATCCGTAAAGGACTCGACAAAAAGGAGGACCCATTATGACTACTTTATTACCATTCGCCTCAGACTATATGGAAGGCACATATCCGGCTATCTTAGAAAAATTGACAGCCATGAATTTTACAGCCCAAAGCGGGTACGGCACCGATAAAATCAGTACCAGCGCCAAGGACAAAATACGACAAGCCTGCCACTGCCCCGACGGAGAAATCTATTTTCTCAACGGTGGTACCCAGACCAATGCCATCGTCATCGATGCCCTGTTACACCGCTACGAAGGTGTTCTCGCCGCCACGACGGGACATGTCAGCATCCATGAAGCCGGTGCCATCGAATACACGGGGCACAAAGTCATTCAGCTGCCGCAGACACAAGGAAAATTGCTAGCCTCCACAGTCCGACAGTTCATGGAAACCTTTAGGGCTGATGCTAACAACGAACACATGGTACAACCCGGCATGGTCTATATTTCCCATCCGACAGAATATGGCACGCTGTACACAAAACAAGAATTGTTGGCTTTAGCCGAAACCTGTCGCCAATACGACCTGCCGCTCTACGTGGACGGAGCCCGCCTGGCCTATGCCCTAGCGGCCCCGGAAAACGATATCACCCTGGCCGATTTAGCCGCATCCTGTACAGTCTTCTATATTGGCGGAACAAAATGTGGTGCCCTCATCGGAGAAGCTGTCGTCATCCCTCAAAAGGGACGGATTCCTCACTTCTTTACAACCATCAAACAACACGGCGCCTTGCTGGCTAAGGGCTGGCTGTTGGGTACACAATTCGATGTCTTGTTCAGCGACGGCCTCTACGAACGAATCGGGCGTCCAGCCATTGAAAGCGCCAATGTCATCCGCCAGGCTTTGAAAGCAGCCGGATATACTTTCTATATCCCCACCGTGACCAATCAAATTTTCGTCATCATGGACAACCAAAAAATCGAGGCGTTAAGCCATACCGTCGCCTTCAGCCGCTGGGAACCCTACGATGCCGACCATACCATTATCCGCCTGGCCACTAGCTGGGCTACGACAAAAAAAGACACAGACAGCCTCATCGCCTGCCTGCAGCCGCATGACTTGTAATATTCGGACGGCTTCCACTTTGCTCTTTCAAAAATAATTCCGTATTTCTCTACGCGGCAAAAACAGACTGTCGCATTAAGCAAACAACTGCATAATGCGGCAGCTTCTGTGAATTGTTGCCCCGCTCGTGCGGGAAAGACCAGCACGTACACAATGTCGCATCTGGATAGTCAGGATCACCCCCGCTCGTGCGGGAAAGACGCTTTAGTGTTGAAGATGGAGAATATACCCAATTTAGAGCTTATGATATATCAAATGAAAAAGAACCAATCATTGGCAGTACCTCCACGGATTCACACTCTAATGAGGTGACGCCTCCGTGGCCAGTACCAACAATTGGCTCTAATATAAGTATACGTGACTTCCTGCAAAATGTAAACGATAACCTGGGTAAACCCTATATCAATTCCGATGGCACTCCCAATTATGGTATCTATTTTGGAGATAACAAAACTGGCGGTGTCATGTACATCGGGGATCACCCCCGCTCGTGCGGGAAAGACACTTATCGGAAAATTTTCCAAGCTCCCCTCTAGGAGTTTCTTCTGCATTGCTAACCACAATCTTTGACAAGGGCCTTTTGTTTCATCCTGAAAGCAATACCGAGGATAACGTTTCATCTTAGTTACGATCTCTTCTTTATCTACAGGCTTACCGTGATGTGCCCCTATGACAGAAGCGATATCTTGTTGCACACCGAAATATTGCAACAGATATTCGCCCGTCACAGTATGATGTGAACGTTTTCTTGCAGCCATGTCCAAGTTCAATGACGAAATGCCTGTGAGTCCGGCCTGTTCCAAGCGATTCAGAAGTGCTATATCCAAATCTGGTGAATTTTGATACCCCTTCTGTGTCTGAAAGGCAGGGGTACATTTGCCAAAATCATGAATTCCTGCCAAAAAACATGCCAAACGACGAGCTATATCCATTGCCACCTCTCCGGTATCCGACAATGTACGACTAATGATTTCCCTTTGTCCCTCACTCACCCAATGATGCCACAAGAACTTCATGACCCCCATAGTATCTTTCAAATGCAGTGTGAGAGGCAACCAAAAAAACTGACCACTTTGTTCCTTTTTTTCGCCCAAAGAAAGGATAAACATTTTTCAGTCTGATTCATGCTGCGTTTCCTATCTATAATCAAATTCCGTTAACTCATAATTAGAGTATAACATTGTCAATTTGTTTTTTCAAACTCCAAAAAAGAGACTGTGCATGAAAGCATAGGCTTATTATACGCAGTTCCATCATCCGTTATGTTTCGCTGAATGATATAACGTTTAACGTATTTTTTTCTATACTTTTTTGCGAAAATCATTTGACAAAGTGCATTTTTGATGGTAGACTTACGTCAACAACTTGATAGTGTTGCAATGAAGAGAAGAGTACACGATAGGAATTGGCACAGAGAGTTCCCATTTGGTGAAAGGGAATGCAAGGGTCATCGTGGAAGATGGACTCCGAGCAGATTGGTCGAACAGTTAGGCCATCCGGGCGTGCCCGTTACAGCACTATGGTATTGAAGGCTCATCTGCCTGCGTACCTGAAGAGGCTCATCTTGTGAAGGATGGGTGAAATTGGGTGGTATCACGGTGCTTCCGTCCCTTACTTGGGACGGAAGCTTTTTTTGTTACAAGGCTTTCAAGTTTATATTACATTATATATATTTTACAATATTAGGGGGAAATGTATTATGAGCGAAAACACTAACTACAAATTTGAAACATTACAGCAGCATGCAGGTCAGGTACCGGATCCGGCAACGGGTGCCCGCGCCGTTCCTATTTATCAGACGACATCTTATGTTTTCAAAGATACCCAGCAGGCTGAAGACCGCTTTGCTTTGAAAGACGCTGGCTACATCTACAGCCGTTTGACCAACCCGACGCAAGACGTCTTGGAAAAACGTATTGCAGCCCTGGAAGGCGGCACAGCTGGCTTGGCTACGGCCAGCGGCGCATCGGCCATTGCGTACTCCATTATCAACCTTGCCGGTGCCGGTGACGAAATCATCGCTGCTCCGACGCTGTACGGCGGCACAGTCGAACTGTTCAGTGAAACATTCAAACACCTCGGCATTACGACGCACTTCGCCGATCCCGATGACCCGCAGTCCTTTGCCAAATACATCAACGACAAGACGAAAGCCATTTACCTGGAAAGCCTCGGCAACCCGGCTATCAACATTCCGGACTTCGAAGCCATCGCTGAAATCGCCCACAAGAACGGCCTTCCGGTCATCGTTGACAACACCTTCGCTACGCCGTTTCTCTTCCGTCCGCTCGAACACGGTGCTGACATCGTCGTCCATTCGGCTACGAAATTCATCGGCGGCCACGGCACGACCCTGGGCGGCCTCATCGTTGAAAACGGCAAATTCGACTGGGCTGGTTCCGGCCGCTTCAAAGAATTTGCTTCGCCTGACGAATCCTACAACGGCGTTAACTTCGCCAAGGATATCCCCGGTGCTGGCTTCGTAACTCGTATCCGCGCCAAAGCCCTCCGCGACCTCGGTGCTTGCATCAGCCCGTTCAATGCATGGCTCCTCATCCAGGGCCTCGAATCCTTGTCCCTTCGCATCGAACGCCACGTCGCTAACGCTCAGAAGATTGCAGACTTCCTTGAAAATCATCCGAAAGTCGCTAAGGTCAACTATCCGTCCCTTCCGTCTTCGCCGTACTACAAACTGGCTCAGAAATACTTCCCCAAGGGAACCGGTTCGATTTTCTCCTTTGAATTGAAAGACGGCTATGCAGCTGCCCGTAAATTCATTGACAATGCGGACATCTTCTCCGACCTGGCTAACGTCGGCGACTCCAAGTCCCTCCTCGTTCATCCGGCTTCGACGACACATCAGCAGCTTTCGGAAGAAGCACAGCGCGCCTGCGGTATCACACCGGGCACGATCCGTATCTCTGTAGGCCTGGAAAACATCGAAGACCTCCTCGCTGCTGTTGAAAAAGCACTGGCAACCATCTAAGAACTAAGATAAGGAGAAATGCACTATGCCTATTAAAATTGCTGACGGTCTTTCCGCCAAGGAAAAACTTCACGAAGAAGGTATCTTCACCATCGATAAGGGAATGGCCCTCCATCAGGATATACGGCCTTTGCGTATCCTTATCCTCAACTTGATGCCTTTGAAGAAACCGACAGAGCTGCAGCTTCTCCGCCTCCTCGGTGATTCGCCGCTCCAGGTCGAAGTGGACTTCTGCCACACAGAAACTCATGAGAGCACCCACACCGATCCGTCTTATTTAGAAGAAAACTACTACGTCTTCGATGAAATCAAGGATAATTACTATGACGGTTTCATCATTACCGGCGCCCCAGTCGAACAGATTCCTTTCGAGTCTGTCGACTACTGGCCGGAAATGAAGACATACTTTGAATGGGCCAAGACACATGCCTTCTCGACGCTCCACTTCTGCTGGGGCGCCCAGGCAGCCCTGTATTACTACTATGGCATCGAAAAGCGGCTCCTGCCGGCCAAGCTCTTCGGTATCTTTGAATACCAGCTGACCCAGAAGCACCACCCCCTCTTGCGGGGCTTCGATGACCGTTACTTCATCCCCCAGTCGCGGCATACGGCGATTAACGACATCCAAGTCTATAATACGCCGCAGCTCGACATCCTCTCACGGTCCGTCGAAAACGGTATCAACATCATCGGTACGCCGGATCACCGCCGTTTCTTCGTCCTCGGTCACTTCGAGTACGACCGGCGGACCCTGGAAGAGGAATACCTGCGGGATAAGAAAAAGGGCCTGCCCATTGCAGTGCCCAAGAACTACTATCCGAATGACAACGATACGAAGAGGCCATATTTCACGTGGTGCAGCTACGCCCACCTGTTCTATCATAACTGGCTGAATATCGTCTATCAAGAAACACCTTATGATTTACAAGCTATCGCCAAGGTTCATCCTTGTGCGCATTAAAAAAAGCCTGCCTTGCGGCAGGCTTTTTTTGTGGGTCGTTTGGCGTGATTCGTTTGGCGAAGCCGAGCAGGCCGCCGATTATGGCGGCCTCTACGTCGATGAACGATTATTTCGTGCCGAAAATGCGGTCGCCGGCATCGCCTAAGCCGGGGACGATATAGCCTTGGTCGTTGAGTTTGTCATCGAGAGCAGCGACGTAGATGCGGACGTCGGGATGGTCGGCATTGACTTTCTGGACGCCCTGGGGAGCTGCGACGAGGCACATGAGCTTGATGTTCTTGATGCCCTTTTCTTTCAGCAGCGTAATGGCAGCGGAAGCACTGCCGCCCGTAGCCAGCATGGGGTCGACGATGATGAAATCGCGGTCTTCGACATCAGGCAGCTTGCAGTAATATTCGACCGGTTCCAGCGTCTGCGGGTCGCGGTAGAGACCGATATGGCCGACTTTAGCCGTCGGGATGAGGTTGAGCATGCCCTGTACCATACCCAAGCCAGCGCGCAGAACCGGGACGATGCCCAATTTCTTGCCGCTGATCTGTTTACCCATCATTTTGGCGACAGGCGTTTCGATTTCAACATCTTCTAAAGGCAGGTCCCGTGTAATTTCGTAACCCATGAGCATGGTGATTTCTTCCAAGAGGTTGCGGAAATCTTTCGAACCTGTTTCCTTTTTCCGCATGAGCGTGACTTTGTGCTGAATGAGCGGATGGTCCATTACTTGTACGTGCATGTGTGAAATCTCCTTTCCTATTTATCCATTTCTGCAATTTTGGCGACGCGGACTGCGTGGCGGCCGCCATCAAAACCAGTGGAGAGGAAGATGCGGACGATTTCTCTGGCCAGGCCCGGACCGATGACGCGGCCGCCCATGGTCAGGATGTTAGCGTCATTATGGCGGCGGCAATATTCTGCTGAGAAGCAGTCGTGGCAGAGAGCTGCCCGGATGCCGTGGACTTTGTTGGCAGCAATGCCGATGCCGATGCCCGTGCCGCAGACGAGGATGCCCCGGTCGAAGGTACCGTCAGCGACGGCTTCAGCGACTTTCTTGGCAATGTCCGGATAATCGCAGCGTTCGCCCGTCAAAGTGCCGTAATCGGTGAATTCAATGCCTTGTTCCTTCAAATATTCTTTGATGTTTTCCTTCAGGTCAAATCCGCCGTGATCGGCGCCGAGTACTAATTTCATAATCAATTCCTCCCATGTATGCTGATAAATTCAGTTTTATTATACCCCTTTCGGAGTCGTGTGAAAAGGTTTAACCGACAATGACTACGTGACCACCGGCGGCTTTCTTCATGCGGTTCATGATAGCCAGGCCCAGGCCTTCATCATCAATGCCTTCGGCCAGGATGACGTCGACTTTGTCACTGTCAAAGGACAAGAGGCCCGTATAGAGCTGATTGGCCAAGGCTTCCTTGTCGCCATGACGGCCCCAGATATACATATCCTTATGAGGGAACGAAGCTCCTACTTCTTCGCTGACCAAAAAACCGACGGTCTTGCCTTCGCCCTTGGCCTGGTCGTATAAGGCTTGCAGTTTTTCCGTTACCTTATCGACAGGGCCGACGACAACCGTCATCGGTGCCGACGGCGCATAGTGGCGATATTTCATGCCCGGCGCCTTGGGGACGCCCTTCCCCGTGACCAGTGTCGTGTCAAGCCGGACATGAGGTACGACTTCCTGCAGCATCTCGATGGTAACACCGCCGGGACGCAGGATGGTGACACCGTCATCGCCGTTACATTCGACGATGGTCGATTCGACGCCGATATGACAAGGACCGCCATCGATGACCATATCGACGCGGCCATCCATGTCGTGCATGACTTCTTCTGCCGTCGTCGGACTGGGCCGGGTCGACAAGTTGGCACTGGGACCGGCAACGGGGACACCGGCACAGCGCAGGAAAGCCCGGCAGATATCATGATCTGGGCAGCGCAGGGCCACCGTATCGAGGCCGCCAGTCGCCGCATCGGGTACGATGGGCTTTCGCGGCAAGACGATAGTCAGCGGTCCCGGCCAAAAGCGGTCCATGAGCTTCTGTGCCGTCGGCGGGATGACAGCTGCTGCCTGGCGGGCCCCTTCTTCATCGGGCACCGTCAGGATGAGCGGATTATCGCTGGGACGGCCTTTGGCGACGTAAATGCTGCGGCAGGCGTCGGCATCGAGGCCGTTGGCACCGATACCGTAAACCGTTTCCGTCGGAAAGACGACCAGGCCGCCGTCGCGGATGATACGGCCCGCTTCTTCGAGGATGGCTTTCTGTTTCTCTATATCCGTAATTTCTACAAGCTTCGTCTGTTTCATAGTATCTACCCTTTTCTGGAAAATACGAGGACCCTGTCTATGCCGCCGTAATCCTTGACGGTCTGGTCATGCTCATAGGCACCACCTGTACAGAAAATCGCTGTCACGTCGTCTGCCTGGCCGGCGCCGATTTCGACAGCGCAGTGGCCGCCAACCTTGACATAAGCCGGGCTGTCTGCGGCAATGCGGCGATAGAAGTCCAAGCCGTCGTCGCCGCCGTACAGGGCCAGCGCCGGATCGTGGCGTACTTCCGGCTGGAGCTGTTCCATATCGCCCTGCGTCAGATAAGGCGGATTGGATACCAGCCAGTCACAGGTGCCAGGCGGAACCTGTGTGAATAAATCGCTTTCAATCCAGGTCACGCGGTCGTCGAGTCCCAGGGAACGGCCATTTCCAGTAGCTATAGCCAGGGCCTTGGTCGAGATGTCGACGCCAGTCCCCGTCGCCTGCGGCAGGTAATGGAGCAGGCTGAGGACGATGGCCCCGCTGCCCGTACCGATGTCGATGATGACCGGCGCCGTCCCTTCGGCAGCGGTGACGACGGTCTCGACGAGCATTTCCGTTTCCGGCCTGGGGATGAGGACGTCTTCACTGACCTTGAAATCGAGGCCCATGAAAGCTTTGGTGCCTAGGATATGGGCCACCGATAATCGGTCGGCCCGCTTTTTGACCATTGCCCGGTAGGCTGCCAGTTCTTCGCCGTTCAGGGGTTCGTCATAATGGGCGTACAGATAGATGCGCTCTTTATGCAGGACATGGGCCAAGAGAATTTCCGCATCGAGGCGCGGCGAATCGATGCCTTTGCCGGCAAAATACTGTTGCGTCCATTGCAGCAAGGCACCGATAGTCCAAATCTTATTCATCTTCGGCTTCTTTCATCAATTCGGCCCGGCGGGCTTCAGCCAAAGCTTGGATAAATTCGTCAATATCGCCGTTGAGGATGTTATCCAGTTTGTACAACGTCAGGTTGATGCGATGGTCCGTCACGCGGCCCTGAGGGAAGTTATACGTGCGGATGCGTTCGCTGCGGTCGCCGGTACCGACCTGGCTGCGCCGTTCTTCTGTCAATTCGGCATCGGCCTTCTGCTGGGCCTGGTCAAGGAGACGGGCTTTCAAGACGCGCAAGGCTTTGGCACGGTTTTCCAGCTGGGACCGTTCGTCCTGACATTCGACGACCATCCCCGTCGGGATATGGGTCATGCGTACGGCAGAACTCGTCTTGTTGACGTGCTGGCCGCCGGCCCCGGAGGCGCGGAAATAGTCGACGCGGACGTCGTCCATATTGAGGTCGATTTCGACGTCTTCTGCTTCCGGCAGGACGGCGACGGTTGCCGTCGACGTGTGGATACGGCCGCCGGCTTCGGTGACAGGCACGCGCTGGACGCGATGAACACCTGATTCATATTTCAATTTGCCATAGACGCCGGAACCTTCGACGGAGAAGACAACTTCCTTGAAGCCGCCCAGTTCCGGTGCATTAGAACTGATGATGCTGGTCTTCCAGCCCGGCTGTTTTTCAATATATTTCATGTACATGCGGAACAAGTCACCTGCAAAGAGGGCCGCTTCGTCGCCACCGGCACCGGCGCGGATTTCCATGATGACGTTCTTGTCATCCCGCGGGTCCTTGGGCAGCATGAGGACGTGCAACTGGTCTTCCAGGTCGGCCTGTTCCTTGGTGAGGCCGTTCATTTCTTCCTTGGCCATGGCGATGAGGTCGTTGTCGCTGTCGGGATCGTCGATGATTTCCTTGTCGCCGTCGATAGTGCTGGTAATGTCTTCGTACTTGCGGAACGTTTCTACGATTGGCATCAGCGAAGCGTGTTCCTTCGTCAGTTTCTGCCATTCGTCCTGACGGGCAATGACAGACGGGTCGCTGATCTGCTGTTCCAGGTCCATGAATTTATTTTCTACGGCCTGGACTTTATCCATAAAAGAGCTCATAAGGTCCTCCTCATTTCAATTCGCTAGATTCATCACTTTCTTCATCAGCCGGCTTGGCGGCGTTGAGGGCTTCGATAGCCACTTCGATCTGGTCGGCATAGGGTTCCCGCGTCGTCAGATACTGGAGCCACAGGCCCGGACGGAATAAGGCTTGAATGACCGGATTCTGGGTGCGGCCGGCGAGGCGTATCATTTCATAACTGATGCCGGCGACGACAGGCATGAGCAGCACGCGGGAAGCAATGCGCTCGATGAGATTCGGCCAGCCCAGGAAGGCAAAGACAAAAATCGACACGACCATGACGATGAGCAGGAAATTCGTACCGCACCGCGGATGGAGGCGGCTATGTCGTTTGACGTTCTCGACGGTCAGTTCCTCTCCCGATTCATACGTCCAGATGGTCTTGTGTTCGGCCCCATGGTATTCAAAAACGCGGCGGATGTCCGACGTCAGGGAAATCCCCCATATATATAATAGAAATATAGCGAGGCGCAGGACCCCTTCGACGACGTTCAGGCGAACGGCACTGTCGGCGACACCGGGAATGAATTTCGCCGCATACGTCGGGATGGCCAGGAAAAAGACGATAGCCAGGACGACGGAAACGGCCATGGTCAGGGCCATCTGCGTATTCGTCAGCTGTTCATCTTCCTCTCCGGCAGCCTGGGCCGAATAGGACAGGCTCTTCATGCCGTATACCAGGGACTCACACAAGGCGACGCTGCCCCGCAAAAAAGGCTTCTTCAAAATCGGATACCGTTCGGTAATGGAATGAACGGCGTCTTTTTTTACAGTAATCTCACCGGACGGCGTCCGCACTGCCGTAGCAATGCTGACAGGACCGCGCATCATAACCCCTTCGATGACGGCCTGGCCGCCGACGTACGTCTTCGGTTTCTTCAAAGAGTTGCCTCCATTTCTGTACATACAAATAGAGCAGAGCATTTCTGCTCTGCTGCCCACTTGTACTGCTGCTTATTTAGCTGTTTTACCATAACGTTTATTGAACTGTTCGATACGGCCACGAGCCTGCTGAGCACGCTGCTGACCCGTAAAGAACGGATGGCATTTGGAGCAAATTTCAACACGCAGTTCCGGTTTCGTAGAACCTGTTTCAAACGTATTGCCGCATGCGCAAGTAACTTTCGCATTCGGGTAGTACTTCGGATGAATACCTTCTTTCACCACTTACACCTCTTTCTGTATCAATCATTCAAAACCTATGCTAGAATAGTTTAGCACATTGGCCCTTGAAATGCAAGGATTTTTTTCCCGCAAAAGGCGATACCGTACTTCCATACCTGATGTATCCCCCGCTGGCGGAATTCCGAAGCGAGAAACATCTCCATCCGCACAAAAGCGGTCAAGGATTTCACTCTGAAACACATGGCGCACTTCTTCATTAGGGATCTTTAATTGGCAAAGCATCCCATTGGGAATATCCTGCCGCCAGACAGCCGTCAAATAACCGGTTGTCAACAACAACGTATATAGGGCATCTTTATCCATGCGTATATCCTGATAAATCAGCCCTTCGCGAATAACAGCCGACACAGTTTTTCCTTGCAACAAAGCTAATAATCGTTCTTCCTGTCTTTTAGAGGGGCCCTGCAGCAGGGTCGCAATGATTTCATTGGCCGACGTATTGACCCAGTAATCTCCAATACGCCTTTTAGCAAAACAGGAAATGACCGACCAGGGATTATAAATTTCATGATGTCCGAAACGATAGCCATCATACCAAGCCTTTAATCGAGGCAATAAGGCATCAGCCTGTAAATCACCGGCCATTTTTTCTACTTCTGCCGTTGTGAAACCCATGACAGAACTGTATTCCTCATCCATAACGGAATACACATCGAGATTGTTCAGACCACTAAAGATGCTCTCCTTAGCAATACGCAAGACCCCCGTTAAGATAGCAAAATTCAAAAACTCATTGCCCTTCAGGGTATTATTAAAAAACGTCCGGAAATAAGCGATGGCCTGATCATAAAACCCATGGCTATAGGCCGTCTGCAAAGGCGTATCGTATTCATCAATCAATATAATCGGTTTCACCCGATAATAACGGAATAAATATTCTGATAAATTCAACAAGCTGAGCTGATACTCTTCAGGCGTTGCCTGCTGCCAGACAATACGGTGAAAGGCATTTTTCTCCACCTCATTTAAGAGATTACCTTGCAATAAAAATTCATATTTGTTAAACTCCCGCTGAATCCAAAGCCGGAAAGATTGGAACATGCCAGGCCAAGTATTCTGCTGCATCCCTTTAAAAGACATGAAAATAACCGGATACTGGCCGCGCTGGGCCATGTAATCCGCCCCGGCCCGGTCGATAGCCAGGCCGTCAAAGAGATGGCGGCTCTGTACTTCTTTTTCAATGGAAAAAAAATACTCCAGCATACTCAGCGTCAAGGTCTTGCCGAACCGCCGGGGCCGCGTAATCAGCGTCACCGCACTGTGCCCGTCGATGAGCTGGCGGATAAAGTCCGTCTTATCGATGAAATAATAATGCTTGCTCCGTATATCCCAAAAATTATCGACACCAATCGGCATCTGCCACTTCATAGCCTCACCCGCTTTCTTTCATTTCATTATAACAAGAATTGCGAGAAACAAAAAGAGTAGCCCTCCCTATTCTATTGTTTATTCTAGCTCCGTACTACCAATAAACCTCTCCGGCCCTGCGGGCCACCTCTCCTATGAGGAGAGGCATTTACAAGACGTCGACCAGGAGCTTCAGGATCAGGTTGGCTTCGTGGCCGGCACAGATGGCGACGCGCGGGGCCATGAGGCCGCGGCCAGGCTTGGCGTTCCGCGTCTGGTCGCCGCAGATATAGAAATGGCTAGTGATTTTTTTTGTTTCGATGGCGTTGCTGTCGCCGTAGCCGGCCATGCCGGAAGCGGAGACGATGTATTTATCGGGACATTGTTCCAAGACGGTGTGGACGAGCATGGTCTTGGCATCGGGATTGTCGAAGGCTTCACAGATGACCTGGTCGTCTTTCAGGATAGTCGGTACGTTGTCTTCCGTAAGGCGGACGAAGTCCGTGCGGACATCGATGAAGGGATTGATGTCCGCAATCTGCCGGGCCAGGGCATCGGTCTTGCGCTGGCCCAGGTCGCGGACCATGTAGGACTGACGGTTCAAGTTGCTGGCATCGACCGTATCGAAGTCAATGAGGTGCAGATGGCCGACGCCGGTCCGGGCCAGGTAGACGGCGGCGTTAGAGCCCAGACCGCCAAGACCGCAGATGGCGACGCGGCCGGCGCTGACTTTCTGGTGGACTTTCGGCGTATGGCGGGAACACATCATGCCTTCCAGCGCTTCTTTCGGCGGCAGCCGGTCTTTCGGGATGAAATAGATTTCATCGCCCTCTTTCAGGGCTAAGTTCTCTGTCGTGGCAAAGCCGTTGACGACGGTGATTTCCTGTCCACTGCCATAGGCGGCTTTCAAGTCTTCCAGGTGGTCACAGGGACAAGTCATTTTCTTTCCGTTCAATAGTAACTGCATGGTATACACCCCTCGTAGCAAAATAAAAACGCACGACGTCTGACACCTTAGGTGGTGTCCCCGTCGTGCGTCTTGTTCTTATATCTTTAGTGTAGCCGTTTTTATGGGCCCTGTCAATCTTTCTTTTCGGCCTGGGCCCCTTCCTTCAAGCGTTTGAGCTGGCGTTGTTCTTCTGGCGGAAGAGATACGCCGCAGCAGCCGCCTGTAGAGTTGCTGGCGTAGCCTTTAAACACTTCCGAGACGATATTCTTAACTTTTTTTACCGATTCAACAACCATGAGAAGCCCCCCCTTTTGCGCACATTATTTACACAGCATTCAGTATAGGATATGGTACAGCGTTCGCGGCGGGTCGCCCACATGGCGACCCCTACGCTGATTTTGGGATTCCCGCATCGACTGTAGGGGCGCCCATGTGGGGCGCCCGTCTGAATAGTGCTGTACCCAGTGTTCTTCTAACTAAAGTATAGCAAAATTATCTAATTTTGTAAATAGTATTATTTGATAATTTCTATTAATTATTTTTAAGAAAAAAGCAACCCCTCCGCCTTCGGCACCTCCCCTATTATGGGAGGCTTTCAACAGAGAAGTTGCTGCAAACTACAAACTTTTATCTTCCGTCCGGCCAGAGGAGGGTTACTTCTCCCTTTTCTCTGGTGGCGTTGAGGTCGATGACGCGCTGGTTCGAGGAGCCGCGGAAATAGAGGCCCGGGTCTTTCAGGTCGTCGACGAAGGGGCCGTCGACGAGGACGTCACAGACGTCTAAGAGGGCTTTTTTCTGCGGGTCCGCCATGATTTCGTCATACGTAAAGCCCGAGTAGACCCACACTGATTTATCGGGCAGTGCCTGTTTGACTTTTTGGACGATCTGCGTCAGGCCGGCTGTATTTTCCATGGGTTCGCCGCCCAGGAGGGTCAGGCCGCCGTTAGTGGGAGCGCTGAGCCAGGACAGGAGCTGGTCCATTTCTTTATCGGTCCATTCCTGTCCGGCCTGCGGGTCCTGATATTCCGGGTTGAAACAGTTGAAGCAGTGCCGCGAACAGCCAGTGACGAAAATCGTCGAGCGGATGCCCGGGCCATTGGCAATATCGAATTGCCGCATCTGTGCATAATGCAAAACAAGTCACCTCTTAGATATGGAGGACGCGGTTCTTGATTTCCTGCGTCCGCCCTTCGTTCCAGAAATTTTCACCCAAATAGCCGCAGGTACGGCGGATAACGGTCAGTTTGTTGCGGTCTTTATTATGGCAGCGCGGACATTCCCATTCATTATCGTCGTTGAGGATGATTTCGCCGTCGAAGCCACATTCATGGCAGTAATCGAGCTTGGTATTAAATTCGCCGTACGCGATGTGGTCGTAGATGTACTGGACCATGGTCAGGACAGCCGGGATATTATGGGTCATGTTGGGGATTTCGGCGTAGCTGATGCAGCCGCCTGTCGATTTATCTTCAAAATCGGCTTCAAAGGAGAACTTATCGAAGACGTTGATCGGTTCGCGGACATCGACGTGGTAGCTGTTGGTGTAATAGCCCTTGTCGGTGACGTCGGGAATGGAGCCGAAGCGGGCCTTGTCGATCTTGCAGAAGAGGTTGGTCAGGTTTTCTGCCGGCGTGCCGTAGAGGGCGAAGCCGATATTCGTTTCTTTTCTCCACTTCTTGATGTGGGCGTTGAGGTCGTCCATGATGCGCATGGCGAATTTCCGGCCTTCCGCCGTCGTGTGCGAGCAGTGCTTGGTCAGCATCGTCGCTTCATAGATACCGATATAGCCCAGGGACAAGGTCGCATAACCGCCGTAAATAAACTTTTCAATCGTTTCGCCGGGCTTCAGGCGGGCAATGGCGCCGTACTGCCAGTGAATAGGCGATACGTCCGACGTGATGCGTTTGAGGAGGTCGACGCGCAAGAGCAAGGCCTTCTTGCAAAGTTCCAAGCGTTTGTCGAGGATCTGGAAGAATTTTTCTTCGTCGCCATCGGCGAGGATGCCAATCTGCGGCAGGTTGAGGGAGACGACGCCCATGTTGAAACGGCCGTCGAATTTATAGTTGCCCTGTTCATCTTTCCAGGGGCTGAGGAAGGACCGGCAGCCCATGGGGCTGAAGACGTTGCCTTCGTAGGATTCGCGCATCTTCTTGGCCGAAATATAGTCGGGATACATGCGTTTTGCCGTACATTCAGCCGCCAGTTTGGTCAGATAGAAGTAGGGGCTGCCTTCGCGGACGTTGTGTTCGTCCAGGACGTAGATGAGTTTCGGGAAAGCCGGCGTGACGTAGACATTGGCTTCGTTCTTGATGCCCTGGATACGCTGGCGCAGCAGTTCTTCGTCGATGAGGGCCGCTTCCTTAGCGTATTCGTAGTCCGGTTTAAAATACATGAACAGCGTGACGAACGGCGCCTGGCCGTTGGTCGTCATGAGGGTGTTGATCTGATACTGGATGGTCTGGATGCCGTCCTTGATTTCCTTCTTTGTCCGCTTCCAGGCGATTTCTTCGGCCTTTTCCATGTCCGGTTCGATACCGTAGACTTCGCGCTGTTCTTCGACGACAGCTTTCATGTACTTCTTGAAGGATTTGCGGACATAGGGCGCCAGGATGCGGTCGATGCCGTTGATGGACTGACCGCCGTACTGGCCGCTGGCGACTTGGGCGATGATCTGCGTCGTCACCGTGCAGGCGACCTGGAAGGATTTCGGCGTATCGATTTTCTTGCCGTTGATGACCGTGCCGTTGGCCAGCATGTCTTCCAAGTTGATGAGACAGCAGTTGAACATAGGCTGGATGATGTAATCCATATCGTGGAAATGGATGGCCCCGCTGTCATGGGCCTGGACGATATCGGCCGGGATGAGCTTGCGGCGGGCAATGTCCTTGGAGACTTCGCCGGCAATGAGGTCGCGCTGTGTCGACACGACGTGGCCGTTCTTATTGGAGTTTTCATCGAGAACTTCCAGGTTGGTGTTGTTCAGCAGGCCGAAGACGTCATCGTCCGTCGTGTTGGTCTGGCGCTTGAAGGCCTGGATGGTCTTGTAGTTTTCATAAGCCCGGGCCGTGGCCGGATTATTGTATTTCAACAGGCGGTAGTAGACCTGGTCTTCGATGGCATAAATGGTCAGGTCCTTCTGGATAGAAGCCGCATACGCTTCGATTTCACCAGCAATCTTGGCAGCCTGCCCTTCTTCATAAATACCGCTGCTGCTGTTCATGGCCTTTTCAATGGCGTTCGTGATCTTGTCGCGATTGAAGGGCACCCGTTCTCCGTTGCGCTTGATTACTTCTAACATATGTCTACCTCCACAGTATATAGTATACAAGATGTACCTTTTTCCGTGTCCCCCACAAGATATACGATGCAGGGACCGTTTTTCACATGCCCTATGATACTATATATAGTAGCAGCTGTCAATGTGTATATACTCCATCGTGTTGTGGACAAGTTAAGGCTAATTTTTATCAAAATGGCTGGCAAGCCTTGAAAGGACCACAAAAGAGCTGCGCCTTTTCAGGCACAGCCCTTGTGTATAACTGGCAAAAATTTTCTTTTACTCCAGACCCAGGAGGTCGCGCACGACGGCACCGGCCAGAATCATGCCGGCTGTCGACGGGACGAAGGAAATGCTGCCCGGACTGGGGCGCACTTCATCGCTGTCCGAGAACGGCTTATGCGGGACTTCCGTCGAATAAGCCACTTTGATGCGGCGGATCCGGCGCTTCTTCAATTCCCGGCGCATGATCTTGGCCAGGGGATCGACGCTGGTCTTTTCGATGTAGTCGAGCTGGAAGTATTCCGGATGGAGCTTGTTGCCGGCCCCCATGGACGAGACGACCGGGATGCCGCTGTGATAGGCTTCGTCGATGATGGCGATCTTGGCGCTCATCGTATCGACGGCGTCGACGACATAGTCGGCACCGGAATTGGCGATGAAGCCCTTATGGCTATCGGGCAGATAGAAGGTCGCATGGGTTTCGACGTCGATGTCGGGATTGATGGACAAGAGGCGTTCCTTCATGACTTCGACTTTCGGCCGGTCAATGGTCTGGACCGTCGCGCCGAGCTGACGGTTGACGTTGGACGGGTCGAAGACGTCGGCATCGACCAAGATGAGATGGCCCACGCCAGCCCGCCCCAAGGCTTCGACGACAGCCGAACCGACGCCGCCGACGCCAAAGATGAGTACTTTTTTCGTATCTAATTCGTCCACCTTATCCTGGCCGATGAGGCGGGCTGTCCGTTGCGTATACTCTTTCTTCATCGTTAGCGCTCCGGAATGATTTCCAGCCAGTAGCCGTCAGGGTCGACGATGAAATAGATACCCATGGCCGGATTCTGATAGACGACACAGCCCATATCCTTATGTTTGGCCAAGGCTGCCTTCATATCCTTGACGGCAAAGGCCGTGTGGAATTCGTTTTCCCCCAGGTTATACGGTTCCTTGCGGTCTTTGAGCCAGGTCAGTTCCAACTGGAAATCGGACACGCCGTCTCCGAGATAGACGATGGTGAAATCGGGATTTTCAATGCGGCTGACTTCGGTCAGTCCCAGGGCTTCTTTGTAGAAGTCCATGCTGCGCTGGAGATCCAGCACGTTGAAATTAGTGTGTTTAAAGGTGAATTGCATAGTACTACCCCCTTTTTATTGGTTTGCTTCCTGCCAGCCTTTCGATACGTCGACCCATTCCCTGGCATGGGAATAAGTTTCCAGTTCGGGCAGGGTCAGTTCGATGGCACTGTTGGCCGTACCACAGGCAGGAAAGACGGTCTGGAAGCGTTTAAGCGATTCATCGAGGAAGACTTCGACGTCGTCATTGACGGCAAAAGGACAGACACCGCCGACGGGATGGCCTATGAGCCGTTCTACATCGCTTGCCTTGATCATCGTCGCCTTCTTGTGGAACCGTTCTTTGAACTTATGGTTATCTACGCGGGCATCGCCGGCAAAGAGGACCAAAATCGGATGGTCGCCGACGAGGAAAGACATGGACTTGGCAATGCGCCGGCCTTCCGTATGAAGGGCGGCTGCCGCTTCTTCGACAGTCGCACTGGACTGACTGAGTTCCATGACCCGGTCTTCCATTCCCCACTTGGAAAAATAATCGCGTACTTTTTGAATAGACAAAATTCTCCCCCTCTCTATTCGTCATGACTTTATTATATACTAATCGCGACGGTCAAGCAAACTCAAAGGACGACGTACTACCCCGGTCGGTCTTGTGAACGGCCAGGCGGGCATCGATACGTTCCTTCAGTTCGGGGACGTGAGAAATGATGCCGACCAGGCGGCCGCCGTTGCGCAGGGACGCCAACGTCTTCAAGGCGTAATCCAAGGTTTCGCCGTCGAGGGTACCGAAGCCTTCATCGATGAACATCGTATCCAAGTGAATGCCGCCAGAATAGGCCTGAACGACGTCGGCCAGGCCCAGGGCCAGGGACAGGGAGGCCAGGAAGGTCTCGCCGCCGGACAAGGTGTTGGCCGGACGGGCATAGCCCGTATAATTGTCATAGACTTCGATATCCAGGCCGATCTGCTTGACCCGCTTGTCGTCCCAGGACTGGGAGCGCTGCAGGCTGTACCGCTGGCGGCTCATGCCCTGGAGGCGCCCGTTGGCGGCGGCCAGGACTTCATCGAGGAGGGCCCCGAGGACGTAGCGTTCAAAGTTGATGCCCGTCTGCTTGCCGGCAATGAGTTCATAGACGGCGCCGACGGTCTTATAGGCTTCGGTCAGGTCCTGGCCTTCCTGCTGCAAAGCGGCCAGGGCTTCCTTTTCCTGCTGCCAGCGCTGGTACCGTGCCGTCAGGCTGCCCTTGGCTTCGACCAGGGCCTGGCTGGCCTTTTCAGCGCCGTCCAGGGCCGTCCGGGCGGCGGCCACGTCGGGCCGTTCCTGTGTGCCGATGGCGGCCTCTTCCTGGGCCAGCTGGCCCTGGACCTGCTGGACCTGCTGGTCATAGTGCCGGACGGATTCTTCCAGTCCCGGTATCTGCGGCACGGCGGCCTGCATGGCCCGGCAGGCCTTGACGCTTTCAAAGCCGGCGGCCAGGACGCGGTCCCGCAGGGCCTGGACGCCCTGGCTGAAGCGGTCCCGCAGCACTTCGACCTGATGCTGCCAGTTCCGCGCTTCCTGCTGCTGCTTGGCCGCCTGCCGTTCGCCGGCGACGACGGCGTCGCGGCAGTGCTGCAAGTCCTTTTCATAGATCCTGATAGCGCGGTTCAAGGCATCCAGTCGCTGCTGCAACGCCAGCGGGTCTCGATAGGCTGCCGGCAGGTCCGCTTCCAGGCGGGCCTTCGTCTCAGCGGCTTTAGCCGCAGCGGTCCTCGCCTGTTCCACGGCCGTCCGGGCCGTTTCTTCGTCCTTTTCCCAGCGGGCCAGTCTGGCCTCGCCGGCGGCGACGGCTTGTTTCAGCTTTTCACCGTCCCGGACCTGCTGCTGCAAGCCTTCCATAGCCACTTGAGCCTGTCCGGCCTTGGCCTGCCAGTCCGCCAGGGTCCCGTCCTGGGGATACTGGCGGCGCAGGGCCTCGTACTGGGCCTGCAGGGCCTGGCAGCGGGTTTCATCGGCTTTGGCTGTCACTTCCCACTGCTGGCGCTTGCCTTCACTGGCTTCGGCCCGTTTCTGATGCTGTTCGACGTCGTGCCGTTCCGGCAGGGATTCCGGGCGCACAGCCGGCAGGGGATGGGCTTTCGAACCGCAGACCGGGCAGGGCTGGCCCTCTTCCAGTTCCGACGCCAGGACAGCTGCCTGGGCCTGCAGGAACAGGGCCCGGACGCTTTCATAGGCAATGCGTTCGTCCCGGGCTTTGGCCGCCGCTTTTTCCAGAAAGGTCCGGCTGTGCTGCCACTGTTTCTGCGCTTCTTTAGCCTTAGCTTCCAGCTCAGCCGCTTCGCCTTCGCGCTGGATCCGGTCGTTCAGGGCCTGCCAGCGGGCTTTGGCCTGTTCCGCCGCGACGGCTTGTTCGGCCAGACCGGCGACGGCTTCCCGGGCCTTGTCCAGGGCCTGCTTTTCCTTTTCTTTTTTCTTTCGGGCCTGGTTCCAGCGCTTTTCGGCGTCAGTCACGTTTTTCTGGCACTGCCCTTCTTCGAGGCAGCAGGTCCGATAGGCTCCGGCCTTGTCCTGCAGGCCTGCCAGCTGCACCTGTTCTTCACAGGCCGCCTTATAGCCCTTTTCCCGGGCCGAAAGACCTTCCAGCTGCTGCTTGGCCGCAGTTAGGTCCTGCCGGGCCTTTTCGGCCAGTTTTCCTGCTTTTTCAGCGGCTTTATGGGCCTCCCTGCCCTCTCTTTCCAGGTCGTCCAGGTGGCGGCAGGGTTCGGCCAGGATTTCGGCCTGGCGCAGGGTAGCGATGGTATCCCTCTTTTCCTGGAACTGCCGGGCCTGCGCCTGGAGCTGCGCCGCTTCCCGGCGTTTCTGGTCCCGCAGCAGCCAGTGGGCGTCCAGGGCCTGGGCGGCCTGGAAAGCGGCCTGACAGGTCTTGCGCGTCCCTTCGGCTTCCTGCCACTGTTTGTCTACGGCCACTGCCTGGTCCTGCCATTGCCGTTCCTTTGCAGGCAGTTCCTTTTCGTCGGCAATGTCCAGCGCCGCCAGGCACTGCTCCCGCCGCTGCCGCACCTGTTCGTACTGGCTGGCCAAGGCATCGTGGCGGGCTTTGGCCAGTTCCTG
This sequence comes from Megasphaera elsdenii DSM 20460, assembly GCF_003010495.1. Lineage (NCBI taxonomy): Bacteria > Bacillati > Bacillota > Negativicutes > Veillonellales > Veillonellaceae > Megasphaera > Megasphaera elsdenii. Next base: position 1,689,555 of record NZ_CP027570.1, on the reverse strand, counting down.
GAGCCGGGCATAGCGCTGGGTATGGAAGAGGGTCTGCATGATCTGCTGGCGTTCGCCGGACCCGGCCAGGAGGAGCTTGCGGAAGTCCCCCTGCGGTAAAAGGACGACCTGGCGGAACTGGTCGGCTTTAAAGCCCAGCAGCCCTTCGACGGCAGCCGTCACATTCTTGGCGGCGATGAGCTTTTCCTGGTCCCCGGCTTCATCCGTTTCGTATAAAGCGGCCTGGGCCGAAGCCTTTTTCAAGCCCGTGCCGCGTTTCTTGGCGATTTCCTGTTCCGGGCTGCGGTCGATGCGGTAATATTTCTGGCCGATGGCAAAGCGGAACGATACGGACGTCGCTTCCTGCGGCGAAGCGTACTCGCTGCGCATGTGGGCGCCGGTACGGCTGTCGCCGCTGGTGCTGCCGTAGAGGGCGTAGCACATGGCGTCGAGGATGGTCGTCTTGCCCGAGCCTGTCGGCCCGTAGATGAGGAACAGTTTGTGGTCCCCTAATTGGCGGAAATCGACGATTTCCCGGCCAGCATAGGGACCAAAAGCCTTCATGTCTAAGTAAATGGGAATCATAATAAGCTGCCCCCTTTTTCCAATTCGTCCCACAAGGCGCGGACACAGGCCCGTTCGGCCTCGGTCAAGGGCTGGTCCGGCCGCATGGCCTGGGCAAAACCGGTGAACAATTCGCGTTCCGTCACCTGCTGCAGATCAAAGTCGCGCTGGCCGGCGGCCTGGGTGTTGCGGTTGGGCATTTCCAGGGCCATGGCGTTGGGATACTTGCGCCGCAGTTTGGCCATGCCGTCGAGGATGGGCTGCGTATCGTCCAGTCGGGCCAGGATGAAATCGTCCGGCCGGTCGTCATCGGCGGCCATGATGGCCTCGAAAGAACCGCTGACGATGCGCACGTCGTGGCGCGGTGCGAAGTCCCGGAAGGTAAGATCTACCTGCCCGTCTGCTCCGATATCGGCGATGACTGCCCCTTTATGCTGTCGGGCTTCGCCAAAAGAATATTTGAGCAGGCTGCCGGCATAGCGGATGGTATCGCTCGTGACTTTCTGCGGGCCGTGGAGATGGCCCAGGGCCGTATACGTAAAAGGCGCGAAGAGGCTGCCTGCCACCTGGTCCGTCCCGCCGATGGACAAGGGCCGCTCGGAATCGCCGGCTACGCCGCCGGCGACAAAGGCATGGGCGATGCAGACCGTGCGCGCCCCTTTGGGAACGGCCTGGGCCTGCCAGGCCAGCAGGGCTTCCATAGCCTGCTGGTGGCTGCGGACCGTTTCCTGGCCAAGGACCTGCCGGACTACGGCCGGTTCGGCATAGGGAATCGTCAGGAAGGCGACGGGACCCGCTTCATCTTCTAAGACCACAGGCCCGGTGAGTCGATCCAATTCGCCGGCGATATAGAGCCCCTGCGGCGCCAGGAGGCGGCTGGCAAAGGACAGGCGGGCCGGGCTGTCGTGGTTGCCGCTGATGACCAGGAAGGGGATCTTCAAATCAGCTGTTATCTTCGTCGCGATATCATCAAAGAGTTCGACAGCCTCTGCCGGCGGCAGGCTGCGGTCGTAGACATCGCCGGCCAGGACGACGGCGTCGATGCCTTCGTCCCGGAGCAGGGGCAGGAACTGCTGTTCCAGGACATAGGCCTGGTCTTCGGTCAAGTAGTTCCCATAGAATAATTTCCCTAAATGCCAGTCCGCTGTATGTAAAATACGCATGGAATCCCTCCTTCGGACAATTACTGCTGCAAAGACCGCAACAAGGCGATTTCCCGGGCATACCCGTCGAGGTCGTTCGGTGTTTCCAAGTAAAAAGGCAGGTTCCGCAGGGCCGGATGGTTGACGATGGCCTGGAAGGCTTCGAGGCCGATATGGCCGTCGCCGATTTTTTCGTGGCGGTCCTTATGGCTGGCCAGCTCGTTCTTGCTGTCGTTGATATGGACGGCTTTCAGTCGTTCCAGGCCGATGACCTTGTCGAAAGCCGTCAATACGTCGTCCAGGTGGTGGACGATGTCGTAGCCGCCATCGAAGCCGTGGCACGTATCGAGGCAGACGCCGAGCTTCTCGTTCATGGCGACTTTGTCGATGATGGCTGCCAGTTCCTCAAAGGTCCGGCCCACTTCCGTCCCCTTGCCGGCCATGGTTTCTAAGAGGACCGTCGTCTTCTGGCCCGGGAACATGCAGGTGTTGAGCAGGTCGGCAATGAGGGCGATCCCCGTTTCAGCGCCCTGGCCGACGTGGCTGCCGGGATGGAAGTTATACCGGCAGTTGTCGACGTATTCCAGACGGCGCAGGTCATCGGCCATGGCCTGGCGGGCGAAATCCCGCGTCTTGGCCGTCTTTGAACAGCCGTTCAACGTATACGGCGCATGGGCCAGGATAGGCGCGAAATGATGGTCCGCCATGAGCTGGTTCAGGGCCTGTATGTCGTCGACGTCCAGTTTGCGGACGCCGCTGCCTCGGGGATTGCGGGAGAAAAACTGGAACGTATCTGCCCCTATAGATAAAGCTTCGCCACCCATGTGCAAAAATCCTTGTGAAACCGATAAATGACATCCAATATGCAACATATTTTTTCCTCCTGCGCGACGGATAACAAAAAAGGCTGCCGCACAAAGCCCGTCCGGCCTCATGCAGCAGCCCCTATCCCTAGACTATATGAAAATCAAATACTTACGATTTTTCCCGACATTCCGGGCAAATCCCGACAAACGAAATACTGACGCCGTTGACGACGAAGCCGCTCTGTTCAGCCGCCTGCTGACGCAATCCCTCCTGGTCCATGTCGATATCGATGACGCGGTTGCATTTTTCGCAACGAATATGGGCATGGGGAGTTGTATTATAATCATAGCGATGGGCATCTTCTGCGCACTGCAAGACCTGGACAACGCCAATTTTGGCAAAGATTTCCATCGTCTTGTAGACCGTAGCCAGACTCATAGACGGATAATTGGGCTGTAATATCTTGTAAATCGCCTCGGCATTGGGATGCGTCGGATTGTGATTGATGGCTTCGTACACAGCCAGGCGCTGCGGAGTTACTTTATAGCCGTTTTTTCGCAAAACTTCAGCAATTTCCATTTTTATCCCCCTTTCTTGGAAAACTATGGTATAATAAGATATTCTAGCTTTATTTCAGCTTGGAATCGTACAGAATACTGGGGAGTATCCTGTATTATATTGTAACGGTTATCAAGAAAAATTTCAACGCTTTATGGGAAATTTTTCTTACACAATAAGTAATATTAATTATTCAGTTAGGAAGGAAGGTAATCATGACAGAGGAAACGATGATCGCTGAAATCGCCAGGACCCTGGGTATACAGCCATCCCAAGTCCAATCTGCCCTTTCCCTCTTTGCACAGGGCAATACACTTCCCTTTATCGCCCGATACCGGAAAGAAGCGACGGGGAGCCTCGATGAAGTCCAACTCCGCTGCATCCAGGAGCAATATGACTATGAACAGGCCCTGGCCAGCCGCAAGGAAACGGTCCGCCAGTCCATCATCGACCAGGGCTGCTGGAACAACGAACTGGCCGAGGAACTGGAAGCGGCCCGGCAGCTCCAGGACGTAGAAGACCTCTATTTGCCGTATAAGCCGAAAAAACGGACGAAAGCCTCCATGGCCCGCGAAGCCGGCCTGGAACCCCTGGCCGACCTGTTCCTGTCGCAAAAAGCCAATGGCCCGGCGCCGGAAAAAGCCGCTCAGGCCTACCTCACCGACGAAGTGCCTTCCGTCGAAGACGCCATCCAGGGCGCTGCCAATATCCTGGCCGAACGCTTTTCCGAACGGGCCGATTTCCGCCGCATCCTGCGCCGCGACCTGTGGCACCAGGCCCGCCTGACCTGCAGCCTGCAAGTCGAAGAGAGCGAAGCCGGCCCCATGCTGACCTACGCCGATTTCAGCGAACGCATCGCCCGCATCCCGAGCTACCGCATCCTGGCCATCAACCGCGGCGAAAATGAGAAAAAACTGAAAGTGACCCTAAAAGAGCCGGCCGATGAACACATCGACAGGCTCTGCCGCTTAGTCATCCAGCGTCACTCGCCGTATGAAGTGATTCTCTGCGACGCCGCCGCCGACAGCTACAAGCGCCTCATTTCGCCGCAGATGGAACGGGAAATCCGCAACGAACTGACGGCGCAGGCCGAAAAGCAGGCCATCGACGTCTTTGCGGAAAATCTCCGCCACGTCCTGCTGCAGCCGCCCTTCGCCGGCCAGACCATCCTGGGCCTCGACCCGGGCTTCCGCACGGGCTGCAAAGCAGCCATCATCGACGCCACGGGGCGCGTCCTCGCCTATGGGACCTATTACCTGACGAAATCGGCCTACCAGAAGGAACAGAGCGCCAAGACCCTGGCCCGGATGATCCAGAAATACGGCGTCACCCTCATTTCCATCGGCAACGGGACGGCTTCGTATGAAACGGAACAATTCGTCTCGTCCCTCATCGCCGATTACCAGTTATCCTGCCGCTACGTCATCGCCAACGAAGCCGGCGCATCCGTCTATTCCGCCTCGGACCTGGCCCGGGAAGAACTGCCGGACCTGGACGTCACCATCCGCGGCGCCGTCTCCATTGCCCGCCGCATCCAGGACCCCCTGGCCGAATCGGTCAAGATCGACCCGCGGGCCATCGGCGTCGGCCAGTATCAGCACGACGTCAACCAGAAAGCCTTGTCGGCCGCCCTGGACCAGGTCGTCACGTCGGTCGTCAACTATGTCGGTGTCGACCTCAATACGGCATCGGCCGCCTTATTGCAGCACATTTCCGGCCTGACGGCGGCAACGGCTGCGAACATCGTCGCCTACCGCGATGAAAACGGTCCCTTCCAGAACCGGCAGGACCTGCTCAACGTCCCCCGCCTGGGCCCGGCGACCTTCACGCAGTGCGCCGGTTTCCTGCGCATCAAAGACGGCATCGAGCCCCTGGATAATACGTCGGTCCATCCCGAATCGTACGGACTGGCCGAAAAAATCGCCAGCCATTACGGCCTGTCCCATGAAGACCTGAAGGACCCGGACAAGCTGGCCGGCCTGCGCGATAAGATACAGATGAACGCGGCACCGAAACTGGCCGCCGTCCTCGATGCCGGCGAACCGACGATCAAGGACATCTTGGAAGAACTGCGAAAACCGGGGCGCGACGTCCGCAGCGAATTTCCGAAACCGCTGACGCGCCGCCACGTCATGAGCCTGGACGACCTGCAGATTGGCACCGTCGTCCGCGGCACCGTCCAGAACGTCGTCGACTTCGGCGCCTTCGTCGACTTTGGCCTAAAGACACCGGGCCTGGTGCACCGCTCCCAGCTGAGCCGTCACCCCTTCCGCCATCCGACAGACGTCGTCCACGCCGGCGACATCGTAGAAGCCGAAATCATCAGCGTCGATGCCGCCCGCGGCCGCATCGGCCTGTCCATGAAAAAAGTGAAGAAATGAGTGTGAAAAAGGGCTTGTCGCACGACGACAAGCCCTTTAAAGTTGTTAGTGGATGGTTTTAAATTAAAATTTTTTCTGTAAGGGCGACCACGCGGGGCGCCCGCCCCGGGATATGGGTGATTCATCATTCAGTCGTAGGGGCCGCCCAGAGGGCGGCCCGCTGTGAATCATGGGGATGATTATTCTGGTATATGGGTGGATGTTTTCACACATCACCGGTCATGTAGGACGTATACAATACCCTTGCAGGCGGGCCGCCCTTTGGGACGGCCCCTACTAGCCACTAGCCACTAGCCACTAGCCACTAGCCACTAGCCACTAGCCACTAACATTATAACCTATTCCATTCATCATTCAATTTATCGTAGCGGTTCGAGGCGGCCTGGCCACGCTGGAAGCCGGGGCGGTAGTCCTGGCCGCGCTGGCTGGCGCTGACGCCGTCATAGAGGCCGCGGATGCGGTCTTGTTCGGCCTGGAACAGGGCATCGAGTTTGTATTTCATGGCCGTATTGTCGATGGACGTATCGTTTTCCAGCTGATTGCGGGTCTTGGACATCTGGATGTAGAGCGTATTGGCCCGGCTCGTAAATTCGCGGGTCCCTTTGAAATCGGGGTGATTGCTCAAGTAGGCGTTGATGTCGCCGGCCAGTTTGCCGATATCGTCGTTGAACAAATCTTTGCTGCTGGCATAGGATGACAGGACCTGCTTATCCGGGTCGGCCTTCACCTCGGGCTGAGGCGTTTCGTCGGGCTTGGTCTGGACGCTGACGTATTTTTCCAGATAGCTGACCAGGTTATCGCCATCGACGGCTCCCGTAAAATCAGCACCAGGCACCTTAATGGTCCGCGCCGTCTTCTTGGCTTTCTGGACTTCATCGCGCAGGTCATCGAGCTTTTCGCTGATGGCATCGTCTTTGGGATTTTCAGCAATGGCTATGGCCGTATCGTACATGGCCATCTGGTCGCGCATGACTTCGCGGATGGCCTGGTCATCGGATGCATACTGGTCGGGAATGTTCTTGGGCTGGTAATTCTTGGCCATCTTTTCCACGTTCTTGCGGCTCTTGCCCAGATCCTTGACCAGGGAATCGACGTCGTCGCCTTTGCTCTTCTGGCTCAGGCGCTTAGCCGTATCGGTGACGGACTCATTTTCCGAAGACAACTGCTGTGATAAGGAAACGGCATCCTTGACGTAATCCCCGCTGCTGCGGCTGCCATAGAAGTGGAAAGCCACAGCGGCAGCTACAGCCAAGATGAGGACGACGACGGCAGTGATGATACCTTTCCGATAGCGCACGTAAAAAGGCGGTTCCTGAAAAGGCGGCGGCGTTGGCCGGCCCGTCATGACCGGCCGTTCCATCGGCTGCGGTGAACGAGGCGGTTCTTCGTCGCGGACGGGTTCCCGATGCTTATGGACAAAGGTTTCCGTCCCCGTCGCTTCATCGATGACCGGTTCATCGTCATCCATTTCCGGCAATTCGGATCCACAGAAGGGGCAGAATTTCCCATCTGCCTGAATCCACTTTCCACATTCCGGACAAATCCGTTTCTTCGACTCCTCTTCAGGTAGTTGTTCAGCGCCACAGGCCTGGCAGAATCGGTCGCCATCCTGTAAAGGTGCCCCGCAATGTTGGCATTTCTTCATAAAAAAGCACATCCTTTACCCAGCATAATACCTGTCTTTAGTATACGCTATTTTCCTTACAGTTGCAAAAAATCAGCCATGCGCCGGTAGGTATCGCAGATTTCATCGTAGCATATTTTTTCAAAATTGAGGTATGAATGGACCATATTGTCGTAATTATACGTTTCGGCCCGGACGCCTTTTGCAGTCAGCCGACGGACATACTCGCGGCCTTCGTCGCGGAAGGGGCAGAACTGCGTCGTCAAGACCAGCGTTGCCGGCATAGCTGCCGACAATTCCCCAAAGAGGGGTGAAGCGGCCCGGCGGTCGTCACCGTTGCGGAAGAATTGGTTGAAATACCAGACCATCTTAGCCGGCGTGAAGCCCGTTTTGACATTGCAGTTTTCCCGGACCGACGGGAAGGAATGGGTCATATCCAGGCAGGGATAGACCAGGACCTGATGAGTCAGCGGAATAGATGTGTCGTGCTGCAGGGCCTGGCTCGTATAAGCTGCCATACAGCCGCCGGCGCTGTCACCGCACAAGGTCAAATCGGCTTCATAGGGAATCTGCAGTTCATCCAGCTTGGGCAGCGCCTTCCGGGCCACGGCCAGGGCATCTTCATAGGCTGCAGGATAGGGATTTTCCGGAGCCAGTCGGTATTCCGGCGAAATGACGATATGCTGCGTCGCCTGAGCAATGCGGCGGCAGACCGGGTCGTAGACAGCGACCGTGTCGATGGCAAACCCGCCGCCATGATAGTAAATCAAGACCGGCAGGGGCCGACTCGTGTCAGGAATATAAATCCGGACCGGCACATCATAGACATCGCAGCCTTCCAGCACCGTATCGACGACGTCCGCCATCGCTACTTTAGGCAGTTCCTGGTCCCACGCCGTATGCAGCGACGCCTCGCGCATGGTAATCGGTGTCATGACAAAATCATCACTCGTATGGGCAGCAATAAAAGCTGCCAGTTCTTCTTTAATCGCACTCATCGTAAACCCCTCTTTCCCCTTCTTATTATAGTTTTTAATTGTAGCACAAAATACTCCAGATGAATAGGAGAAATACAAAAAAGGGACTGCCCATGAAGGTAAACCCTTCATGGGACAGTCCCTTTGAAAGTCCTGTGTGGCGGAGAGCGTGGGATTTGAACCCACGATAGAGCGTTCGCCCTATACATGATTTCCAATCATGCTCCTTCAGCCGCTCGGACAGCTCTCCGCGTCTTACATATCTTTGCTGACATCTTCGGGATAAATGCCGATATGTAAAGTATGGTCGGGGCGACAGGATTTGAACCTGCGACCTCTTAGTCCCGAACCAAGCGCGCTACCAAACTGCGCTACGCCCCGTAGACCTGACTTATACATAATACCATATCCACGAAAAAAGTCAAGAGAAAAAGCGTAAAATCAAGCCAGTTTCTTTTCCCGAATGAAATCGAGGAGCATAACCGACGTGTCGGCCATGAGGTCACCGCACGATACGGGACCGCCATTGGCCGGACTCTTGAGGACGCGGCAGCACGTCGCTTTAAAGCGGTCGAGCCAGATTTTCTGAAATTCCCGTACAGGCTGATTGATTTCGGCTTTCGTCTTTTCTTCTGGCGTCGTCCGGCCGGCAAGACAGCCCAGGACCAGGCAGGCCCCATTCAAGGCCCCGCAAATACAGCCCGAACCAGCCACCCCGCCGCCGAGGACGGATACCATGCGCAGCGTTTCCGGCGGCAGCTTCAAATCCAGACAATCATTGCAGACCTTGACCACCGTTTCAGCACAATTATTCCCAGCCTGCTGGTATTGTGCCGCCAGTTCTTTTACCTTTTCCATCGTAAGACCTCCTTGAAAACATATTATATAATCTATTATACATTATTTTATTCACTTTGTGGTTGCAAAACCATTTTCCTGCTATCCTTTTTAATGGATACTGATGGGGCATAAAGGGCCCGGATAGCATTGAGAATAGCCAGGATCATGACGCCAACGTCAGCAAAAATGGCAAACCACATATTAGCAATGCCGACAGCCCCTAATCCCAGGCAAAGGAATTTTATCCCCAGTGCAAAAACGATATTTTCATAAACAATACGCAGACATTTCCGCGATAAAAGGATAGCATTGGCAATCTGCAAGGGATCATCATCCATGAGTACGACGTCGGCTGCTTCAATAGCTGCATCAGAGCCCATGGCTCTTCGGATTCCTTCGTGGTCTTCACGTAAAGGACGCCAGTCATATTGATACAGCCACTAATGACTTCATCCCCTTGCTGCACATCTCTGGGCAGGCTTTCTCCTGTCAGGGCACTCGTATTAAGGCTCGATGTCCCACGAAGGACCACGCCATCCAAGGGCACCCGTTCACCGGGCTGGACGACTATCGTCGTACCTAAAGCTACATCATCCGGGTCGACTTTTTCCAGTTTACCATCCCGTTCTATATTCGCATAATCAGGACGGATATCCATGAGGGCACCGATATTCTTCCGGCTGCGGCTAACAGCATAGCTTTGGAACCATTCGCCGATTTGGTAGAACAACATAACAGCAATACCTTCCAAGTAATCCATCGGAACAAGTGGCCTTAGTACAAAAAATCCACTACGATTTATTACAAAAATTGGACCAGCGCATCACAATTGACACACTGGCCCAATAATATCTCATAAATCAGACGACTTTAAAAAACGTATTTAAAGCAGTCTATGGTACTTCTCTGGCAGCCCATATCAAAGAGCACCGGCTGCTGCAAGCTGCGGAACTTCTCTGCCATAGTCAAGATTCAATGGCAGAAATCGCAGCCAAAGTCGGTTATGAAAGCCAGAGCCGATTTTCTGCAGCTTTCAAAAAACGTTTCGGTGAATTACCTACGCAATATCGGAAAACACATTAGAAAGAAACCCATTCTCCATCATCGGGCATAATATAATGGTCCACCCCACGGGCCATGAGCCGGCTGCGCAGAGTATATCTCGTCAAAGAGGCATGGGCTACATTATCCAGATGAGTAAGAAGAAGCTGAGACTGCGGAACAGTCTTTGCTACACAAGCTACATCTTCATCGCCCATGATGAGCCGGCCATTTTCTACAGTTTCAGCCGCACAAGCATTTAATGCGACGACATCAGGGCGATACGTTTTCAGCGTATTTTCCACTTCAGGATACCATACGGTATCACCAGCGACATAAAGGGTAGGTTCGTCTGCGCTCTGGAAGAGGACCCCCATAGCGTCACCGCAAGGAACGATGGTACCATGGCGTGCCGGCATATGTTGAAGGGTAAGGCCATCGAGAGTCAACGGAGACTTAGACAAAACCTGTACATCTTGAAATCCGGACTTTTCAAAAATGGCTGCGTCCTGTTCATTCTGCACAAAGACAGGGATGGACTTATCCAAAGGCTGGCCTACGGTCCCATCAGCAGCTATATCAATATGGTCTGGATGGATGTGCGTTACGATGTAATAATCGACACCATCCAGAATTTCCTGCGGCGTCCTAGGCAGTCCATAAATCGGCATGGCAATTTCCATTTTAACCGGGTCCGGAATCATGTATGGCTTCCCCGGAATATCTTCGAAACTACCAAGGCTTCCTTTTCCACAAAGCCAGGGGTCAATTAAAAAGGTCTTCCCTTGATATACAATTTTAAGTGTAGCATTGCGAATCTGCTGAATATCCATTATTTTCTCTCCTTTATTCTTTACAATAAATATTTTTATTGACACTATGTTCAATATTTATTATATTAAACGCAAGAAAACATTCAACAGTCACCTTCGAGGAAGTGTCTGATAATGGACACATCTCCCAAATTGTCTAGAAAGTAAGGAGGTATCCTTCATGACGCAAAAGTTAGATCGTCGCACCCGCTATACGCGTTCTGTTATCAAGCAATCTTTTTTGGAACTGCTCCAAAAGTATCCCTTTCCGAAAGTCACAGTCACGGCTATCTGCAAAAAGGCGGAAATTACACGGGCTACGTTCTACTTGCATTATATGGATATCTATGCCTTGTTAGACGCCATCCTTGAGGAAGCGCTGCATTTATCCGAAAATACAAATCCTGATAAATCCTTGGCCGATCTTCTTTACCAAGCCAGTCAATCAAATGAAGGGGACTCTTTCATCAAGAATAACTATACTATGCTGCCCGTCTGTCAACGCATCGCAGATTCCCCTTGTTACCAAGCACTCTTTTCAGATAAGACCTTAGGGCCTTACATCTTAGAATATATTTTCACACATGAAAAAGCTCAAATGATTTCATTTTTACAAAATCAACTTCAGATTGATGCAACATTAGCGGAAAATCTCTACTTATTCCTGGTCAGCGGGGCTTTTACCATCAACCAGCATCATAAATGGAAAAAAGACGAATCATGGTTCCAGATTCAGGCTATGCTGCTGCGTCTCATTTACCATGGCATCCAGGGGTTGAAAAAATAAAAAAGGACTATCTCATGATGGCAGATGCCTTCATGAGATAGTCCTTTTTACAGTATGGCGGAGAGCGTGGGATTTGAACCCACGATAGAGCGTTCGCCCTATACATGATTTCCAATCATGCTCCTTCAGCCACTCGGACAGCTCTCCATGGCTTACACATTGTTTGATTATGCAGTTGTTTGATGTCCTCGGGATCGACATCCAATGTGTAAAAATATGGTCGGGGCGACAGGATTTGAACCTGCGACCTCTTAGTCCCGAACCAAGCGCGCTACCAAACTGCGCTACGCCCCGTTACCTGACTTGTATATAATACCATATTGGAGAAAAAAGTCAAGCTTTTTTTCTCGTGTCAGGCCACAACTTCTTTATTTTTATGGATATGTTTCCACAAAAAGCCGCCGGCAATAGTGATGACCAGCAGGATGACCTTCAGTTCCGTCGGATTTTCCGCGGCCAGGCTGACGTACTGAGCCAGGTAATGGTCCGTCGCCATCATGCCGCCCGAAGCCCAGCCGAGGATGGCCCCGCCGATATAGATGAGGATGGGAAAGCGGTTCATGACTTTGACGACGATCGTGCTGCCAAAGACGATGATCGGCACGGAAATGAACATGCCGAACATGAGCAGGCCCCAATGATTATTGGTGACGCCGACGATGCCCAGGACGTTGTCCAGACTCATAAGGGCGTCAGCCATGATGATAGTCCGCACCGCTGCCCACAGGGAATCCTTGGCTTCGACATGGACATCTTCTTCCTGGTCATCGGCGCCGATGAGCTTGATGCCGATGAGGACCAGCAAGATGGCCCCGACAGTCTTCAAGAAAGGAATCTGGAACAACCAGGATACGATGAAGGCCATGATGAAACGCAAACAGATAGCCCCGGCCGTCCCGTACAAAATAGCCCGCTTCTGCAAATGCTTGGGCAAATTCTTGGCTGCCATACCGATGACAATGGAATTATCCCCACCCAAAGCCAAGTCGATGAGCACGACCTGCAAAATCATAGTAACATCAAAGACAAGCGTCGATTCTAACCCTTCCAAGGTAAGTCCTCCTTATGCGTTAAGACAAATTTACATCTCCCCTATTATAGGATAATTATGGAGGGATAGCAAGAAAAATAGGGCACCGCAAGCGGTACCCTATTTTTTCTGTTTGATGTATGACGTTTGATGTATGATGTTCTTTATGTGAACGTACTCCCGCCTATAGAGGCGGGAGCTTCCTGCTTCAACGAGAACAGCGCCACTGACTCCAAAGAGTTGCGGCGTCTTACACTCTCTCCACAGGCGTAGATTCCCGTGCGACCCACGGTATTTTATGGATTACGTCAGGCTGATATTCGCCTGGCTTCTTCTCGGATATTTATGGCTGCGTTTTTATCCCTGTCATGATGACTGCCACATTTGGGATAATTCCATTCCCGTACAGACAAATCTTTAGTTTCACTAGTTCGGTAGCCACATACGTGACACAGCTGGCTGCTCGGATACCACTTGTCTATCTTGATAAGCTGTTTGCCTTGCCAAGCCAACTTATATTCCAGCATGTTCGTGAACAGATTCCAGCCATTGTCCGCTACGGATTTGCCAAAACTGAACTTACCACCCTTTTTCCGCTTTGCCATCGCTTTGACGCTGATATCCTCAATGCCAATGGCATCATAGCGGTCTGCAAGGTAGCGGGACTTTTTGTGCAGGAAATCCCGGCGTTGATTGGCCACTTTCTCATGGAGAATAGCTACGCGCAGTCTTTGTTTCTCTCTGTTGTGACTTCCTTTTTGTTTCTTGGATAGCTTCTGTTGCGCCTTAGCCAGTCTTTTCTCTGCCTTTCGCAGGAAATCGGGATATTTAGCATCCTCCTCATCGGAAGCCACATACAAGCCGTGCATCGCAAAATCCAAGCCAAGGAAGGTCTTCGGTATGACAGGGAGTACTTGGTTTTCATACTCCACCAGCATACTGATATAGTACTTTCCTGATGGCGTCTTGCTGATGGTTACGGTCTTTATGATACTGTTCTCTGGCAAGGGGCGATGCTGGCATAATTTCACCCAGCCGACTTTTGGCAGTTTCACCTTATGGCCCTCGATTCGGACAGAACCCTTCTGGTTGTTCGTGGAATACGAAGCGCGACTATTTTTCTTTGACTTGAAGCGCGGCTTGCCGAAATGCTGGCTGTCATTCCAAAAGTGGCTGTATGCCTTGTTCAGATTCAGTTTGGGCATTGGCAAGGGCTAAACTATCGACTTCCTTTAGCCAAGGGAAGTCTTCCTTGTACTGCGCAGGCGTGTTATTCAGCTTTTGGCCGGTTTCCTTATAATAGTCAATGCGGTCACTCAGCATCTTGTTGTAGATGAATCGGACACACCCAAAGGTCTTGGCAAACATCATTTTCTGTGCTGTTGTCGGATAGATTCTGTATCGGTATGCCTTATTCACTATCATCACCTGCCTTGACTTTCTATATACTTTCACTCTTACTACTGATTATACTGCAAATCAACTTGTGAAGCTATTGTTTTTCTGATGGCATCGAGCCCTCAGAAAAACCTGCAATTCATCTCACCGCCTAAAGAGGCGGGAGACTTCTTGCAGAATCAGGTTAAATTTTTTTACATCAAACATCAAACATTTCACATCAAACCCAACTATTTCACGATGACCGATACGCCGTCGGGGATGACTGTGATTTTCGGGTCGGTAATGCCCTTTTTCGCCAGGACTTCTTTGGCCATGGCCAGAGCGTCGTCGACGGAAGCAGCGTATTTCATGTGCATGTCTTCGACCATCTGCTGCGGGGCTTCAGTGACCATGATGATGGTGAATTTCAAGAGCATCCGCATGAGGATCTGAGCTTCCCACTGGTCGAAGACGGTTTCATTGCGGCCACGGGCCAGGATTTCGTCCATGGCTTTCTGGATGGATTCGGCATTTTTCAGGTTGTTGTAGAAATCTTCACCGCCGTGACCGTCAGAGCAGGACGAGACGTCGATGATGACGCCGCCTTCTTTGCAGGTCGCTTCAGCAGCAGTCATGCCTTTGACGGACTGGTAAATGTTCTGGTCCAACGGGTAGCCGCCATTGGTCGTGATGACGATGTCTGCCGGTACCGGTTTGACGCCGGCCAGTTTCATTTCAAAATCAGCCCCTGCATAATGGGCTTTTTCACGGTCGCCGGCGAAGGCAGCGATGACTTTCTTGTCGGCGTCGATGACGACGTTGCAGATGAAGGCCAATTTAGCTGCTTTGGCAGCATAGAGCATGTCTTCATGGATGGGGTTGCCCTGCAGAATCCCCGTGCGGGCATGAGGGCTGTTGATAAATTCCGAGCAATGGTTGGCCAGGACTGTGACCTTGCTGGCAATGCCAGGCAGGACGGATTTACGGCCGCCAGACATGCCGGCGAAGAAATGCGGTTCAATGAAGCCTTCGGAAATGAGCAGGTCTGCATTGGCTGCGAGCTTGTTGATGCGGCAGTCGCCACCGGACGGCAGGGTGCCGATGCTGACCATGTCTTCGTCGTTGCGGCTGACATGGATGACGAATTTTTCATGTTCGGCGATTTCCTTACCGTATTTAGCGATCAATTCTTCTTTCGTCGTCGCCCGGTGCATACCCGTTGCGATGAGGATGGTAATGTCGATATCCGGGTTCCCTTTGCGCAGTTCTGCCAGGAGCTGAGGCATGATGACATGGCTCGGTACCGGGCGGGTATGGTCACTGGAAATGATGACGCAATTCTTCTTCCCCTTGGCCAAATCACTCAGTTTCGGGCTGCCAATCGGATTGGCCAGGGCATCGGCGACGAGTTCCGCTTCTGATTTCGGCGCTTTATATTCATGAGCGTGGGAAACGAGGACGCCGGCAACCTGTTCTTCCGGCAGTTCGAGTTTAATTTTTTCTTTGCCAAAGGGTAAATTAAATGTATGCATGATGCACATCCTTTCTTGGTTCACTGCTATTTATATGATTTTTCGAGAATAGCTTGAGGTTATAGAAACATCTCGTTTTAGAATGGTAAAAAGAAGAAAGGGCAAAGCCTTGCGCCTTGCCCTTTTCCTTTAGTATGTAACTGTGAATTATTCTTCGACAGGAACTTCGTCGTTGATGCTGACAACTTTGCCCGGATTCATGATGTTCTTCGGATCCAGTGCTTTCTTGACAGCTTTCATCATCTTGAGTTCAACCGGATCGGTGTATTTTTCAAGAAGGGCTTCACGTTTGTAGCCAATGCCGTGTTCGCCGGAGAGGCGGCCGCCGAGCTGGTAAACGAGAGCGTAGATTTCGCCCTGGATCTTCGGAAGCATTTCTTCCCATTCTTCCTGAGTACGGTCATCTTTCAAGATATCGATATGGACGTTGCCGTCACCGCAGTGGCCAGCGCAGTGCATAGCGACGTTGTATTTTTCGGAGAGGCGGGAAATCTGCTGTACAGCACCCGGGATTTCCGTCATCGGTACAACGATATCTTCCATGGAGAAGACTAAGCTGCGAGCGCGGTCAGCTTCGAGGTAAGCTTTACGGGATTTCCAAATAACAGCCGGGTCAGCGACCAAGGAGTCGATAGCGTTGTTTTCTTCAGCGAGTTCAACGATTTTTTCGCACTGATCCATGAGGACGTCTTCGTTGTCGCCAGCGATCTGGATGATGATGTAGTTACCAACATCAGATTTCGGCAGTTTTTCATCGAGGAAGATTTCGACCTGTTTGATGGAAGCGTTATCCATAAATTCTACGCAGACCGGAGTGATACCGGCGTTCATGACTTTCGGTGTCAAAGCGATAGCGTCGTCGAGGTTGTCGAATACGACCAGGAGGTCCTGCTGGTATTTCGGAAGAGCAACCAATTTGAGGTAAACTTTAGTGATGATACCGAGGGTACCTTCAGAACCGATGAAGAGGTGCATCAGCATGTAGCCCGTAGCGTTCTTACGGAATTTACCGCCGAGGGTTACGACTTCGCCAGTCGGAGTAACGACTTCCATGCCCATGACCTGGTCACGAGTTACACCATATTTAACAGCGCGGTTACCACCAGCGTTGGTTGCAACGTTACCACTGATGAAGCAGGAGTCCCCACTGCAGGGGTCGCCGCCGTAGAAGAGGCCTTCCTTCTGGACTGCTTCCTGGAGGACAGACGTCGTAACGCCAGCTTCGGAAACACAAACCATGTTGTCTTTATCGATTTCGAGGATTTTGTTCATACGTTCAATGGAGATGATGACGCCGCCGAAAGTAGCAACAGCACCAGCTGCCAAGCCCGTACCAGCTGCACGAGGAACCATTACCGTATCGTTTTCATAGCAGAGCTTAACGACTTTGGAAACTTCTTCAGTAGTAGCCGGAAGAACAACGACCTGCGGTTCTTTCATGTAATGGGGGTCCGTTACTTCGTCATGGGAATACGGTTCGAGTTTATCTTTGTCCGTATAAACATACTTTTCGCCGACGATCTGTTTGAACTGTTCAATCAACTCCGGGGAAACTTTACCTTTTGCCATAATACATACCTCCAAATAGTTTAAATTATAAGCCTAACACTTATTTCTGCATCCAGTCATGAGGACCGGATTTAAGACCGAATATAACGGAAGTATAAACTAATATATTTCTTTTACCTTCCGTTTATCTCTTACAGGTATTATTATACTCTACTTCCTCATGCATGTAAATTACATTTGAACATTTTACGCATATCATTTTTCGATTGATTCATCGTATCCTATGACAACTTATCATAAGAACTGCTGATTTTTAAATAATTCAAAATAAAACGTAAAAATTTAAGTAACAGTTATTTCTGCTCCTTTTTGCTCATGCTTTTAGGTAATATCGTATTATTCCTGTAAGGAAATGTTTCGTATCAAGAACATTTCACATCCGATTATATCACATTGTTTATTACAGAAAAAGGTATGCTACATGGTGATGTAGCATACCTTTTTATTCTTCTCTGCTATATAGTGTTTTCTATACGCTTAGTTTACCAAGAAGGGAACGACGCTCGGAGCGATGATGGTAATGATACCTGCAATGATGAGCAGGAACAGGCAGTAACCAACAGTACCGCGCATGATTTCGCCTTCCTTGCCATCAGCAACGGCACCGACAGCGCCGACGCCAAGAGCGATACTCTGCGGCGAAAGCATCTTGCCGATACAACCACCGAGGGAGCTGGCACCAGCGAGCCACGGCTGGCTCATGCCCAGGCTGGATGCAACGGATGTCTGCAACGGCCCGAAGAGGACGTTGGCGTTCGTGCAAGACCCGGTAATGAAAGCACCTAAGCCGCCAACGAACGGAGCAACGATAGGATATGCATTGCCTGTTGCGAATACGAGAGCATCAGCGATTTCCTTGGTCATGCCGGAGTAGGTCATGATCTTAGCGACGACGACGACGGCGATGATGGTCAAGTACGTGAAGCGCAGGCCGACGAAGTTATCTTTGAAGACCTGAGCGATCTTACCAACGGAAGCACCCTGATAGAGGCCGCCGAGGATGGTAGCGATGAAAATCATGACGCCAGGAACAGCGACCCAGGTAAAGGTATAAGGTTTAGCCCCCGGGCCAGCATAGATAGGAACAGTCGTCTTAATCGAAGCCAGCGGACCGTTGATGAACGGGAACAGTTTCGACGTGCCGACGAGGAATACGAAGATGAGGATGAAGATCATAGCTGCTTTGACGCCTTCACCGAAGGAAACAGCTTTCTGGTTTTCCGCATCGATATCGAACTTGTATTCCGGGTTGCTCGTGGATTTGCAAGCGCGGGAATAAAGGACGATGACAGCCATGATGATGATGGACGAAACCATAACCGGCAGTTCAGCACCGATAGTCATGGAAATGAACAGTTCCGGAATAGCCAGGGCCAGGCCGGAGAGCAGAGTTACGATACCGACGCCTTTGATGGCTTTGATACCGCCGCCGATGCAGATGACGATCAGGAACGGAGCGATGAGGTCAGGAATAAAGGATACGATCGAAACTTTCGTAGCCAGGACGCTGGAATCCAAACCGGTGACAGCAGCCATGGTCGTCGTCGGGATACCGATGGACCCGAAGGACGGTGCTACGGCGTTGGAAATCAAGCAGGCAACGATGGTCTTGATCGGCGGATAGCCGAGGGCAACCAGCATAGCAGCCGGGATAGCAACAGCAGTACCAAAACCTGCCATGCCTTCCATGAACGTCCCGAAGCCCCAAGCGATGAGCAGGAATACGACACGTTTATCTTCACTAACCGTGGTCAGCATCTGTTTGATGACTTCCAGGCTGCCTGTGGCTACAGTCAATTTGTAAGCGAACAGGGCCATGATGATGACCAGCAAGATCGGCCAGCATGCCAGGGCTACGCCTTCGAGGGCTGCCGAAATGGCAATGGGAACTGACATATTATAACAGAATACAGCGACAACAAATGCGATAATAGCCGCGATTGGACACGCTTTCCAACCGGCCATCTTCAAGAACCCCAATGCTACAATCAGGAATAGGATTGGGAGCAAGGCCAATATAACCATTACATACCACCCTTTCATAGAAAAAATACGTTTCACGCCTCTAACAGGCACAGGGCTTATTCATGAACGAACCACGAATAACGCCATTTCTCTTTTAGATTGCATCCGGATACATGCTCTATGCTGTTATTATATACCCCAATGTCATATTTGTAAATTACATTTAGACATGAGCGTATACCTATTTTCGATATAATGCACACCAATGTTTACTATTTTGCATATTACTACACTAAAATGTGGAGTTTATAAGCCAAAAATAATCATTTATCAATTTATGAATGACTTTATGTAATTCTATATATCATGTACAAAGCGCATAGCCCTTTTAAGTGGCTAGTGGCTAGCAGTTAGTGGTTAGCAGCGGGATTTTAATTTAAAGCCATCCGCTAACTGCTAACAGCTAGCCGCTGACTGATCGAGTAGGAGGGATTTCTGAGTAGAAATCCCGACCTCTCACACCACCGTGCGTACCGTTCGGTACACGGCGGTTTCCTAGTTTTCGCATACTTGCTTGTAATAGCTCGTCATGGTTATGTAGCCAAGGCGGGCTATTTCTTTATTCGTAAGAACTGAGTTCAGCATTGCCGCTGCTCGCCACGGACCTTTTCGGCAGTTAGCCATTTCCAACACTACCCACTTGGGCGCGCCGTATTGGCTTATCATCCGGTGTTTCGTCCGTACCTTCTTCCATTGTTTCCAGTATATGGTTCGTATTTTGCGTCGAATCCATCTGTCAATTTGAATTAGCAGTTCCTTCATATTCGCTAGTTTAAAGTAATTCACCCATCCCTTTATGAATCGTTTCAATAGAAGGGCTCTCACTTCGTTTCCTTTTCCATTGCTTCGTTTCAATATAAACCGCAAACGGTCTTTCATCTTAGTAATGGATTTCGGATGCACCCGGAGTCGGCATTTTCCATTCTTTCGGTAGAAGCCATATCCCAGATATTTAACATAGCGGATGTGGGCTACGTGCGTCTTATTTCGATTCACCTTGAGAAATAATTTCTTCTCAATATATCGAGTGATGCTTTCCAAGGTCCTTTCGGCACTTCTTCTGCTTTTGCAGAGTATCATGCAGTCATCTGCATAGCGGACAAATTTATGTCCGCGCCGTTCCAGCTCCTTATCCAGCTCATTCAGCATGATGTTACTCAAGAGCGGACTCAATGGCCCTCCTTGGGGAACCCCCTGTTCACTTCGTTCGAACATCCCATGCCGGATAACACCAGCATGGAGATATTGGTGTATCAGCGAGATGACCCGGCCGTCTTTTACGCTCCTTGACAGAACTTCTATCAATTTGCTTTGGCAGACATTGTCGAAAAATTTCTCCAAGTCCATGTCTACGACGTAGACATAGCCCTCATCTGCATAGGCCTGGCATTGTTTCAACGCATCGTGGGCGCCCCGTTTGGGACGGAACCCGAAACTGCTATCTGAAAACTGTGGCTCGTAGATAGGCACAAGAACCTGCGTAATCGCCTGTTGTATCATGCGGTCTACGACCGTAGGGATTCCTAATTTCCGGAATTTCCCTTTTTCCTCTTTGGGTATTTCAACCCGACGGACTGGCTGGGGCTTATATTTCCCATTCCGTATTTGCTGAAGGAGGTCCAGGCGATGTTCCCGCAGGTAGGGTAGAAGTTCATCTACACTCATCCTGTCGACCCCGCCGGTTCCTCGATTAGACTTTACCTTCTTATAGGCACCATTTAAGTTGTCTCGTGATAAAATCTGCTTCAACAGACTGTCCGCTGGCAAGCTTGCAATGATGTCGTTGTGTTCAGCAATCCTCGCATGGGCAGACGCTTCCACATATCCCGGTTGTTCCGCAACCTCTTTTTGTGGACAGCCTTCTTGATGAAGTTTTCTGTCTTTCATTCCATGATTGGTTACTTTCATTAACTAACATCTCCTAGGATTCGGCCCTTTCCTCATGGTCTATAGCCCATAAGGTACTATGGCCTCGGCTGACTCCTCATGATAAATCTTATTTCAACCATGATGTCCAATCTATATGGCACCATCATGTCCATGAGGCCTCCCCGGGTAAGAACGCACTCTTTCTCTCCATGTGTCTGCCACATCTACTATTCATGGTTCCGTGTAGCTATGGGACTTCAACCTGTTAGGCGGCCTTATCCCCATGACTAGCCTTATGTGATTTCTGTTCGTCAGACCAGAGATTTGCCTCGACCTTCCTTCAGATTCCATCTCACGATGGACACCCTTGGTTCTGGCTATAGCCTTCCCGCTACCGGGCGGCTTAGGGACTTTCACCCATTAGAGTGCGCCCATGCCGGGCGCACCTAAAAAAGGCGCTGTCTTCATGGGACAGCGCCTTTTTTTAAGTGTAAACTATAAACTTTTATTCTTTTCTGCCGATGCGATGACAGCGTTCATGGTAGCAGCACGGAAACCGCTTTCTTCCAAGGTCTTTACCGCTTCGATAGTCGTACCGCCTGGCGAGCAGACGTCATCTTTCAGGGCTCCCGGATGGCGTCCCGTTTCCAGGACCATCTTGGCCGCCCCCAAGACGGTCTGGGCCGCAAAGGTATAGGCCATCTGGCGGGGCATCCCTTCGCGGACGGCGCCGTCCGCCAGGGCTTCGATGAACATGTAGACGTAAGCCGGGCCGCTTCCGCTGAGGCCGCAGACGGCATCGATGAGTTTTTCATCGGTCACGACAGCTTTGCCGAAACTGGAAAAGATAGCCACGACATCGGCCGTTTCCGCTTCACTGACGTTGATGTTCGGCGAAACCGAAGCCATGCCTTCACCGACCATGGCCGGCGTATTGGGCATGACCCGGACGATTTTCGTTTCCGGACCGGTATAGAAGGCCAGTTTTTCCAAAGAAACACCGGCAGCGATGGAAATGAGGACGCTCTTCGTCGACAGGGTTTCCCGGACAGTTTCCAGGGCCGATTCCATGATGTTCGGTTTGACAGCCATGATCAGGCCTTGGGACCGGCGCGCCAGTTCCTCCGGTGTATCGACGACGACGGCCCCCGTTTCTTGAGCCAGGGCTTCGGCTTTTTCCCGGTGAATATTATAAAGATAGATATGATCTGCAGCGATGGCCTTGGCAGCGACCAGGCCCTTGACGATGGCCCGGCCCATATTGCCCGTCCCGCAGACACCGATTGTCTGGAACATAGGAAGACTCCCTTTCCGATACGGACTTACTGTTTAGCGCCGACGGCATCCAGCGTCGATTTGATCTTGGCAGCCAGGCCGTGGATCTTCTTCTTGGAAACCGAGCAGACAGCCAGGCGGATGCCTTTACCCAAGGGAACGAGGAAGATATTTTCTTTTTCCAGTTCGTCGCAGACTTTCTGGGACCCTTCCATGGGGATGGTGATGAAGAAGCCCGAAATGTACCGCAAATATTTCAGCCCACATTCGTCGGCTTCTTTCATGAACAAATCAGCCCGTTCCTGGATGAGGTGGAAATATTTAGCCCGTTCGGCATCGAGTTCAGCCACTTTGGCCGGGTCCTTGCAGATGTTGGCCATGACCTTCATGGCAGCGCTGTTGGAGTTCGACCAGGTAGCACGGCTGGTATACTGGTTGATGGCGACAAATTCATCGGCAATATCCTTGTTCGGCGTGACGCAAATCATGGCGCCCATACGCTGGCCGTACATGGTGAAGCCTTTACTGCAGGTGTAGGCGACGACGATGAGGACGTTGTCCGGCATGTTGCCGAATTTTTTGAAGAATTTGCGACATTCGTGTTTTTCACCGCTGTAATCGAGGTAAGCGACGTCGGAAACGAAGATGATGTTCTTGTCTTTGCCTTTGACGACATCTTTCAAGAAGGCCAGGACTTCGTCCCATTCCGAATCAGAGAGGCCGTAACCGGTCGGGTTGTTGGCCGGCGAATTCATGATGATAACGGTGTTGTACTGTTTGGCAACCATATCGCTGACGTTGGCTTTGAAGCTTTCCATATTGAAATGGCCATCCGGCGTGAGCAGTTCAAATTCGCGGAGTTTGCGGCCATTGTCGTTGCACATGGAACCGTAAGCTCCCCAATGCCAGTCACTGGTCAGGACTTCATCGCCCCATTCGGAATAGTTGTGGATGACGTGATGAAGAACACCGGAGCCACCAGACGTAGCACAGGCACGGATATAGCCTTCCGGACGGGATTCACCGAAGCACTGGTCGATAGCCGCTTCCAGATAATCAGGATAGCCCTGGATCGGCGCATAAGCGACGATTTCTTTCGGCGTCAAGGCTTTATAGGCTTTCTGGACGACGTCGAGCATGATGAGATTCCCATCTTCATCGAGCATGGAACCGACAGTCCCATTAATAACTTTATCTGCCCCCAATTTTTCGCTCAAAGCCACGGCACGGTTGTTAGCACCAAAAATCTTATCTTCAGCACTCTTCCCTTTTGCCTGCGGTGCGGCAACACTTTTTACCATATGAATCAACTCCCCTTTCTTATGTACATATACATTTATACCACATTCAAAATCGAAAGACAATAAACAGTCTGCATATATCTGTCATGTATTCAAAATACAAAAGGAATAACCGCCCTTGGACAATCAAAGTTAAGCCCATTTGCCATCTCAGCATAAAACGGTTGAAATTATATCATGGCTCCCCTATAATAGGGAGTATATAACATATTTCGTGTTACTTTTATACATTTTGATTTTATGAAAAGAGGTCTTTCCCATGAATCGTGTATTACGTTTCGTATTAGCCGCCTTGCTGGCCTGCTCGGCCCTCGTGTTATCAGCCTGCCAGAACAGTCCGTCTGGCTCGAACGACAAGAAGACGTACAAAATCGGCGTCCTGCGCATCGACGACAGCCTGCCCCTCTATACGGCAGAATCAGAAAAACTCTTTGCCAAACACGGCGTCGACGTCCAGGTCATCGAATTTAGCTCGGCTGCAGACCAGCAAAAAGCCATGGAAGCCGGCGAACTCGATGGCATGATGACCGATATGATCGTCACGGGCCTGCTGAAAAAAGCCGGTACCGACGTCCGCGTCGTCGCCATGGCCCTCGGTGCCGTTCCCCAAGAAGGCCGGTTCCTCGTCGTATCGTCGCCGAACAGCAGCCTTACGACGCCGCAGCAGCTGGCCGGAGCCGCCGTGGCTATCTCGGAAAATACCATGATGGACTATTTGATGAACCAGTATGAACAAGAACTGGGGATTCCTGCAGCCGAAGTCCATACCGTCCAGATGCCGAACCTGGCCCTGCGCACAGAAGCCGTCCTGGCCGGCAAAGACATCCAGGCGGCCATCCTGCCGGATCCGCTGGCAGCCTATGCCGTCCAGCAGGGAGCCCATGTCGTCATCGACGATACGAAACTCCAGAAAAATTATTCCCAGTCCGTCGTCGTCCTGACCCAGGACATGATCGAAAAACACCACGACGATGCCGTCCACTTCCTCGATGCCTATAACGAAGCCATTGAAAAACTGGACAACCAGCCCGATGCCTACCGCGACATGGCCATGAAGAAAGCCAATATCCCGGCAGCTGTCGCCGGTTCGTACCGCACGCCGTCTTACACGGCCCATGCCCTGCCGACCGAAGAAGAAGTCAGCCGTATCATGAACTGGATGGTCCAGAAAGGCCTGTTGCCCAAGGCTTACAGCTACGATGAAATGGTCGCCCATGTCCAGTAACGGCAAGGGAAGGGAAGCGCTGCTGCAATTGGACGACGTGGGCCTCGTCTATCAGGGCAGCCACGGCCCCCAGCGCGTCTTGCAGCATATCAGCCTCAGCCTGGACGAAGGCCAGCACCTGACCGTCGTCGGGCCATCGGGCTGCGGGAAATCTTCCCTCTTGCGGCTCATCGCCGGCCTGCAGGCGCCGACGGAAGGACAAATCTGCTTTGCCGGCCAAAAAATGACCGGTCCCCGGCCGGATCTGGCCATCGTCTTCCAGGATTATGGGCTCTTCCCCTGGAAGACTGTCGAAGAAAACATCCGCTTGCCGGGACAGCTCCACCACCATTCCCTGAACAAGGACCAGTTAGAAAAACTCTTGCAATCGCTGGACCTGACGGCCGTCCGCAAACATTACCCAGGAGAACTTTCAGGCGGTCAGAAACAGCGGACCGCCCTGGGCCGGGCTATGGCCATGCAGCCCAAGCTGCTGCTCATGGACGAACCTTTCTCGGCCCTGGATCTGGCTATGCGCCATCAATGCTATGACCTGTTCCGGAAATACATAGGAACCAGCTCCATGGCGACGATCATCGTCACCCACAGTCCGGAAGAAGCAGCCGCCCTGGGCGATAAGACCGTCGTCTTTGCCAAGACAGGAGGTGTCATCGAAGATGTCCGGAAAAACGAGTAATCCCATCGATGTACCCCATCTCCTGCTGGCCTTCTTCCTCATCGGTGCCATATGGCAGACTGCCAGTATGGCTTTGAACAAACCGTTATTGCCGGCACCGTACCGCGTCTGCCAGACCTGGTACACCCTGATGACGACAGGCGTTCTCTGGCCGCACATCGCCTCCAGCCTGTACCGCATGATCTGCGGCCTGGCCCTGGCCCTGGTGACAGCCGTCCCCGTCGGCATGGCTGCCGGTCGCAGCCGCCGCTGGGACGCCTTGTTGTCGCCATTCCTCTATATCTTCTACTCCATTCCCAAAGTCGTCTTCCTTCCGGTCATCATCGTCGTCCTGGGACTCGGTGATTTCCCGAAGATCTTCATCATAGCCATTACCGTCTTTTTCCAAATCGCCATCATGGTCCGCGATGCCGCCAAGGCCATCCCGGAAGAACAGGTCATGACCATGCGTTCCCTGTGCGGGACAAAATGGCAGGATTTCCGCCACCTCATCTGGCCGGCCTGCCTACCGGGTATCCTGACAGCGCTGAGAACATCCCTGGGCATCGCCCTGGCCCTGCTGTTCATTACCGAAACGTTCGCCGCCTTTTCCGGCCTGGGGTATTTCATCATGAACCGCATGGAAGTCCGCAACTACGAAGAAATGTACGCCGCCATTTTGACCCTGGCCGCCATCGGCATCATCACCTACATGGCCCTCGATATGGCCGAACGGAAACTCTGCCCGTGGAAGAAGTAGCAGTTAGGGGGTAGATGTCGCTGTAGGGGACGCCCAAAGGGCGTCCCGCTGTGAATCGTGGGTATGACCCTTCTGGGATATGGGGCTTTTATGCATCATCCGTCATGTATGTCGTGTACATCATATTTCAGGCGGGCCGCCTTACCAGGTCGGCCCCTACGCAGGCCCCAGTTGGGGCGTTTTTTACGAGCTGAGGGTTGCTCGAAGCGATGTTGTCAGTTTGAGTCTGTCGCGGCGGAACGCCGCATCTGAATCCGCGAAAAAGCCGTGGCTCGTGGCTCGTGGTTCGTGGCTCGTAAAAGCTCACCATCATTCCAAATGGGCTGTGGTCAAATATCACAGCGGGCCGCCCTTCGGGACGGCCCCTACGAGCCACGAGCCACGAACTACGAACAACAAAAAAAGCACTAGCCGTCGTCCCACCTCTCCTGCCGAATCTAGGACATCTCTGTCTGGCTGTATACCTTCACATCATCAGGTCACGAGATTCGGCATAAGCGACTCACACGGTTTTGCGCGTCGCAAAGCTCCTTCAAAACCGGTTCCCTGCTTATCCCAGGGAACCCTGGTCGGATAGGAAGCCGCTCATTCCCCACGAGCCACGAATCACGAATCACGAACCACAAAAAAGCACTAGCATAAGCTAGTGCTTTTTTTATAAGAATCAGCGGCTTCCTATCCTCCCAGGGGGCCTCCCCCCAAGTACTTTCGGCGTTTGCGGGCTTAACTGCTGTGTTCGGCATGGGAACAGGTGGATCCCCGCAGCTATCGCCACTGAATTATATTGTTCAGGATGTTCGTATCCTGACAACTGCATAAAAATGTTTTTCTTAACAAACTCTCTGCTCGTCTCCGAATCGTCGTTCTCTCTGTGTATCTGTTTCCAGTTTCACAGTTTCCTGAGATTCGGAGTAAGCGATTCACTCAGTTTTGCGCGTCGTCTCCGACTCCTTCAAAACTGGTTCTCTGCTTAAGTCAAGTCCTCGGTCTATTAGTACCGGTCCGCTCCGTACATCGCTGTACTTCCACTCCCGGCCTATCAACCACATCGTCTTTGTGGGACCTTACTTGTTAAAACAATGAGAAACCTCATCTCTAGGCTGGTTTCACGCTTAGATGCTTTCAGCGTTTATCCGTCCCCGACGTAGCTACCCAGCTGCACGGCTGGCGCCATGACTGGTACACCATTGGTCGGTCCACTCCGGTCCTCTCGTACTAGGAGCAGCCCCTTTCAAGTTTCTTACGCCCGCGATGGATAGGGACCGAACTGTCTCACGACGTTCTGAACCCAGCTCGCGTACCACTTTAATGGGCGAACAGCCCAACCCTTGGGACCTACTTCAGCCCCAGGATGTGATGAGCCGACATCGAGGTGCCAAACCTCCCCGTCGATATGGACTCTTGGGAGAGATAAGCCTGTTATCCCCAGGGTAGCTTTTATCCGTTGAGCGATGGCAATTCCACTCTCTACCACCGGATCACTAAGCCCGACTTTCGTCCCTGCTCGACCTGTCCGTCTCGCAGTCAAGCTCCCTTCTGCCTTTGCACTCTTCGCGCGGTTTCCGTCCGCGCTGAGGGAACCTTTGGGCGCCTCCGTTACTCTTTCGGAGGCGACCGCCCCAGTCAAACTGCCCGCCTGAGACTGTCCGCAAGCTCGTTACGCTTCTCGTTAGAATTCCAATAAAACAAGGTTGGTATCCCACCAATGGCTCCGCAAATACTGGCGTACTTGCATCTAAGCCTCCCAACTATCCTGTACATCTCTTACCGGAATCCAATCTCAGGTTACAGTAAAGCTCCATGGGGTCTTTCTGTCCAGTCGCGGGTAACCTGCATCTTCACAGGTACTTCAATTTCACCGGGTCCCTCGTTGAGACAGTGCCCAAATCGTTACACCTTTCGTGCGGGTCGGAACTTACCCGACAAGGAATTTCGCTACCTTAGGACCGTTATAGTTACGGCCGCCGTTTACTGGGGCTTCAATTCACTGCTTCGCTTGCGCTAACACTTCCTCTTAACCTTCCAGCACCGGGCAGGTGTCAGCATCTATACATCAGCTTTCGCTTTAGCAGACGCCTGTGTTTGTGGTAAACAGTCGCTTGGGCCTCTCTTCTGCCACCCATCTCCGCTCCGTGCGTTTCTGCACTTCACGTACGCTGGGTTATCCTTTTCCCGAAGTTACGGATATATTTTGCCGAGTTCCTTAACGAGGGTTTTCCCGCGCACCTTAGAATTCTCATCCTGCCTACCTGTGTCGGTTTCGGTACGGGTGCCTGAGTCCTCACTAGAAGCTTTTCTCGACAGTTTAGTGCCAGCCCCTTCGCTTCTGTCTCCAGAAGCTCCCCATCGCATCTCGGCCTCATGGGAAACGGATTTGCCTGTCTCCCAACCTACCTGCTTGGACGTGCTCTTCCAATCGCACGCGCGCCTTCCTTCCTGTGTCACTCCTTCGCTCAAACGGCCTCAGCCAGTACAGGAATTTCAACCTGTTGTCCATCTCCTACGCGTCTCCGCCTCGGATTAGGTCCCGACTTACCCTGGGACGACGATCGTTGCCCAGGAACCCTTAGGCTTTCGGTGGAAGGGATTCTCACCCTTCTTTTCGCTACTCATACCGGCATTCTCTCTTCCTGCCTGTCCACCTGTCCTTCCGGTCAGGCTTCTCCCATGCAGGAACGCTCCCCTACCCAATTGACTAACGTCAATTGCCAAAGCTTCGGTTCCGTACTTTAGCCCCGGACATCTTCGGCGCAGAGTCTCTCGACCAGTGAGCTATTACGCACTCTTTTAATGGTGGCTGCTTCTGAGCCAACATCCTGGTTGTTTTCGAAATTCCACATCCTTCGCCACTTAGTACGGCATTGGGGACCTTAGCTGTTGGTCTGGGCTGTTTCCCTCTTGACTATGGGCCTTATTACTCACAGTCTGACTCCCATGGATAAGTACAGCCATTCGCAGTTTGATTAGGTTCAGTAGCCGGATAGGCCCTACCCCGTTCAGTGCTCTACCGCCTGTACTCTCGCCATGAGGCTAGCCCTAAAGCTATTTCGGGGAGAACCAGCTATCTCCACGTTCGATTGGCATTTCACCCCTACCCACATCTCATCCAAAAGCTTTTCAACGCTCACTGGTTCGGTCCTCCACACATTTTTACCTGTGCTTCAACCTGGACATGGGTAGATCACTGTGGTTTCGGGTCTACTCCAACTAACTATACGCCCTGTTCAGACTCGCTTTCGCTTCGGCTCCACGTTTTCCGCTTAACCTCGCTAGCTGAAGTACTCGCCGGTTCATTCTTCAATAGGCACGCCGTCGCACCTATAAAGTGCTTCGACTGCTTGTAGACATACGGTTTCAGGTTCTCTTTCATTCCCCTCCCGGGGTTCTTTTCACCTTTCCCTCACGGTACTATGCGCTATCGG